>JAFRBA010000012.1 GCA_017405115.1 Kiritimatiellia bacterium
ATCCTCGGCGGGGCGTTCGACGCAATCGCCGCGCTGGAGGCCGAGTCGCTTGTGCGCGTCCACACCGACATCGGAGTCGTCTGCGCCGTGATCACGGGGTCGTTCCCGACGGCTGACGCCACGTTTGACCCGACGCGGAACGCCCTGGAGCTCGCGCTCAGGCTCGACGAGAGGCTGCGCCTCGACCTCGCGGACGTGACGGCGACAATCGTCACCGACGCGGACGTGACGCGGGTGCGCGTTGACAACGCGATGGACATCGAGGAGCAGAAGCCCATGAACCTCATCCACGGCAAGCACGTCTTCCGCGTGGCGGGGTTCAACATGGTGCTTTCTGACGAGGGCGCGGCGGTGTTCCTGCAGAACTCGCTCGGGACGACCTTCCCGCTGACGGTCGATGAGGTCGTCTCGAAGCAGCTCTTCACGGCGCACACTGCGGAGCTTCTCGAAGCGGGCGACTACAAGCTCGTCGTCAAGTCCCGCGGCGGCGACGCGGCGGGGCCGCTCCAGACATCGTTCCGCAAGGTCAAGTACCTCAGGGTCGTCGATCCGGAACCCGTGCCCATCGCGCAGACGAGCGACGGGCTGGTGAAGGTGATGACGCTCGCGGACGACGAGACCGGCGACACGTTCACCTACGGCGACACGTGGAGGGCGAGGGGCGAGGGCTTCACCGGCACGGCGCCGGGCTGGGGCGTCAACATGGCGTTCATCCTGCTGGAGCCCGACGAGGAGCCCGTCGCCCTGGACTTCGACGTCAGGAGCGCGGCGGAGATCAAGCTCGACAGCAAGCCGGAGCGCCCCGTCGCCCCTGGCGACTACCCGAACGCGAAGCTGATGATCGAGTTCTGCCACCCCAACGCCGAGGATCCCGATGCGCAGGTCTCGGAGACGCTCGTGATGCCGGTCCACATCGTCTCGAACGAGTGAGCAGTGGCGGGCGGCTGGTGCGCAGTGGCGGGCGGGCTTCGGCCCGCCCGCCTTTTTTCGTGGGATTCTGGACGCCGGAGCGTCCACATCAGGACGGAGGGGACGGAACGCTGTGGAGACGAGCCACGTGGAGTTCGGCGCTTCGCGGCCGCAAAATGCCGCGGCGATGGGTGAGGCAGGCGATTTTGTGAGCGTTTTTCGTCTGCGTTTTGGTATAATATCCGGCCAATGGATAAGCTAGAGCGATTACAAACAACCATTCCGGATCCTACGCGCTCGGCGCTGGCATCGGCGGTGGACGGGGGGCGGAAGGTGTATATGAACATGGCGAAGAAGTTGGTTTTGGCGGCTGGTTTGACCTTGTTGGGAGGCACGGCGGCGTTCGGCGAAAACGCGCGCGGGTATTTCAACAACTGGGCGGACGACCGTCTGTTGACGGGGACGACCGTCCAGTATAAGGTCTTCGGCACGATGGAGCCGGATGACATCGATTACATGGCGGGGAACGCGTGGCACTACCCGGCGAACACGGAGCCGTACGCTTCGGAGACGATGCGGACGCCGTTGGAGGTCGCGTTGGGCGACCATCCGTACGTCCGGCTGGGCGTGAACCCGACGACCGGGGATGACGCCCACACGAAGGTGCAGCTGAAGTACAAGGTGGGCAACAAGGCCTGGGCGACGCTCACGATGGAGCCCGAGCCGCGCGGCGACGGCTGGCAGCCGAAATACGACGGCAACGGCTACTACGCGGGCTCCATCCCGACCGACAAGTTCACGGTGGGCATGACGGTGCAGTACTATTTCTATCTGGAGTACGCGAACTCGTCGTCGTTCACGACGACGTCCGTGGGGACGCCGGACCTGATGGGTAGCATTGCGTACCTGGGGGGGACGAGGCGAGGGGCCATCCGTTCCAGTTCACGGTCAGGAAATCGGTGGGGACAGGCCCCGCGGAACGCAAAGGGGATAATGGGAAAATGAAGAACATGTTTCTGTTGGCTTGCGTTGCGGGGATTGGCTTCGCCGCGAATGGCGCGTCTTACGACGTGAGGGCGTTCGGCGCGAAGGGGGATGGAGTCGCGAAGGACACTGCGGCGATCCAGAAGGCCGTCGACGCCTGCAATGCCGCTGGCGGCGGAACGGTCGAGGTGCCGCCGGGCGTCTACCTTTCGGGCACGATCTACCTCAAGAGCCACGTCGACTTCTGCGTCGGCCCCGGCGCGACGATCAAAGGCAGCCCGGACAGGGAGGACTACAACGCCTATGACGTCTGCCCCCAGAACGGGCGCAGCATTACGGAGAACGCCTCGGGCGCACATCTGTTCATGTGCATAGAGCAGAAGAACGTGACGCTGCGGGGGCCGGGCACGATCGACGGGAACGGTGCGGCGTTCATGCTCAGGCCCGACGGCAAGCACTACGAAAGACAGGCAATTCCCTGGCGGCCAAGCCAGATGGTGTACTTTGTGGAGTGCGAGGACGTGAGGGTGCGGGACATTCGTCTCCGCAACCCGGCGTACTGGACGCTCTTCCTGCACGGATGCACGCATGTCTTCGTGAGGGGCGTGGACATCCGCACCGGCAGGACGTGGCATTCTGCCGCCGACTGCTACATCTACCAGGGCGACGGCATCGACGTGGACTGCTGCCAGCACGTTTCGATAAGCGACTGCCATCTGCGCGACTCCGACGACGGCATAACGCTTAGGGCGGCGGGCGGCAGGCTCAAGCGCCCACAGGACACGCGCTACGTTACGATAAACAACTGCACGGTGTCTTCGAGCTCCTGTGCGTTCCGCTTCGGCGTGGGCAGCGGCAAGATCAGCGACGTGACGGTGTCGAACGTCGTGATATGGGATTCGCGCGTTGCCTTGGACTTTTGCACGTCGTGGGGCACGAATGGCGTCAGCTACGCCAACATGCTGGTCGACAACGTCGCCGTAGCCGACTGCCGCTGGTTCCTGCGCGCGTCGTACCACGGGATAAAGGGCACGGACATGCGCGGGCTGCGATTCTCGAACATTCGCGCGAAGGCCAGCGAGAACGCGCTGATATGGGGATATCCCGAGCATCCCATAAGCGACATCCGCTTTGTGAACGTCGACTGCAACATGCCGATCGAGCTGATAAACTGCGAGAACTGCGAGATAGTTGGCGGAACGCTCAAGGCGGCGGCGCTGACCGAGGAGGAGCTTGCCGACCGCATGAAGAAGATCGCCTCCGGCTTCCACCCAAATTGATACGGCCGTGGGTATTATGGTATACTGTGCCGCGCGAAAGGAGCGAGGAGAATGAAAACGAACCGGAGAGACTTCCTGAGGTGCTTTGGCGGGTTCGCCGCAGCTGCGGCGGCGGGAGGGTGCTGCTGTCCGCTGTGCGACCGCAGCAGGCCGAGGCTCGCGGCGCAGCTGTATTCAATCCACAAGATATTCTGGGAGAAGCCGGAATGGTGCCTCGAGGGGCTCAAGAATGCCGGCTACGACGGGGTGGAGTTCGCCGGCTACGGCGGACACTCGGCGAAGGAAATCAGGAAGTACCTCGCCGACTCGGGAATGCTGGGCATGGGGACGCACGTGAACGGATTCGTCGACCTGAAGGGCGACGGCCTCGCGAAGACGCTTGACTTCTGCGCAGAGGCCGGCTTCGACTCCGTGACGACGCCGCATGCGATATGCAAGACGGAGGCGGAGTACCGCCAGTTCGGGCGCGACATGTCCCGCGCCGCGGAGGCGGCAGTTCCCTACGGGATCAAGGTCGGCATACACACGACCTACGACCACTTCAGGGTAAAGTTCAACGGCGTCACCGCCTGGGACACGATCTTCGCCGAGGCGTCGCCGCTTCTGCAGCAGCAGGTTGACACGAGCAACTCGTTCAACGTGATCGGCGACGGGCTGCTGCCGCTCCTCAGGAAATACAGGGGCCGGCACTACTCTATGCACCTGAAGGAGAACGTGCCTTCAGCGACGGCCACGCTCGGCGAGAAGCCCACGGACGGCGGCAGGTGCATCCCGTGGAAGGAAGTCCTCGACTACCTTGCTACGGAAGACGTGGCATGGTACGTCGTCGAGGCCGAGGCGATTCCGGACTCGCTCGAGCCGCTTGCGAAATCCCTCGATTTCCTGAAGCCGCTGATCTGACGCCATGCCGCCTGCCGGAGGGCGCCGTCGATTTCATCCGCACTTCGCGCGTATTTTTGGTATAATTTACGCAAACGGCCCGTAGGGGCCGCAACTCAGGGTCGATTGGAAAGGCAAGACAGAAATGGGCGACATAACATTTGAACAGGCATGGAACTTCGGCGGCCCCCTCATGTGGGTGCTCGCGTTCTTCTCGGTCATCGGGCTGGCGGTTGTGCTTTACCTCTGGTATTCGCAGCGGCGCGGCATCTGCGTGCCGGAGGCCGTCTCCCGCATCCGCGCCGCGAAGGACCCCGCCGCGGAGGGCGGGCGCATCGCGGACCGCATGATGTCGGCGGTCGACTGGCTTGCGGACATCGCGGCGATCGCCCCGCTCGTGGGCCTCCTCGGCACCGTGCTCGGGATGTTCCGCGCGTTCGGCGGCATAGCGTCCGACGTCGCGGCCGGCGCGAAGCCCGTCGTCCTCGCCCAGGGAGTGTCGCAGGCGATCGTCACAACCATCTTCGGTCTCGTCGTCGCGATTCCGTCGCTTCTCGCGCATGCCTACTTCCGCCGCCGCGCCCAGCGCCGCATCGCGGAGATAGAGGAGCTTGCATGAAGTTCGTCCGCCGAACGAAGTCGCGCGCGTCGGCGCTGGCGCTCACGTCCATGCTCGACGTGATCTTCCTCCTGCTGTGCTTCTTCGTGACAGTAAGTGTCTTTTCGCAGTGGGAGAACGAGATTTCCATCCAGCTGCCGTCCGCGGCGACCGCGCAGGAGCCGGACCGTCTTCCGGGCGAGATAGTGGTCAATCTCTCCAAGGACGGCAAGGTCAAGGTGAACGGGCGCGAGCTCGCCCTTGACGACCTGAAGTCCCGCCTGGCGAGGATATCGAAGTTCTATCCCGGCCAGCCGGTGATCATACGCGCCGACCGCGCGACTCCGTACGAGAAGCTCGTAGGGGTGATCGACGTCTGCCGCTCTGCGGACGTCTGGAACTTCTCGCTTGCGACAGAGGGGGATGGCAAGTGATTCTCGCGGCCCTGGCGCTGGCGATCGCCGTCCTGCCGACCGACCGTCTCGCGATGGCCGACCGCCTCTTCAACCGCGGTCGCTATGCCGACGCGGAGACGGAGTACCGTGCGCTCGTCGGGGTGAAGAGCGTGGCGGCCGACGAGATAGTCTTCCGCCTGGCCGAGTGCGACCGCGTCCAGGGGCGGAACGACGCCGCCAGGCGCGGCTACGCCGAGCTGTTCAACAAGCATCCCGACTCCAGGCACGCCGCGCGCGCTCGCTTCATGTACGCCATGGGGGCCAAGGGAGCGGAGCGCTCGCATCTGCTCGCCGAGCTGGACTCCGACCGCGTGTCGCCCGACATCCGCGCCGCAGCGCTCTACTACCTGGGCTCCGAGACTTCCGACATCGCGGTGCTCGAGCGCTGCGTGAAGCTGGACCCGAAGGGCAAGTACGCCCCATATGCGAATCTCAAGATCGGCACGAAGCTCACTTCGTCGAAGGATCCGGCCGTCCGCCGCAAGGGCATCGAGATACTTCTTGGCATTGCCTTCACAGGAGGCCCGATGGGCGGGGAGGCGCTTTACCTCGCCGCCCTGCAGTGCTATCGCGACCGCCGCTACGGAGAGGCCGGAAGCCTGTACCGCAGGTACCGCAAGCTGCATCCCGACGGGGAGCACGTGGCCGAGACGCGGACGATGTCCGTCTGGTGCGACTTCCTCGAAGGGCGCTACGCCGACGCGGCCGCGGCCTGCGGTGATGGCGACACGGACGACCTCTCCTACATACGCGCGGCATGCGCATACGCCACGGGCGACAGCGCCCGGGCCCTGGAGCTGTTCCGGAAGTACCTTGAGGACTTCCCGGAGGGCCGGTACCGCGCAGACGCCGAGCTCCCTATCGCGCGCATCGAGTTCGAAGCCGCACGCAAGGGCGGGGACGCGCTCAAGACGGTCGAGACGGCGAGGCGCAGCTTCGGGCTCTCGAAGCTGGCGTCCGACCAGATACGCCTCGCATGGGCCTACGAGAAGGCCGGCAAGAAGGACGCGGCGGCAGAGGAATACGCGCAGGTGGCGAAGAAGTTCCCAGGCACCGACGAAGCGGCGGAGGCGATGTTCCGCCGCGCCATGATTGCCGCGTCCGAAGGGAACTGGTCGGCCACGGAGCTTGCGCTCGCCGAGGCGCTTGCGACCGGTCGCCTTGGAAAGCGTCGCGCCGAGGCGCTCTACTGGCGCGGGATGGCTGCGATGAAGCTTGGCCACGAGGAAACGGGTGCCGGCTATCTGCGCGAGGCGGTTGAGGTCGGGCTCTCCCTTGACGAGTCGCGCGAGGCGAGGCTGCTGGTGGCGGACTACGACTACAAGTCCGGCAGGATGGACGCCGCGCGCAAGGCGTACACCGCGCTTGTCCGCGACGGAGCCTGCGCGAGAATGAGCGCGGCCCACATTCTGGCCGTGGGGAAGTTCCTCGGCGGCGAAGAGGCCGAGATCTGTGCCCGCGAGCTGACAAAGGGGGATTCCCCCGAGTGGCGCCAGGCGGGCTGGGCCCTGCTCGGCGAGTGCGAGGAGCGCAAGGAGTCGTACGCCGCGGCGATAGACGCATACCGCAAGAGCCTTGCCGAGAAGCCAGCCACGGCTGCGGCGGCCGGGGCGGCTCTCCGCCTCGGAAAGCTCGAGTTCCGCGCAGGCGAGTTCGAGCGGGCGGACGCTTCGCTGAAGAAGGCGATAGCGCTGAATGCGTCCGACGCACGGGCCCGCGCCGAGGCGTACGTGACGCTCGCCAAGAACGCCGAGCAGAAGGGTGACGCGCAGTCGGCGTGCGCCTATGCAACGGTCGTAGTCTCCCTGTTCGAAGGCGAAAAGGACCTCTGCGAGGAGGCGAAGCGCATCCTCGCCGCGCATCCGGAGGCCGCGAAATGACGAAAGAGCGCCGCGAGGAAGTCGTTTTCGTCGCAGTCGCGGTGTCTGTGGCGATCCATGTCGGGCTTATGATGCTCGTCCGGCCACAGGTCATGACCCATGTCGTGACGGACGAGGTGCGCCGGTCGCACCATGCGCCGATGCGCGTCACGAAGGCCGAGCCTCGGCCGGAGCCCCTGGGCATCAACGCGCTGGAGGACCTGAAGGCGGTGAAGGACGCTCCGGTCGCGGAAGTCGCCGTTCCCGTGTCAGAGGCGGTTTCAGCGGATCCCGTCCGCGCGCCTGACGCCCCCGCGCCGTCGGCGGTCTACGACACCGTGCCGCCGCCGCCGTCGGCCCCGGTGTTCGACGTGAGCCCCGTGAAGACGGGCGGGAAGTCCGCCGAGAACACGGTCGCCATGCCTGTCACGCGCATCGAGACGCCGAAGGTCGCCGCGGATTCGGCCCCGTCCTTCTCGATGGAGGTTCCCAAGCCCGTGGTGCGCGCAGCCCCGCCCCCGCCTCCGGAGACTCCGCCGCCCGCCGCCGAAGTAAGTGAGCCCGCCGAGGCGTTCCCTCCTGCCAAGATCATGCGCGAGGAGGCCTCGCGGAAGGCGCCGCCGCCTTCGTTCAAGCCGGCGGAGGAGGTCTACGAGAAGGTCGACGAGCAGGTCGTGGCAGCCGAGAAGAAGGCGGTGCACACGCTCGTGACGGCCGAGGACGCGAAGGAGCTGTCGAAGTCGGTCAACGCGGTCGTGACGGCGTCTTCGCAGGGCGGATGGACGTATTTCCGCGTGATGCTCTCGCCGCGCGCGTCGCTGGCGGTTGTACCGAAGGACTTCGTCGTGCTCATCGACGCGTCCGGCTCGATCGGCAAGGACCGCATGCAATCGATCAAGGGGGCCGCAAAGAGCATTCTCCGAAGCGCCGCGAACTCCGGCGACAGGTTCAACCTCGTCGCCTTCCGCGACAGGTTCTCGTATGCGTTCCGCACATGGCAGCCGTGCACGCAGGCGTCGTTCGACCGGTCGGACGCGTGGATATCCAATCTGGCCGCGCACGGCCGCACCGACGTGTTCTCCACGATCAGCTCCGTGCTCACGCTGCCGCGCGACCCCGGGCGCCCGCTCATCGCGCTCGTCGTGACAGACGGCGAGGCCAACGCCGGCGTCAGCGACACAGGGGCGATCCTCTCCAAGTTCACCGCGCTTAACGACGGCCTCGTGTCCGTGTACATGTACGGCGTCAAGTCGTCCGCGAACCGCGCGCTGATAGACGTCCTTACCCGCGGGAACCGCGGCGAGAGCCTCATCTTCGAAGGATGGCAGCGCCGCCGCGCCGGCAGCGGGATCGAGAGCCTCACCGAGCGTTTCCGCGACCCGGTGCTGACCGACTTGCGCATCGTCTTCGCGTCGGGCACGCGCGCCGAGGCGTACCCGCGCCTGCTGCGCAACCTTTACCGCGGCGGAACCCTGGAGTTCGTGGGGCGGGTGCCCGCAGGCACGAAGGACGTGGCGTTCTCCCTCAAGGGGCTCAACGGCAGGGACGCCTACGAGGGGTTCTTCAAGCTGTCGCTCGGCACGGCGCCTTCCGACCCGTCGGTCGTCGAGGCCTGGGGCGACGAGCTCGCAATAGACCGCAAGCTTGGCGCGAATGCGCCCCGGTAGGGCATGGAGGCTCGCAGGACACGCAAGCTGAGGCACGTCCTCCTGGTGCCGTTTGAGTGGGTCGGCATCGGGCTCGGGCTTTGCATCATACCGTGGCTGCCGCGCCCATGGCTCTACGGTCTCTGCGACGCCCTGTCGCGCGTCATGTACCGCTTCGACAGGCGAGGAAAGAGGCGTGCGCTCGCCAACCTGCGGATAGTCCGCGGCGCACGCCCCCCGATTCACGGGCTCTTCTCCTTCAATCCCGACAAGGTGAGCTACAACCCGACTAGGGACGAGGAGAGAATCATCCGCCGATCCTACCGGAACATGG
Source organism: Kiritimatiellia bacterium (assembly GCA_017405115.1). Next base: position 8,945 of record JAFRBA010000012.1, read on the forward strand.
CAAGGACAGTAGGCTATGCGTTCTGGACATGTCGGCGCGCGAAGGAGCGCGCGGCCGCGACCGGCGTCATGTGCGAAGAGGGTCGGCGCTTCCTGGCCGAGAACCGTCCGGCCGTCACGGTCTCGGGACACATCGGCTGCTGGGAGATACTGTCCCAGCTGGCGTTCCTGGAAGGGCACCCGATGATGTCGGTCGCGAAGGACATCGGAACATCCGGCATGACGGCGCTGCTGATGAGGGCCCGTCGGTCGATAGGGCAGGAGATCGTCCATGCGGACGGCGCGTTCAAGCCGCTCATGCAGGGGTTGAAGGACGGCAAGTCCCTCGGGCTGCTCGTCGACCAGAGCGTGTCGCCGAAGCACGGCGGCGTATGGGTGAGGTTCTTCGGCTACCCGATGACGGTCTCCGCTGCGCCCGCCTTTTTCTCCGCCAAGGGCCGCGTGCCGATCGCCGTCGCATGGTCGCGTCCGCTCAGGGACGGGCGCTTCCGCTGCGAGGTCGTGGACGTCATATCGCCGGCGGAGGCCCGTGACGTGTGGGCCACTACGCAGCGCTGCGCCAATGACATTGCGCGGATTGTGCGCCGCCATCCGTCCTGCTGGGTGCTCAACTACAACTTCTTCAGCAATTGGCCGAGGCCCGAGGACCTCGAGGCACTGGCGGCGAGGGAGGCGAAGTCGCGATGAGGATACTGCAGGTGCTGCCGGCCCTTGAGCAGGGGGGCGTCGAGTGGGACGCGGTTGAGCTCGCGCTCGAGCTCCAGGCGCGCGGCGTCCCGAATGGCGTGGCCTCGGCGGGCGGAAGCATGGTCGCCAGGCTTGACGCCGCAGGCGTGCCCCATCACGCGCTGCCGCTGGCGACGAAGAGCCCGTTCGGCATCATTGCCAACGCCGGGCGGATCGCGCGCCTCGTGCACGACGGCGGCTACGACCTCGTGCACGTCCGGTCGCGCGCCCCCGCGTGGAGCGTGCGGATCGCGGCGCGGAGGGCCGGCTTCCCGTGGCTCGCAACGTACCACGGCGTGTACGGGACGAAGCCTGCTTGCCTGAAGCTGCCGTACAACCGCGTGATGCTCGCGGGGCTCAAGACCATATGCGTGTCCGACTTCGTGCGACGCCATGTGGAGAGCGTGTACAATCCGGCTCCGGGACAGCTGGTCACGATACACGACGGCGCGGACACGGCGCGCTTCCGTCCGGACGCCGCCACCCCCGAGGCGATAGCGGGGTTCCGCCGCGAGCACGGCTTCGAGGCCGACGCCCCGCTGATCGTCATGGCCGGCCGCCTCACGCGCTGGAAGGGGCAGCATCTGCTCCTGGCCGCCGCCGCGCAGATGCGCCACGAGCGCTTCGGGATGCTCTTCGTCGGCTCGGACCAGGGGCGCGTCGACTATTCTGCCGAGCTCAGGGCCCTGGCAGCGGCGCTTCCGCCGGGGCGCCGCGTTTCGTTCCTGGAGCGCAGCGACGACATGCCGCTCGTCTATGCCGCAGGCGACGTCGCCGTGAACGCATCGAGCGGACAGCCCGAGGCATTCGGACGAGTAATCCCCGAGGCCCAGGCGACGGGCAGGATAGTGGTTGGAACTGCGCATGGCGGCGCCTGCGAGACGATTGAGGACGGCGTGACGGGATTCCTCGTGCCGCCGGGCGACGTCGGCGCGCTCGCCGCCAGGCTGGACGCGGTCTTCGACATGGACCAGGAAGAGCGCGCCCGCATGCAGGCCGCGGCGGTCAGTTCCGTAAACGAGCGTTTCTCCGTCGCCGCCACTTGCGAACGCACTATAGGGCTCTACCGCGAGATCCTGGCTGATCCCGCGGCGAGAAAGAAAAAATATAGGTAAGAAGGGGGTATGACATGTCGGACAAGGTCAACGTCCTCTGTCTCAAGTGGGGAAAGCGCTACGGCGCCGACTACGTGAACCGTCTCTACCGCGGCGTGAGCGCGAATCTGTCGCGTCCGTTCAGGTTCGTCTGCGTGACGGACGATCCGTCCGGCCTCGCCGCAGGCGTCGAGACTGCGCCGTTCGACGAGCAGCCGCCGGGGATGCAGCTGAACAAATACTACCCGACATGGCCGAATCTGCTGTCGAAGCTCACCGTGTTCCGGAAGGGGTTCGCGGGGCTGGAGGGACCGACGCTTTTCCTCGACATCGACCAGCTGATCGTCGGCTCGCTCGACTGCTTCTTCGACTACCGCCCCGGCGAGTTCTGCATGATCCACAACTGGATAGAGTTCCGCAAGCGCATCCTGAGGCCTCGTCCGTTCGTCGGGAACTCTTCCTGCTTCCGCTTCGAGGCCGGCGGGCGGTTCGACTACGTCTACCGAACTTTTCTCCGTGAGATGGCGCAGGCCATGGACATGGAGGTGTTCTCGACGGAGCAGCGCTTCATGACCCACGCCGTGGGCGAGGCGAACGTGAACTGGTGGCCTGCGAACTTCGTGTGCTCCTTCAAGCGCAGCTGTACCTGGCCCTGGCCTCTCAACCACTTCCTCGCGCCGCGCCGTCCGGCGGACATGCGCATACTCTGCTTCCACGGCGACCCTTCGCCGGAGCAGGCCATCGCGGGCTACCGCGGCAGGCATCTCAACACCTGGACTCTCCCCGCGCCTTGGGTCAAGGACATCATGGAGGGCTGCAAGTGAAGCACGTCTCCGTTGACGCAGGCCACCTCGCCGACCTTCTGGCCGAGAGCCTCAGGCTTGTGGCGGTCGACCTGACGCCTCTGGACGTCGAATGCGCCTGGCCGGTCTTCAAGGCGACGGCCATCGGCTGCGAGCCGATGTTCGTGAAGGTGACGGAGCCGGACGCCGCAAGGCGGGCGCTTGCCTTCCTGTCTGCCGCGGAACGGCCTTTCCTGCCGCGTCCGGTCCTGCCGGAGGCGTTGGAGTTCTGCGGACACTCCGTGCTGTGCCTGGAGTGGAAGTCCGCCGCGCGCGTCAACGCCGAGGACATGACGGATGGCCAGCTGCGCAGCTTCCTCGACGGCTGCATCTCGCTCTCCGAGGCCCTCGCCGCATACCGAGGCCCCGTCGCGCCGCTCGAGGAGGAGGAGTCTCCGCGCGGCGAGTACGCCAGACTCAACTGCTATTCCCTGCGGCACAGGCTCGCCGGGCGCGTCATCAGGCCCATTCTGTCCGTGCCCGAGGACGAGCGCGCCTACGGCGGCCGCAAGCTCGTGACGATACACGGCGACCTGCAGCCGAAGAACTACGGCTTCGACGGCGACCGGTTCGCGGCGGTTTTCGACACCGACGACCTTACGCAGGGACTCGCCTGCGAGGACGCCGCGTATGCCTTCACCGAACGCGCGAGGCGCTCGGAACTGACGCCCCAGAAGCGCGAGAGGCTGGCGGCGCTCTTCCGGCGCATGGTGGAGATGTCTCCGTGGCCGGCGGACGAGTGGCGTATCGCGGTGAATCATGCGAGGCTGAGGATCGCGGCCAGGCGGCTGGCGAACCACCCCGACTCCGTCTTCATCGCCTTCGACATCCGTCGCCGCGACGCGCCCCTGCGGCATCTCCTCGAGTCCCTGCGCGGGCTGTGAACCTGCGCCATGGCGCTTCCAAAGGGGCGCACATGGGCTTTGTGAGCAAGGTGGGTGTACCATGTTCAAGAAATGATTATGCCCATGTATGGTTTCGCCGCCCATACAAACGAGGCGATATTTTCGCGTCTTCCGTTTGACAAGGAGAGGCTGAATTTGGTACAATACTGTCTTGAAAAGTCGGGGGAGAAGGATGATAATTAGTTTTTCAACAGAAAACTGGATGTCTTATCGCAACAAATGCGAGATTACTTTTGTTGCGACAAGGGAGCAGCATCATGGTGAGCGCGTGACGAAAGTGAAGCGTTTGCAGGCTCGTTTTCTGCCTATTGCCATGCTTTTTGGTGGAAATGCCAGCGGAAAGACAAACTTCTTCCGCGCACTTGACTTTGCCAAGTTCATGGTGTCGCGAGGGTATTTCCTCGCTCCGGAAGCGCGTATTCCCGTTGAGCCGTATCTGCTGGATGCTGACAGCCGGAAGAAGCCGACAACTATGGCGTTCCGCCTTCTTATAGGCGATGATGTCTATGCTTATGAGTTTTCCGTGGACGGAGTTCGCGTCGTGCATGAAAAACTGTTCCGCGAGACGGCGCCAGCCGAAGACGTGCGTTTCGAACGGACTTACGATGCGTCATCTGAGGCCTACACGTACGAGTACGGCGCGGCCCACGAACAGGATCGGCAGCTGCTTGAGCTCATTGCCAAGTCCACGCGCGGGAATCAGCTGTTCTTGATGACGGCCTCGACCCAGAATGTCGTGGCCTTCAAGCCGGTCTATGACTGGTTTGACAAGACGCTTTGCCTGATTTCGCCAAATGCGCACTATGCACCGAAGGAACGCTATGCCGATGAGTCTGCACCATATTTTACGCGCATGAATGCGATCTTGGCCGATTTTGACACTGGCATCAAGCGCATTGTCCGAAAACCCGTCAGCGTGGATGCCTTGCCGATTCCGCCTGTGGTCGTGAAGACGGTCACGGACAATCTGAAGGAGGGTCTGACGGTGCGAGTTGAGAGCGAGGACCGCACCTGGCCTTACCTGCTGACGCGCAAGGACGGTGTCGTCACGGCCGAGAAGCTGGTCGCGTGCCATGTGTCCCATGACGGGCACGAGGAGGAATTTGAGCTAGAGCACGAGTCGGACGGCACGAAGCGCATCCTCGACCTGCTCCCGGCGTTTGTCGACATGGAGAACAAGTCGAGCGATCGCGTCTATGTCATAGACGAGATCGACCGATGCCTGCATACATATGCCGCGCGCAAGCTGGTCATGACGTTCTTGGATGGTTGCACGAACGACACGCGCGGACAGCTTCTGGCGACCACGCATGACATTGGGCTCTTGTCACAGTCGCTTTTGCGTCGCGACGAGATGTGGCTCGCCGAGCGCAACCGCGACGAGGTGTCGGAGATTTTCGCCGTCTCCGATTTCTCCGAGGCGCGGAAAGACACGGATCTCCGGAAGAGCTATCTCACGGGTCGCATGGGCGGGCTGCCATCAATTGTCATTCGCTAAGGGGGACTTGACTTGCAGTTTACGCGATCTTCGGGCAAGACAACGGTTTTCACGTTGTGCGAAGCCATCCGTCAGGTCGATGCGGAAGAGGAAGCCAAGATGATGACTGATTTATCAGGAGGTATGGCTGATGTGTAGCATTGGAGGTAATCGGATGAGCGCGGAAATGGTAGGGTCACGCGTCCCGCGTGACCGCATGATCCTCATCGCGGGTATGGGCACATCTCCGGCGGTACTGACGGAGACGGTCTGGGCGTTCGCGTACCAGGAGAATGAGCTTATGTATGCTAATTATAGCCGTTCTTGTTCTGGTCTATCAAGAAATCGGAAAGTTGCCCAAGCTTTTCGTCCGCGCTTTCATTCATCCTGCCGATTTGATATACTTCTTCCTGCCATGTTGAGGCAATCGTTTACAGACTCCATCTTCGCCACGAACACGGACGGAAGCGGCAAGGCCGCGTCCTACGTCCGCGTATTGGATATGCTCGGTTCAATCCTGACGAAACACTATCCGACGCCGTTCGTCGGCGGCTCCATGAGGCGCAGCTTTTCGCTCGCAGACATCCACGCTTTCTCAAGGTCGGAGACACGTCCTTCAAGTCGCCGAAGAAATTCTTTGAACTGGCTATGAATTGCGCGGATAATAGTATTGAAGCAATTTGCTAAAAGGTGTGTAATAGGAGTGACGATATGACTAAGGAAGAATATGAGAAGAGTCCGAATCTTGTCAAGGTACGAGAGGATCGGGAGGTCGTTCGCTTGGCCACATGCGCGGATGGGAAGTTTAAGACGCTTTCGGATTCACCATGGAAACAGAAGGACGAGGATGTCACGATTGCTGATTTGCGGAAGCGAGTTGAGCCATGGTTGACGGCGTTGTTTCAATCGGAGCATTTGTCTCTTCTCATTGGAACTGGATTGACGAGTGCCGCTTGCTTCGCGACGGGGGGTAAGCCGCGGGCTATGGAGGAGCAGCCGTTTGATAATTACGGCGCGAAGATCGAAAAAGCGGCGGAAGACTCGGCAAAACGTCTGGGGCGGGGGACGAAGAATTTTGAGGATACCATTCGTGTTGCCAACGAATTGTTGCGTGGTATGCGGATACAAGGTGTTGGTAAGGCTGCAGACAAACTGGAAGCGGAGATCAAAGATAAGCTTTCGGGGTTGGTGAAGGACTTGCTGGCGAATGAAAATACGCTCAAGAACGATAAAAGCGGAAAGTCGTGGAACTTGCTCGGCAATTTTTTGATGAGTTTTGCCGCGCGGTCAGGCGGGAAAGATCGGTTAAACTTGTTTACGACGAACTATGACCGAGTGTTGGAGGAAACGGCTGATCTGATTGGGCTTCGGCTTGTGGATAGGTTTGTTGGTAGCTTGGCTCCCGTTTTCAGGTCATCTCGGTTGGATGTTGATTATCATTATAATCCGCCGGGAATTCGCGGTGAGCCGAGGTTTCTTGAAGGTGTTGTGCGTTACACAAAAATGCACGGTTCGCTGGACTGGTTCCAGTGTGGTAAGCTTATTCGTAGGATGGGTGTGCCTTTTGGAGCGTCTGATATTATTCCGTATTTGACAGAGGATGGCGCTGATAACAAACGCGAGTTTATCATTTATCCGAACTCTGCCAAAGATCGTGAAACTGCGGAATATCCTTATGTGGATTTGTTTCGCGATTTTGCTGCCGCGATTTGTCGCCCGAATAGCACATTGGTCACATACGGGTATGGTTTCGGAGATAGCCACATTAATCGTATCATTGAGGATGCACTGACAATCGCTTCAACACACCTTGTAATCCTTTCATTTGATCAGGCATCTGGGCGTATTCCTGATTTTTACGAGCGGAGCCGTGCGAAATCTCAGATGTCGCTTCTTGTAGGCAAAGATGTCGCATCGTTGGAAGCATTGACCGATCACTACCTGCCAAAGCCAGCGATTGATACCGCCACCAATCGCATGGCAAAGGTGCTTGCGGATCGACGTGTATTTGAAGAACCTCCGAGCGGAGAAGATAGAACGAAAACAGAGGAGATGGTCTAATGGCCACGACTCTTGTAGAAAGTGTTGAAGCGCGTCGAATTGGTTCGGTGATTTATGTTTCACCGAACGAGGTGAAGATTCGGCTTGATTTCGATTCGCCGGAGTCGGTCGCGTTGAATACGGGGACTCCGGTTTTGTTCCCTAAGGTGAATAGTTACTTGTTGATTCCGAGCGATTGTTCGCAACTGGTTTGCCAGGTAACGTGGGCTGAGTTGAGTGACCAGGGGCATTATGGTTCTAAAGTGGATAAGACCTTTGTTGCACTCCCGTTCGCAAGTCGTTTGCTGAGTCTGGCACCATTGGGAATGTTGTCCAAGACCGACAAGGGGCAGTATAAGTTCTCCCGTGGCGCAGATTCATTGCCAGCAATTGGTGAGCAAGTTCTGTTGCCGACGGTTGATCAGGTCAAGGCGATTGTTACTTCGGGTGAGAACCTCCGCGTGAAAATTGGTAACAGTCCGTTGGCGGAGAATGCCGATGTCAAGGTTGATCCCGATCGACTCTTTGGGCGTCATTTGGCAATATTGGGTAATACGGGTAGCGGGAAGAGTTGTTCTGTCGCGGGAATTGTGCGCTGGTCATTGGAGGCGGCGAAAGTAAATCTTCAGAAAGAAGGAAAGGCCAATTCTCGTTTCGTGATTCTAGACCCCAATGGCGAATATGCGCAGTGTTTTAAAGATTTAGGTGAGAACGTTGAGTTGGAAGTTCTGTCGGTTTCGCAGGATCCGTTGCTTAAAGTACCGTATTGGATGTGGACGGGGGCTGAGTGGTGTGCCTTTGCACATGCGAGTCAGAAGACCCAGGATCCATTTTTGCGCCGAGCATTACGGGATGTTAAGTCTGGATTGCTTGGGGATGAAGCTATCCAAAAGCTTCAACGGGAGCGGCTGCGTGCAAACTTTACGGACAAGTTGTTCACCATAACCAACTGGATGAATGAGGATTACCCTCTGAAGGAAGCATATAAATTTGGGCAGTATCTGAAAGGTATTCTGGCCAATGTGAAAGAATATCGGGTCGAGAATGATGAGTTAATGGCGGCCATTGGGTCTTTGGTGACCGAGTTGGAGACGTTGATACAAAGTAAGGAGGCATCAGGGATTGACAGAAAAACAAACAAGCCGTACACGTTCTTCCGGGATTTTGAGAATGCTTCAATTTCACCGGTGATTTTGTCTTTAAAGAATGTCATAAAGACGATTGGTTACGATGAGGCATGTGCCACATTTAGCGAAGATACGCCCATGCCGTTTAAGTTTGAAGATTTTACAGATCATCTCTCAGGAATGGCCACAGCGGAAAACGTATCACAGTTCATTGACTTTCTCGTGATGCGCATTCGTGCTATGAGAACAGATGGGCGTCTGATGAAAGTTGTGTCAGACGAAGATGGCGTTTTACTTGATAAGTGGTTGGATGGTTTTTTGTGCGCCAATAAAGCCAAGGTCACAGTTGTTGACTTGTCTCTTGTCCCGGCTGAGTTAATCCACATTGTTGCTGCTGTTGTTGCGCGCCTGATTTTTGACGCATTGCAAAAATATCGTGGTTTGAATGGAGTCTCCTTGCCGACCGTGTTGGTTATGGAGGAGGCACATTCGTTCGTACGTCGTTATGGAAATGAAGAGGAGGGCGTTGGGAGTGCAACTGTTTGTTGCAAAGTTTTTGAGCGTATTGCGAGGGAAGGGAGAAAATTCGGTTTAGGGTTGGTTCTTTCTTCGCAACGTCCGAGTGAGTTGTCGCCGACGGTCTTGTCGCAATGTAATACGTTCTTGTTGCATCGTATCAGCAATGACAAGGATCAGGAACTTGTAAAACGGCTCTTGCCTGATAACTTGCATGGTTTGATGCGCGACCTACCCGTGTTGCCATCGCGGCAGGCGATTTTGCTCGGTTGGGCTGCCGAGCTTCCGGTGCTGGTTCAAATGCGAGAATTGCCCAAAGAGCAACGACCTCAATCGTCTGATCCTGATTTTTGGGATGTATGGACGCGCCAAAAGGCGCGTGATGTTGATTGGAAGAAGATAGCCGATGATTGGCAAGGAGTGTCGCGAGAACCTGCGGCAGAGGAAAATGCAGAAGGTGAAGGGGAGTCAGAAGATGTCTCAGAAGAAGGCAATTGACGTTCTGTGGGATGACAAGCCGGAAAATGTGACCGAGGAGGCCAACAAGATCTGGTCGGTGGCGAAGACGCTGCGCGGACATTTCCAGAGTGACCAGTATCGAGATGTGATCATTCCCTTTACTATCATCCGGCGGTTGGAGTGTGCGCTTGAGGAGACGCGGGGAAAGGTGAATGCGTATCTCGCCAAGAATCCGACGGCACCGGAGAAGATCATTCGGGACAAGGCGGGGCTGATGTTCTACAACCGCAGTCAGTGGACATTGGCGTCATTGCTGAAGGATCCGGCGAACCTGAAGGATAACTTCATTGGCGTGGATGACGAAAATGACGAGGGGTCGTATTATGCCGGGTTCTCGAAGAACGTGCGGGATATTCTCGACAACCTGAAGTTCAAGGGCGTCGTCAAGTCGCTGGTCGAGGCGGAGCGGCTGTTCGGCGTGATCAAGGATTTCTCCGAGCTGGACCTCGATCCGCACCGCATCCATTCCGTTCGCATGGGATATATCTTCGAGGATCTGATTCGGCGCTTCTCCGAAAACAAGGCGGCCGGCGAGCACTACACGGGGCGTGATGTCACCAAGCTCGGCACGTGCCTCTTGCTGAGCGAAGGCGCGGACGACATCATGAAGGAGCGGATTGTCGTCAAGGTCGGGGATCAGGCCTGCGGCACGGGCGGCATGCTTTCGACGGCGTGCAACTACATCACACATCTGAATCAGAGCGCGGAGGTGTATCTGTACGGACAGGAGGTCAATCCCGAGTCGTATGCGATCTGCCTGGCCGAAATGCTGATCAAGGGACAGGACATCTCCAACATCCACAAGCAGGATACATTTGTGGCGAATGCCTTCGGCAAGGAGAAGATGCGCTTTGCGATCGAGAATCCTCCCTTCGGGCAGGAGTGGGGCGGAGAGAATCTGAAGAAGACCGAAAAGGCCGTCAAGGACGAACACGAGAAGGGCAAGGATGGCCGCTGGGGCGCGGGACTTCCCGCAAAAGGCGACGGGCAGCTTCTTTTCGTGCAATCGGCGGTGGACATCCTTGATCCGAATTGCGGCCGCGCGGCAATCATTGAGGACGGAAGCCCGCTCTTCGCCGGATCGAACGCCAATTCGGGCGAAAGCAAGATTCGTAAATGGCTTTTGGACAAGGACTATCTGGAGGCGATCATCGCGCTGCCGGAAGACCTGTTCTACAACACGAACATTGGCACGTACTTCTGGATTATCTCGCGGAAGAAGAGCGCGCGTCGCCGCGGCAAGGTGCAGCTCATTGACGCACGGAAGATCTGCAGGCCACTCAAGAAGTCACTCGGCAAGAAGCGCAACGAGATCACGCCGGAATGCCGTGCGCAGATCGCCAAACTCTATGCGGACTTCGAGGAAAACGAGCTTTGCAAGATCTTCGACAACGAGGATTTCATGTACCGTGAATATACGGTGATTCCGCCCAAGCGTCGAAACTATGCGATTACCGACGAGCGCATCGACCAGATGCTGTCGGCGGGATCGCTCGACGCGTTGTTTTCGCCCGCGCGAAAAGAGGCATTGGAGATGAAGGGGCTCCCGGTGCTGAATGCCCGAGAGAAAGCCGAGTATGTAGAGTTGACGGCGAACGAGCCGATTTACAACGAGATGCTGGATATCCTTCGGTCGAATGCGGATGGCAAGATCTTCCTCCACCCCGATCCGTTCATTGTGGAACTCCATCGGCTTCTTGATGGGAGGGTCGCGCTCACGCGCGACCGTGCAACGGAGAAGCTTTACGAGTCGATGGCCGATGGAATGTCCGTTCCCGACCGCAAGGCCGACTTCCAGTACGACAAGAAGGGCAAGCTGATCTACGACGAGAAGCTGAAAGACACGGAAGTCGTCCCGTACAAGGAGAATATCGAGGACTACATGGCGCGGGAGGTGCTGCCGCACATTCCGAAGGCCAAGTGGCGATTCGAGGAGGATCTGACGAAGAAGAAGCCTGTCGTCAAGACCGGGGCGGAATACGCCTTTACCCGCTACTTCTACAAATACGAACCGCCGCGCGCGGCGGACGACGTCCTCAAGGACGTGCTGGCGTTCGACAAGTCCGTCGAGGCCGGTTTCGTCGCGCTGAAGAAGGAGGCGATGATGTGAAAAATTCACAGATTGTGAAAATTACACTTGAACGTACCCCTGATGTTTTGATATAATTCCCGCGTTCTTAAAATTCAAGGTGGAAACTATGTTGATAAGATTCATAGCGGAAAACTTCGGATCCATCAAGGATCGTGTTGAATTCAGTATGGCGGCCAGTAAGGTGGCGCGTCATCCGGGCCATGTCCATGAAGTGTCGGGCAAACGCATTCTTCGCAGTTCGTTCATCTTCGGTGCGAATGCGGGCGGGAAGACGACTTTCTTTCGTGCCATGCGCTTTGCTGTAGATGTGATCCGAAAAGGCGTCCGGCATGTTTCATGCGCTAATCGAGCGTTCAAATTGGGCGGCAAGTTAAATGACAAAGGGATGTTTCAATTTGATTTTATTGTCGACGGACATGTTTACTCCTATGGCTTTGTCATTTCCTACAATTCAGTTTCCATTGTAGCTGAATGGCTTTATCTTTGCGATGATGTGAAAAAGAGCGTTTGCCTCTTTAATCGTGAGACAGAAAAGCGAGGTGTTTGTTTTGAGACTGATTTGACGGCGCCAGAGCTAGATCCGCAGTGGTTTTCGTTTTATAAGAATGATTTCGCCGGAGGGGACAATTCGCAGGTGCTGGCACTCAATGACTTGAATCGCCGCCAGTCCCAGGGAAATATTCTGGTTGAGCATGCGCGACGGGTGCGGACGTTCTTTCGGCGTTTTGTGACGATTGCTCCGGACGACGCCTATGGCAACGGGTTTTATCTTCACGGTGATGCGGACTCCCAGTTGCGACTTGAAGAGTATCTGCGTCTTTTCGATACTGGCATCACAAAGATAATACTCAAGGAGCTGGTTTACGATGAGGTGGTCAAGACGCTCCCTCCGCCCGTTCGCGATGAGTTGCAGCATGATTTCCAGCGTGTCTTGGAGGGGAACAAGCGAAAAATACATTTGACGGCGACGGTCTCCAACAATCAGAAAACGCTGTTTTTTGATGTCAAGAATGGCAAGATTCGGGTTCGTCAGCTTCTGTTTGAGCATGGGAAGAAGGGGGTGTTTTTCGAGCGTCTTGAAGAATCTGACGGTACTCGGCGACTCTTTGACTTGTTGCCTCTGCTGTTGCTCTTGAAAAGCGGAGCCATAGTTTTCGTAGACGAAATTGACCGTAGCCTGCATACCAAGGCGACAACGGAGTTCATTCGCCGGTTCCTTGAACAAACCGATCGCAACGGCTCCCAATTGATTGCCACCACGCATGATGGCGAGTTGCTGGATCTTGATCTGCTTAGACAGGATGAGATTTGGTTTGTCGAACGCGACGACAATCATGTCTCGCATCTTTACCCGCTCTCGCGTTTTAACGCTCGATTTGACAGTAAGGTCAAAAAGGATTATCTTTTTGGCCGATATGGGGCACTTCCGATATTTGGCCGATTAGGAGAAATTGAGACATGAGTGGCGTTGAATCACATTATCGGGTTGCCACTTCCGCATTTGAGCGCCCGTACGACAGCGAGAAGGATAAGATTTCGCCAAATGTCATCTATTTCCTGTCTGTCGAGGGAGACAGTACGGAATATGACTACTTTACTCGGCTTAATGTCTATTTGCAGAGCGTTTACCCTTCATCCCGGCTTGTGGTCAATGTCCAGACACCTCACCATTCCGGACTGAATTCGCCAGAGCAGGTGTATGATCTTCTTCTTCAGTGTGCTGAAATACGCAAGCCCAAAATCTCGCTTAGGACTTTCTCTAAGACATTCAAGAAGAAGTACGGTAAGCACCTTGATCGGTATTTTGATCCAGTTAAGGTGACGCAGAGGGAATTGACGGAATTCAAGCGGGATCTGGAATCGCTTGAGATTCGGTATGACGTTGTCAATTTCGTGCATAGTTTCGGAACCGACGGATGCAAGCCCCATCCCGACGACTTCTTCGGAATGGTCATTGACCGAGATCGGTTGACCCACACGGATCCGAAACAACTTGCCGCGATTTGCGAAGAGTGTACGCAGAACGGTTTTAGGTTTTGCATTTCCAATCCTTGTTTCGAACTTTGGCTCTACCTTCACAAGGTGGATGTCGCACAGGTGGCAAATGACGCCGAAAAGCGATGCATGCTGACCAACGCGAAACAGCGTGGTGCCACCTACATGGCACGGCTTGTGAAGAAGAAGTGCGGTCATGACAAAAGCATCCCGGAACGGGCTTTCAACAGGCACTATAAGAAGAATCTGCGATGTGCCATCAAGAATGCCAAGGGCTTGACGACCAAGATGCCCGCACTCCTGAAGAAACTTGGCACCAACGTCGGCGATCTTGTCGCTGAGATGTTGGATTACTGCGAAAAGAAAGAGGTGAAGACATGCTGAAGAAGGTCTATGTTGATAATTACAAGTGTTTTGTGAATAGCGAGATCACACTTGACTCCGACACAATGCTGGTTGCCGGTGCAAATGGCGCCGGCAAGTCGACATTCTTTGAAATCCTCGAACTTCTGAGGGACCTTGTCGGTCGAGGTGTGTCGATAGTATCCGAGCCACAGCCAGATGGTCTGCGCTTTTTAGGCGAGACCTATACTCGTTGGAAAAAATCAAATGTGTCGGCGGAGAGGTCGCAGCATTTTGAGCTGGTCGTAGAAGACAGTGGCGGCGAGTATCGCTATAAGTTGACGCTTGATGACAAGACGAAAGGAGGCTTGCCGCGAATCTGCAAGGAGGAACTTTCCTTTGACGGACATCTCCTGTTCCTTTACGAGGATTCGATGGTCCATCTCTTCGACAATGCGACATACGAAGAGAAGGTGCATTTCGGTGCGGACTGGTCGCGCTCGTTCATACCTTCTGTAACAGATCGGATCGAGAACGCGAAGCTGATCAAATTCCGCGATTGGATGAGGAACATTGTCGTGCTTAAGCCAAATCCCTGGATGATTTCAGGGGCTGCCGGCAAGGAAAATCAATTTCTGCTCCGTGACTTCTCGAATTTCGCGTCTTGGTTTCGCTATCTCAAGCAGACCGTTTCGGATCGGCGGTACGAGATTTTTTTGCAGGAGATTCGGCATGCCGTTGTCGGGTTGCAGGGCATCCGCCTGAATCCGGTCGGAGATTCTGCGATGGAGCTCAAGCTTCAGTTCGGCGCAATGGATGACAACGAGTACACCTTGGGCGAACTGTCTGAGGGTGAGCGCCTGCTGGTCGCTCTCTATGCGGCCATTCATTTCGGCATGAATAAGGCGAGCCTGTTCTGCATTGACGAGCCGGATAACTTTTTGGCGATCGACGAGATCAATCCGATTGTTGAGACGCTCTTCAACGGCGATACGGAAGCTCAGGTGCTTGTCTCGTCGCACAATGCGGAGATCTTCAACAATGTTTCGGGCGAAAGCGGGATCTACTTCTCACGGCGAGAGAAGGTTGATGGATCGGCAACGAGGGTGAAGCCGTTCAAGGAGGTGCTTGCGGGCAATCCGGGGCTTTCGAACTCGGAAATCTTCAAGCGCGGATGGGAGGCCTGACATGGCGGGATCAAAGGATGTCGTGCTTGTTTGCGAGGATACTGCGCATAAGGCGTTTGTCTATTCCTGCCTCTCGAAGTTAGGCGTTGAAGACTTGAAGTGGCATGTTGTCTCGTATGTCGCGTCGCTAAAGCGCCATGGCGGAAATCGTGGCGATGTCATTGAACGACTTAATAGGACGGAGTTCGATTCGTGGGAAAGCCGATGCGCCAGACACAAGGTCCTTCTGGTCGCGGTAATTGACGCAGATGGAGATTCGTTGACTGCCGCAAGGTCTCTTCTGCCCACGTCAACTCTCTACAGGGACTTGTTTGCCGTTGTGATCCCGAGGCGCAATATTCAGACTTGGGTCGAGTTGTCACGCGACGGTGCCTCTGCGACCTCGCCCGACGAGGAGGCGGACTATAAGCGAACTGCCACGAAATCGGATAAGAGCGCAAAGAACGCAGCCAAGATGTTGCTGTCTTGGTATCAAGACGCTCCGCCGGAGGCAATTGCCGAAAATCCGGTCTGGAAGACTTTTGCGAAGCAAATGTCGGAACTGAAGCAGGCGATCGGCGTGTGGAAGGCCAGCTGAAGTGAGTGCCGCGTCCCAGCGCAAAATGAAGCCCAGCGGTGTCGACTGGATCGGCGACGTGCCGGAAGGGTGGGGCATTGACAAGTTCTGCTATCGGTTTGACTTTGCGAAAGGGTTGAACATCACCAAGCAGGATTTGACCGAAACGGGAGTGCCCGTAGTTAGTTATGGTCAAATCCACTCGAAGCGTAATAATGGTGTTCATTTGACGGATGAATTATTGCGACATATCCCGGCCGAGTTGACAAAAGGAGAGTATGCTGCTCGGCTAAAGCGAAATGATTTTGTTTTTGCGGACACCTCTGAGGATGTTGAGGGGATTGGTAATTGTGTGACGGTCAATCGGGATGAGGTCATTTACGCTGGTTACCACACGCTTGTTGCACGGCCGATAGAGAAAGTGAATTGTGGTTATTTTGGCTACTTGTTTAAGTCCGAATGTTGGCGTCAGCAATTGCGTCGGAAGGCAAATAGTGTTAAGGTTTATTCGATTTCGCAGAGGTTGTTTAAAGGAGTTTCCATTTTGCTTCCTCCCCTTGACGAGCAGAAGCGCATCGCGGCGAAGTTGGATCGGCTTTGCGGGCGGGTGGATGAACTGGCGGAAAACATCAAGGGCGAAATTGCTGCGTTGCAGGAGTATCGCAAGTCGCTGATTATCGAATGCGTGACGAAAGGTCTGAATCCGAAGGCCAAGATGAAGCCCAGCGGAGTCGATTGGATTGGCGATATTCCGGAGACGAGAACTTTGATGCGATTGAGGTATTTAGTGTCGATCACGACGGGCGATCATGATACGCAGGATGCGGATGATACAGGAGAATATCCGTTGTATGTGCGTTCACCGATTGTCGAACGGTCGCAGCGTTATACGTTTGAAGGCCCTGGCGTGTTGATGGCTGGGGATGGGGCGGGTGCGGGGCGCATTTTTCATTTGGTTGATGGGAAGTATGCCGTTCACCAGAGGGTTTATAGATTGTACAATTTCAGCGAGATCAATCAAAAGTTCTTATGGCTTTGGTTGCAGTCGTTTTTCCCGATCATCATGGATCATGGCAGTGCGCAATCAACAGTTCCTTCGGTTCGTTTGCCCATGCTTAAAAACTTAATTGTTGCGTTGCCGACGATGAATGAGCAGCGCGAAATCGCGGCATTTCTCGACAAACGATGCGCGGTGATCGATGCCAAAATCGCAGAGCGACAGAGACAGCTGGAGAAGCTGGGCGAATATCGTTCTTCGGTGATTTATGAATATGTGACCGGCAAGAAGGAGGCTTCGGCATGAAGGTCAAGAAGGTCTGGGGCAATTTCATCGACGAGAAGGATTATCAGCACTACTTCGTTGATCGGCTGGTCAAGGACAATGGGTTTGTCCGACGCGAAAACAAGCACATCGACCAGGCGACGGCGATGGATGTCGGGATGCTGATCGGGTTTTTGGAGGATACGCAGCCCAAGGCGATGGCGGCCCTTGCGAAAACATACGGCGCGAAGCGGGATGCGATCATCGCGGCGAAGGTGAATCAGCTATTGACGCAGAAGACGGGCGGCGGATTGCTTGCGGCATTCAAGCACGAAGTGACGATCGGCACGACGAAACTCAAGTTGCTGTATCGTCCGCAGGAGACCAGGAAGAACAAGGCGGCGAGCGAACTCGCCGCGAAGAACGTGTTTTCGGTGGCCGAAGAAGTCTGGTCGAAGGCGAAGGAAGAGCGGGTCGATGTCGTGGTGTTCGTGAACGGACTGGCGTTTGCGAGCTTCGAGCTGAAGTGCAACTGCCTCACGTCGGGGGCGGGGCAGACGGTCGAGGATGCCGTTCAGCAGTATCGCGAGCGTCGCGATCCGAAAGACCGACTGTTCCTTTTCCGGGCCGGATGTCTCGTCAATTTCGCGATGGACCTTTTCGAAGTGCAGATGACGACTCGGCTGGACGGGTTGGCCACGACCTTTCTGCCGTTCAACAAGGGGTGCGGAGAGGGCATCGAGCGCGGCAAGGGCAATCCGGTCGAGGATGACAAGTTTCCGACGGCCTACATGTGGGAAGACATCTTCACCAAGCCGACCCTGCTGGAGATCCTGACCAAGTTCATCTACCTCAAGAAAGGCAAGAAGAAAGATCCGGTCACCAAGAAGAAGTATGAAGTCGAGGACATGATCTTCCCGCGCTTCCACCAGCTCGAATGCGTGAGATCCGTGCTGGCCGATGTGAAGAGAAACGGGACGAGCCGCAATTACCTCATCCAGCATTCGGCGGGCAGCGGAAAGACCAATTCCATCGCGTGGCTTGCGTATCGGCTCTCCTCGCTCCACGACGATGCGGACCAGGCGATCCTCGACAAGGTGGTCATCATGACCGACCGGCGGGTCGTCGACCGGCAGCTGCAAAAGGCCATCGCGGCGATTGACCACCAGAACGGACAGATCGAACTGATCGACGAGGACAAGACCTCGGCCGATCTCAAAAAGGCGATTCTCGGCAACACGCCCATCGTCGCGACGACGATCCAGAAGTTTCCGTACGTGCTGAAGCAGCTGGACGCCACGAAGAAGAAGCGCTATGCCGTCATTATCGACGAGGCCCATTCGTCGACCGCCGGAATGAATATGGCGGCCGTGACCAAGGTTCTTGGCTGGGACACGGCGAAATTCAAGGACGCGGACGAACTTCTCCAGGCGGAGCTCAAAGGGCTGGGCAAGCAGGACAACGTGGCGATGTTCGCGTTTACGGCAACGCCGAAGCCCGAGACGCTGAACCTCTTTGGAGAACCGACGGCGAACGGGAAGAACGGAGCTTTTCACCTCTATTCGATGAAACAGGCCATTGAGGAGAAGTTCATTCTTGACGTCCTGGAGAATTACATCGAGTATCAGTCCTTCTACACCATCGTGAAGAAGGTCAAGGACGATCCGGCATACAAGTCGAAGAAGGCCGCTGCCAAGATCGTCCGCTTTGCTATGCTCCACGAGACGATGATCGCCCAGCGCGTCGAGGTCATCGTCGAGCACTTCCGGGCCTGCGTGATGAACGGGCTCGGAGGATTCGCGAAAGCCATGGTCGTGACCAGCGGACGGGAAGAAGCCGTGCGGTATTCCTTTGCCATCTCCAAGTACATCGAAGAGAAGGGATACGCCGACATGAAGGCGCTCGTCGCCTTCTCGTCGAGCGTCAAGGTTGACGGCAGGGAGTATTGCGAGTCGGGGCTCAACGGATTCTCCGAGAAGAAGCTGCCGGACAAGTTCGAGGATGTCGATGAAAACAAGGTGCTGATCGTCGCAGACAAGTATCAGACGGGGTTCGACCAGCCGTTCCTGTCCGCGATGTACGTGCTGAAGAAACTGCGCGGCATCAATGCGGTGCAGACACTTTCCCGGCTGAACCGCATCTGCAAGCCATGGGACAAGACGACGTTCGTCCTTGATTTTGTGAACACGGTCGATGACATGAAGAGCGCCTTCGCGCCATACTACACGGCGACGCTTCTGGTGAATACGGTGACGGTCGAGCAGCTGTATGACATGAAGACGGAGATCGAAGGCGCAGGGCTGGTCACGAAGTCGGAAGTCGATGAGTTCTGGAAACTCTCCTGTGAAGTGAAGAATCCTGCGGCACAGATCAAGGCCGTGAACATTTGCAAGCAGTCTAAGGATCGATTTGAGAAGATTGCGGACGAAACGGACAGACAGGAGCTTGTACGTCTGATGCGCCGGTTCGTCAAGTCGTACAACTTCATCGTTCAGGCCTCGCTCCTGAAAGACGAGGACATGCACAAGTTAAAGTGCTTTGTCGCGACTTTGATCCCCATGCTTTTGCCGGGGAGCCCGACGGACAATTTCAGCCTGAAAGACAAGATTGATGCCGTTAACATCTGGCAGAAGAAGGTCAAGGAGACTGTGAAGGCAACGATTGTGGCAAAGCCGGATGTCGCGCTCAAAACAGGCGAAGGAGCAGATGTTCAGGAAGATGTCGAAAAGAGGCTGTCCGAAATCATCAAGGACATCAACCAGAGGACGGGCAAGACCCTCAATAGCGAGGCGGGGGTGAAGAGCTTGCTGCAGGCCGGAGATCATGCCCTTGAGGATGAGAAAGTCGTTCAGTGCGCCTTGAACAACCAGTTCGCCGATTTCAAGACCGCATTCGTGAACAAGTTTGGGCTTGAAATGCTGGCAAGGGCATACGAGGAGAACAAGGAGCTCTACGACCACATTCTTGATGCGGACAACGAGGCGACTCAGGGTGCAGTCTTGGAGGCGCTGGCCGAACTTGTGTATGGCAGGATCACGAAGTCGGTCTCTGCAGAGGGAAGCAAGGGCGGCGTTCTTGAGGACCTTGCGGCAGGTCAGGCCTCCCAGTACGATTTGCTTGCAGCTGGCAATGGGAAGATGAAGGCATTGGGCAAAAGTGTGAAGAAGTCCGGGTACAAGGTCAAGGCCAAGAAGAAGGTGAAATAATGGCTTCGGAGAGTTTCAACAACATCCCAAAGAAGCTCAAGCCCCGCGAGCAGATGCAGTCTGCCCGAACGCCGCGCGAGCTTTCGGACGAGGCATTGCTTGCGATTCTGCTGAAAAACGGCTCCGAGGGGTGTAATGTACTTGAGCTGGCGCGGGGATTGATTCGCGTGTATGGGTCGTTGAAGTCTTTGATGACCGCAGACTGGCGGACGATGCGTTCGCGCGTGAAGGAGTACAACTGTAACAATCCCGAAAAACGGATATTGGGATTAGGACTTGTCAAGTGCATGGAGCTTGCCGCGGCATTTGAATTGGGACGACGCAAGGCATGCATGGATGTTGGGGAAATCTACAAGAAGAAGGTTCGCAGTCCGCAGGTCGCGTTTAACATTTTCCGGGCATACATTGAACCTCGTGACGCGCAGGAAAGTTTTCTCGTCCTTCCGCTCGATTCCGACGACAAACCCTTGTCCGAGCCGATTCTGATGTCTCGTGGGACGGCGGATCATACGATTGTGCATCCACGCGACGTGTTCAAGGATGCCGTTCGCTGGGGCGCGTCGTCGATTATCGTTGCGCATAATCATCCGAGCGGCGATCCGACGCCGAGTGAGGATGATGTCAAGCTGACCCGAGCATTGCTCCGTGCGGCAGAGGTCATGGCCGTTCCGTTGAATGACCATCTCGTCATCGGTGATGTGAATCGCCCGGGCGGGAAGAGGTATGTCTCTATTCGCGAAAGCGGATTGATAGAGTTTGATGCTTAGATGTGCAGAACTGAAACAGGAAACGACAGTAAGGAGAAGTTGGTGAATTGTCTTCACGCTGAAGACACAATCGTGGCAAAGTTGGGGAGAGCGGTTGCGCTTGGCACTTTGTGTGGTATAATCCCGGCCGTCGTGTAAGATTTCGCCGTGAGGGGCGAGTAAAGGTGAAAGGAGAGTTGAAATGATAGGCGCAATAGTAGGTGACATAGCGGGTTCGAGGTTTGAGTGGCACAACCGCAAGAGCAAGCGATTCACGTTCTTAAAAGGGGAAAACGAGTCACGGCATCCGTGCCGTTTCACTGACGACTCGGTGATGACTCTCGCGGTTGCGGACGCCATAATGAAGTGGCGCGAGGCGGGTGGCGGGTCGTATGACGCGCTATTTGCCGAGGCGGTCACAAGTATGCAGGAGTTCGGGCGCCGCTATCCGCACGCGGGATATGGCGGACATTTCCATTATTGGATCCACGACGACAATCCGCAGCCGTACAACAGCTGGGGGAATGGGTCGGCGATGCGCGTGAGCGCGTGCGGATGGGCCGGGCGGACGCTTGAAGAGGTAAGGGCGATGTCGCGCGCCGTCACGGAGGTGACGCACAACCACCCCGAGGGCATCAAGGGCGCGGAGGCGACCGCAGTCGCGACGTTCCTCGCGCGGACAGGCAAGTCGATGGACGAGATCAAAGAGGTTGTCTTGCGCGACTACTATCCGCTCGACTTCACGCTCGACGAGATTCGGCCCAGCTACGAGTTCGACGTCTCCTGCCAGGGCTCGGTCCCTCAGGCGCTGGAGGCGTTCTTCGAGTCTAGCTCCTTCGAGGACGCCATACGAAACGCGATCTCCATCGGCGGCGATTCGGACACCATCGGCGCGATCTGCGGCGCGGTTGCGGGCGCGTACTACGGAGTCCCCGACGACATCCGTGCCAAGGCGGAGACGTTCCTCGACGACCATCTTCTCAAGACCCTGCACGACTTCGAGCGGGTGTTCGTCGATTCGGTTGCGGACATGTCAGGCTGTCCAACGGGCAGTATGTAGTTGCCGACCCCTTCTTTGCGCAGTTTCTCCGGTTCGCCTGAGATCGAGACATGGGGCGCTAAGGGGAAAACATGAGATGTTGAAACAGAAGTATTGAGCCGCGTTTGTGACGTTCTGCATGTCGACGACGAGCGGTACATTCTTGCTGACAGGATTATGGATAATTTTCCTGACCAGAGTTAATTTGTTGTGGATAAAAAATTTGGCCATAATGGTTGACGTGGAGGCCGCGGCTTTTGTATAATACGCGGCATGAAAGCCATTCTTGGAGAGGTCATGCGCGAGTTCTACGAATTCGGGATTCCCGAAGACGTCAGGCCTCGCGATGTTGATTACCTTGAGAAGCGGAATTCTGCGACTGTTGTCACGGGAATGCGCCGTGCGGGCAAGACGTACGCGACATACCAGAGGATGCGGGAACTTGTTGATTCCGGAGTTCAGCTGGAGCGGATCGTCCACGTCAATTTCGACGACGACCGACTGAAGGGCCTGAAACTCGAGCATCTGCGCCTCGTGGGAGACATCCACGCCGAGATGTTTCCTGATGCCGCAAAGGAGCGGTGCTGGTATTTTCTCGACGAGCTCCAGGACATCAAGGGTTGGGAATTCTATGCGCGTCGCCTTCTTGATTCGCACATGGTTCAGCTGTGCCTAACCGGGTCGTCGTCCAAGATGCTGTCCGGCGAGATTGCGACGCAGATGCGCGGGCGCTCGATTGACGTGGAGGTGTTCCCGTTGTCATTTGCCGAGTTCATGCGCTTCAATTCGCTGGCGAAGTCCGTTCCGTCCGCTCCGTATTCGTCGCGTACGGCGGGCGTCCTGCGCCATGCGATGCAGCGCTATCTTGACGAGGGTGGTTTTCCGGACGTTCAGGGCGACGACTACCGTATCCGCGTCAGGACGCTGCAGGGATATGTCGACGCTGTCCTTTACCGTGACGTGATCGAGCGCCACGAGGTGCCGAGCGTGCAAGCGCTGCGCTATACGCTGGAATACATCAAGAGCAACTTTGCGCACAAGATATCCACGCGGGCCATTTCGGGCACGCTAAAGGCGTTGGGGATTTCTGACAACCGCGAATACATCTCCGACTATCTTGACTGGCTAGAGCAGGCCTATCTCATATACCGTGTTCCCGTTCGGACTGATTCTCTCTCCGTCCGGCGGATGAACCCAGATAAATTCTATCTGGTCGATACTGGACTTGCCCGTGCTGTGACGCCTAAGAGCGACGAGGCGCGTGGATGGCTTCTGGAGAATCTGGTCTTTCTGTCGCTGCGTCGCGGCGAAAACAAGATAGAGTATTTCAACACCAAGAAAGGCGAAGAAGTCGACTTTCTGGTCACGGACAGGGCGACAAGAAAGAGGCGCCTCGTTCAGGTCGCATGGGAAATGTCTTCGCAAGATACGGAGGCGCGAGAGCTTTCGGCTTTGAAGACCGCTCGAAGCGAAATCAAGGTCGACGACTGCACGGTCGTGACGTGGGACGACGAACGGGAGACAGACGGCATCAAGATCGTCCCCGCCTGGAAATGGTGTCTGGAGGAACGGTAGGGAAGAGTTGTAGGAATGTCTCGGACTGCCTCTCCCCTGAACAAGGAAGATGGTCATCGAATTTCGGCGGCATGATTGAAACGTATTGCAATATGTTTCAATCGCGTGTTTTGCTGCTTCAGAACCACACACGGTGCTTAACCCACAATTTGCAAATTGTGGGTTAATGGGTTAGGCGTGCGCAAGGGGGCGTCGTCCATGCTGCGTTTGGTGCCCCGGTTTTCGGTTGTCGCGATATCGCATCTGAAATTGTGGTATAATATATGCGCTCTCCGGAATTGAACCTCGTGGCAACGGGGGTAGGAACGGGAGCCATGAAGGCCGTTGGGTTGAAACTGATGGAGTCTCTCTGAGAATGGATCGAAAAGCCTGAAGGGTGGGTGGACGGTCCGGGAGGGGGCGTGGATGTCGGGAACCGCGGCCGCCGATTGGGAACGTGATGGAGGAAGCTTCCTCCGCGGGCTTGAGCGCGATAAGCGCGGCCTAAGCGTCGTCGGCATCTGGCGCGGCATCGCCTATTCCGAATATGCGCGTTGGTGCATTGTATCCAGCGGCTGGCGTTCAGCCGCGCAGTGCGCCGACACAACGCCGAAAGGAATAGGACAATGAAAAAGTCAAACGAACTCAGGGCGATAGACATCGCCGCCGTTCAGTCTCGTATGCTCACAATCCGCAACCAGCAGGTGCTGCTCGACCGCGACGTCGCCGCGCTGTATGGAGTGGAGACTAAAGCGCTCAACCAAGCTGTCAAGCGGAATGCCGAGAAGGTCCCTGCTGGGTACATCCTGAAAATGACAGAGGAAGAATGTTCAAGGTCACAAAATGTTACCTTGAACGGAGGAAGAGGATCAAATCTAAAATACCTTCCGCACGCCTTCACAGAGAGAGGACTCTACATGCTTGCAACCGTGCTGAAGAGTGCGCAAGCGACACGAGCAACTCTGGCCATCATAGAGGCCTACACTCAGGTGCGGTCAATGGTCCGCGACATGGAGGCGATACAGACCGAGAAGGCGGGTTCACCTGAACAGGCGAATCTGCTCACGCGGGCAGGGCACAAGCTTGCTGGCCTCATCGGCGACAACCTCTCCACGCAGTCGCGGAAGACGACGATTGAGCTGAATCTCGCGCTGTTAAAGATCACTCACGAAGTCAAGCATGGAAAGGAGTAATGTCGATAATTTGCAAATTGTGGGTTATGAAAGAAAGGAAAATGGTTATGAAAAAAGTCTGGGATCTTTGCAAGGTGCTTGAGAACCCTCATCGGATGACGCTGTTGTCCGAAATATACAAGAGCATGGAAGGTGGGGGCAATGTCGGGTGGCTTGTGGAACGTATGTGTGGAAAGCTGGAGGCGCCGGCCGTTACGCAGTACCTCAAGCAGATTGAGTTGCTTGGCTTGCTGCGTCGCGAGCGGTGCGGGCGATATGTAAACTATTACGACGACATGCGGGAGGCTGCTGCCAATGTCAGAGAGGTCGCCGCGCTAATTCGCTCTGTGATAAGGGCGTCCGGATTCTACGATGACCAAGGCATGTTCAGGGCCCTGATGAATGCATTCAGGGCGCGGGTGTGTCATTACCTGCTGAACGGAGGCAACGGCGACAAGCATGAGATATGCGAGCGGTTTCGTCATATCGGCAAGTATCTCGCAAGGGATCTTCAGCCTGCGGTCGAGTCGGGCTTGCTGACGGAATACGTCGAATCGTATGAACTGCAGATACCGACGGATCCGATCGTCCGCCGCGTGATTGAACTCGCCGCCTGACGACCCACAATTTGCAAATTGTGGGTTCGAGTGGAGAATGAGATAAGGAGAATACTGTGAAATACGAATATCAGGTCCGGATGCAGCAGCGTCATTTGAAGGCGATTGTCGGTGCGCTTAGCTTCCGACAGCGACTGCTATCAGGTGATGTGTATGGCACTATCGGACGTGCCGCGATGGACGCGTGGGAGGCGTTGCCTGATGTCGCCCATTCGCCGTATCCAGCGCGACGGGGAGAGAGGACTGTTGTCCAGACGGAGGTTTTCGAGACTTGCCGTTTTGTTGCGAGTGTGATACGGCGTGGCAGGCCTCTGGCTCAGGCGTTCCCGTTTTCGCCGGAAGGAAGGCTTGCGGCCGAATTGCTGTCACAGAGCAAGTCGAAGACGAGGCGCACGCGTTTTGTTGTAAAGCTAAGAAAAGGAGAATTGAGAAAGATTGGCTGGGCCGTCGAGTTTGAATTGCGGGCACGAATCGGGCACTTGGATGCATGTGTTGCGCACCTTGAGATTGAACCGGGCAGGATGAAGGATTTGGAAGATAGACTGGAACGCATGAAAGCCTTGGCTTGGCAAATTGTCGGCGGAAACTACGGTCCTTGGTTTGCGTATCGGACGAGATTCCTTTACGACATTTATTCTGTCGTTCAGCATGAAGAGGGGGCCTGGCGATATGAGACGGTACGACCACTTGTTTCAAACGTGCCGTTGATCGAGGCCACGAAATGCGTGTGAGCATTGTTTCTCAAGATTGTGCACGAGGTTACGCAAGGGAAGTGGCGTTCGTCATGACGTGTGCTGGAGTAGAAACGGAGGCTTTGCTTTGTTGGCCATGCGGGACACAAGGGAACGTCGGTACAATCCGATAGTCACGGAAAGGCTTTGACATGATGGGTGCGAGACCGTCAATTCGAACAAACGACTGGCGTCCTGGGTGTACGATCCCTGTCGGCTGGATTTTCGAATGCATTATATTGATCTTGCTCGTAAGTGCTGTACGCGAAATGTCGTTGAACGTGGAGCGTCTTGCGAATGCAATTGAACGAATGGAGCAAAAGAATGATTTGGGTCTGTGAGCGCCGACCCTGTTTCGAATCGAGAAGGGGTATTCCGGCTTGATGCGCAGGAGGTTGAGAATTGGAAGTCACAAATTGTGACCCACAATTTGCAAATTGTGGGTTAATGAGGACGGGTGTGCGCGACGGGCGTTTCGTCGTCCATGCTGCGTTTGTACCGTCGCTCGTCGTCTGCAGTGAACATGACGTGGATGACGTGGCACTATTGCCTCGCTCTCGTTTTTGGTATAATCCACCTGTTCGCCACGCAGAGGAATTTCCCTTGTTGTGGGCATGTCAATGTCGAGGAGTTGTGATACGTGTATAAACGCGCTATGAATCCAGCAGAGGTGGCGGTGTTGCGACCGCATGCCGGGCTGCGTCGCGGGAGGTGTCCGTGGATGTGACGATGGCATCGCCGCCGGAAGCGAAGGTGCGGCTGTTCCGCGCCCTCTTTCGCGGACGCGACGACGTCTACGCTAGACGGTACGTCAGCGCGAAGTCCGGGAAGTGCGGTTATTCCCCGGTCTGCGCCGTCGAATGGGCGCGCGGCATCTGCGACAAGAAGCGCGTCGCCTGCGCGGTCTGCCCGAATCGCCGCCTGACTCCGCTGGACGACGAAGCCGTGCGCATGCACCTTTGCGGTGTCGATGCAAGGAACCGCGACTTCACCATAGGCTGCTATCCGCTTCTTGCGGACGACACGGTTCGCTTTGCCGCCATCGACTTTGACAAGGCAAGCTGGCGTTCGGACAGCTCCTCGGTATGCGCCGTCTTGACTGAGCTTGAGCTGCCTATAGCGCGTGAGCGGTCGCGTTCCGGAAACGGTGCCCATCTCTGGTTCTTTTTCGAGGAGCCGC
Source organism: Kiritimatiellia bacterium (assembly GCA_017405115.1). The sequence goes on from JAFRBA010000012.1 coordinate 35,868, forward strand.
AGCCGGCACGGTTTGTCCGCGAGGCGTTGACGTATGTGCTGACGCTGACGATGGAACGCAACCCGGAAATCGGCCTTGGATCATATGACCGCATCTTCCCGAACCAGGATCGTCTGCCGAAGGGCGGATTCGGCAATCTCATAGCGCTTCCGCTGCAGGGTGCGTCGCGCCGTGCCGGAAACACGTGCTTTGTCGACGAAAGGCTTGTGCCGTATCCAGACCAGTGGAAGTTCCTGAGCGACATGCCGCTCGTCTCCGCCGACAAGCTGTCGGAGATCCGGACACGTGCGTCGTCGGAGCGGAGGCGGCTTCTGCCGCACAACGACGAATCGGCGCTTAAGAACGAGCCCTGGACGCTTTTCAATCCGAAGTCAGATGTGGCAACGACGGGTCAAACTGGTAGGGCGGTTTCGACGAAACCGCCACCGTACGAACTTCCCCAGGAGCATGTGTCTGACAAGATCAGCATAACGCTGGCTAACGCCGTGTATGTCCGCCAGACGGAGCTTACCCCCAGCCTGCGAGGCAGGCTGATACGCCTTGCCGCGTTTGTGAATCCCGTATATGCCGACATGCAGAGGCTTCGTCTGAACGTCTACGGCACGCCGAGGGTCATTGACCGAAGCGTGAACGGCGACGACTATCTCATCCTTCCGCGCGGATGCCTCGACGATGCTGTTAAGACGATTGAGGGGATGGGTGCCCAGTTTGAGGTCTCCGACAAACGGCAGAACGGCTCTCCACTGGAAGGCGTCAAGTTCGTCGGCGAGCTGCGGGAGGAACAGCGGCTTGCGGCGCAGGAGCTGGCAAAGCATGACACCGGCGTGCTTTCGGCCGGGACCGCGTTCGGCAAGACCGTTCTTGCCGCATGGCTGATTGCGGAAAGACGTGTCTCCACGCTAGTGCTCGTCAACCGCCGCCAGCTGCAGTCCCAATGGGTGACTCGTCTCTCGCAGTTCCTTGGTGTGTCCGCGAAGGACATCGGGCGGATTGGAGGCGGCGCACACAAGGCCAACGGACGCATAGACGTTGCCGTCATCCAGACGTTTTCCCGCATGGAGGACAAATTCCTTGCTGCGGCGTTGAAGGACTACGGACAGGTGATCGTCGACGAATGCCATGCGATTTCTGCTCCGACGTTCGAGCGGATCGCGCACGCATCGCCGGCAAGGTACTTCCTCGGCCTCTCGGCGACGGTTGTCCGCAACGACGGACAGCATCCCATAATTGAGATGGAATGCGGTCCCATCCGCTATCGCGTCGACTCCAGGAAGATGGATTCCTTCGCGTCCTTTCGGCACGTCGTCCGGGTGCGCCCCACGCCGTTCGTACCGAAGACCGGTTCGCTTGAAAGCGAAGGGGAGGCGAAGTTCGCCGACATGGTCGCGGAACTCGTTAACGATGGGGCCCGCAACGCCATGATCGCGCGCGACGTCGCAGACTGCGTGCGCGAAGGGCGCTCGCCGGTCGTAATCAGCGAACGCCGCGACCATCTTGACATGCTGGAGGGGCTGCTTCGCGGGGCGGCGGACCATGTAATCGTCCTTCGCGGCGGAATCGGGCGCAAGACGCTGCGCGTGTTGCGCGAGGAGATGGACTCTATCCCGGACGGCTCGTCGCGCATACTGATTGCGACGGGATCGTATTTGGGCGAGGGCTTCGACGATGCGCGGCTCGACACGTTGTTCCTGACGCTGCCGATATCGTGGAAGGGCAGGCTTGTGCAGTACGCCGGGCGGCTTCACCGCCAATACGACGGCAAACGGGAGGTTCGCATCTACGACTATCTTGACCAGCGCGTTGCGATGTGCGCGAAGATGTTCAACCGTCGTTCCGCCGGATACCGCGACATAGGCTACGAGATGGTGCTGACCAACGATTCGCTCAGCGGATGGCCGGAGGGAGTGGAGCTGCCGGTCGCGTTGCGCAACGACGAATCGCTTGCCGATTCCATTCGCCGCATCGGACGGGAGGGCGCCGACGCGGAAACGGCAGACCTGTTCGTCAGGGCCGCGCTCGAGAAGTCCGGCGTCGGCGACGGAGCGCGGAGTGCCGCGGAGCGTTTTCTCTTCAAGTTCCTAGACGGACTGCCGCGGACAAAGGGGCTTTTCGTGCTTAACGGACGCCTCGACATTCCGTTCGGGCCGAATCCGTTCATGGAGGTCGACCTTTTGTGCGCGGAGAGGAAGCTGGCCGTCGAGATTGACGGTGCGTTCCACTTCGAGGACGCCGAGCACTACCGTCGCGACAGGCGAAAGGACTATCTGCTCCAGAAGAGCGGCTATCTCGTCATGCGATTCCTTGCCGACGACGTCACGCATCGACTGCCGCGCGTCCTTGACGATATCTTTGCCGCGCTGTTCGCGAGCCCAATGGGCAATTAGCGTCGCCGCAATCCAACCCCAATTTCCAACTCAAGCCGCGCGATTCGCGGATGCGCCCACGGAGCGCGGCAGATGGTTTTTTGGTATACTACGCACTAAGAGGAAAGGAGCTTCGCAATGGAGCAGATTCAAGTTGGCATCGTGATGGGGTCTGATTCGGACTGGCCGCTCGTGAAGAAGGCCTGCGACACGCTGGACGGGTTCGGCGTGGGGTACGAGACGCGCGTCATCTCCGCGCACCGCACGCCGGACGTCGCGCTGGAGTACGCAAAGTCGGCCGAGGGGCGCGGCCTCAAGGTAATAATCGCGGCAGCCGGAGGCGCCGCCCATCTCGGCGGGGTGCTGGCCGCCGGGACTGTGCTGCCGGTGATAGGCATTCCGGTGGCCGGCGGCGCGCTGAACGGGCTTGACGCCCTCTACGCAACCGTGCAGATGCCGAGCGGCGTGCCGGTCGCCACGGTCGCCTGCGGCAGCGCCGGGCCGACGAACGCGGCGCTCCTGGCAGTGCAGATTCTCGGCACCGCGGACCCCGGCCTCCGTGCCAAGTTCCACGAGCACAAGGACGCTCTCCGCAAGAAGGTCGCCGCCGCCGACGAGCGCATCCACGCCTAGCGCCCAGGCCCGCGATGCTTGACTCTCTGCTGAGGGCCTACGACGCCTACGTCGACACGTTCCGCATGGCGGACGGACGCCTGCCGGAGCTGATGCAGCTGAAGCGCACGCACACCGCGTTCGTCGTGCGGAACGCCGAGGCCATCGCCGACGGGGAGGGCTTTTCCGCCTGGGAGCGGTCCGCGGCGGTCGCCGCGGCGCTACTGCACGACACCGGCCGCTACGAGCAGTTGCGCAGGTTCAACACCTTCCGCGACTCCGACTCGGTGGACCATGCGGTATTCAGCCACGACATCGTGCGCGAGAAGGGGTGGCTCGCCGGCGAGAGCCCCGCATTCGCCTCGGCGGTACTGGCGGCCGTCCTCTACCACAACCGGCGGGATCTGCCGGACGGGATGGACGCCCTGACCGAGGTCGCGTCGCACACCGTGCGCGACGCCGACAAGCTGGACATCTTCCGCGTCCTGGAGAACCAGGTGGAGCACACCGACTGGCGAAGCGACTCGCGCGCCTTCTGGAACCTGTCGGTCTCCGCCCCGCCGAATCCCGACGTCGTCTCGTGCATCGAGAACGGCAGGCCGGTCGACTACCAGAGCATCCGCTCCCTTGCCGACTTCGTGCTGATCCAGGTCGGCTGGATGGTGTCGGAGCTCCACTTCGCGACTGCAAGGCGGCTCTGCGCCGAACGCGGGCACCTCGCCTACCGCCGCCGGTTCCTGCACCAGATCACGGACTCTCCCGCCGTGGATCGTGTTTGCGACCTCGCGGAGCGCGGCCTGGCCGGCGGGCGCTGAGGCGCGCTCCGTTTTTGGTATAATATGAAACATATGAAGACAGCACTTGTTACAGGCGGGGCAGGATTCCTGGGGAGCCATCTTTGCGAGAGGCTGCTGGCGGACGGCTATCGGGTCGTCGCGGTCGACAACCTCTACACAGGATCTACCGACAACATCGCCGGCTTCGCCTCCAATCCAAACTTCACGTTCATCAAGGCCGATCTGGCCGATCCGGCAGTCGTTTCACCCGCCGTCCCGGCGCCGCTCGACTTCCCGGACGTCAGGTTCACGGAGATATACAACCTCGCCTGCCCGGCCTCGCCCGTGCACTACCAGGCCCGTCCGATATTCTCGACGCTGACCTCGGTGCGCGGCGTCCTGTTCTGCCTGGCGCTGGCGCGGCGCGACGGCGCGAAGCTGCTGCACGCGTCCACGAGCGAAGTGTACGGCGACGCCCTGGTGCATCCCCAGGAGGAGCACTACTGGGGCAACGTGAACACGATAGGCATCAGGAGCTGCTACGACGAGGGCAAGCGCGTCGCCGAGACGCTGCTCGCCGACCATGTGCGCGAGTTCGACATCGACGCCCGGATGGTGCGCATATTCAACACCTACGGGCCGAGGATGCATCCGCAGGACGGGCGCGTCATCTCGAACTTCATAATGCAGGCGCTGCGCGGCGAAGACATCACGGTGTACGGCGACGGATCCCAGACGCGCTCGTTCCAGTACTGCTCCGACCTCATAGAGGCGTTCCGCCGCTACATGGAGCTTCCGAAGGAGGCGGTCCGCGCCTTCGCCGCGAAGCACGGGCTGGGAACGCCCGTCATAAACACCGGCAACCCCGGCGAGTACACGATCCGCCAGCTGGCCGAGAAGACGCTCGCCATGATCCCGGAGTCCGCGTCGCGCCTGGTGTTCCGTCCGCTTCCGGGCGACGACCCGAAGCGCCGTCGTCCCGACATCGCGCTTGCGAAGGAGCTTCTCGGATGGGAGCCGAAGGTGCCGCTGGACGAAGGGCTCGCGAAGACGGTGGAGTACTTCAAGGGGAGGTGTGGCTGAAAGGCAAACGAATCTTGAACTTAGAGTAATGACGATGAAGAAAAAGGAGTGCTGATGTCAAAAGTGCTGGACAAGATACTTTCGGACCGCGAACGGTACGTCTGCTCGGTGAAGACGCTAGGCGAGTGTGGGATACCCTCGCCCGTAAGGCACCACAAGTACGTCGCGGACGGCGAGCGCGTATTCGCCACCGAGGACGCGACGCGCGCGCGGCATGCGGAGGAGAAGCTCGGGCACCTGCCCACCTTCGAGAAGGCCGGCCCGCGCGAGAAGATCTTCCACGACCCTAGCTGGACGAGGGTCGGGATAGTGACGGCCGGCGGGCTCTGCCCCGGCCTCAACACGGTTATAAAGGGCCTTGTCGAGATACTCGAGTTCGACTACGGCGTGAAGAACGTCTACGGCATCCGCTACGGCTATGCCGGGCTCAACCCGAAGTACGGCTACGAGCCGATGCTGCTCAACGCCGACGCGGTCGACACGATACACGAGATCGGCGGCACGGTGCTCGGCTCGAACCGCGGGCAGCAGCCGTCCGACGTGATGGTCGAGACGCTCGTCAGGATGAACATCAACGTGCTGTTCTGCATAGGCGGCGACGGCTCCCTGAGGTGCGCGAGCGACATCGCCGCCGAGGTGACGCGGAGGGGGCTCAAGATATCCGTCGTGGGGATACCCAAGACGATCGACAACGACCTCATGTTCGTGGGGCGCAGCTTCGGCTTCGAGAGCGCGGTGATGCAGGCGGCCGAGGTGATACGCAGCGCGCACGTCGAGGCGAAGGGCACTCCGCACGGCGTCGGGCTCGTGAAGCTCATGGGCCGCGACTCGGGCTTCATAGCGGCGGCCGCCTCGATCGCGAACCCCGTGGTGAACTTCTGCCTCGTGCCCGAGGTGCGCTTCGAACTTGATGGCCCCTGCGGTCTCCTGCAGGCGCTCGAGCGTCGCTTCGCCGCAGGCAAGTCGCATGCGGTCGTCGTCGTGGCGGAAGGCGCGGGGCAGGAGCTCCTGGAGGGCGCGGAGGAGCGCGACGCGAGCGGCAACGTGCTGAAGAAGGACATCGGCGAGTTCCTCAAGCGCAGGATCTCCGCGCACTTCCGCGAGAAGGGCTTCGACTCAAGCGTCAAGTACATAGACCCGAGCTACATAATCCGCAGCTGCCCCGCCCGCGGCACCGACGCCATGCGCTGCTACGGGCTTGCGCGCGCAGCGGTCCACGCGGCGATGGCGGGGCGCACGGACTGCGTCGTCGGCAACATAGGCGAGAGCTACGCGCTCGTGCCGATAGCGCTCGCCACGATCGAGAGGCAGAAGCTCAACGTGGACGGGCAGGTGTGGCGCAGCGTGCTGGACGCCACCGGCCAGGAGTTCTACTTCAACGGCACGCCGCGCGGCAGGTCCGGCGGCGCCTTCGCCCCGTGAGGGGTCGGCGGCTTCAGGCGGCATGGAGAGTCCGATAGCGATCGTTGGCATGAGCTGCAGGTTCGCCGGGGTGAGTTCGCCCGCGGCGCTGTGGGATGCGATCAGCCGGCGGAAGGTGCTCCTGACGCCGCCTGGCCCCGAGGCCGAGATGCCGATCGGCCAGGTCGGCGTCTTCGGCCGCCCGTACCCCGCGCGCATAGGGCAGCTCGGCGACCTCTACGCATGCGTCCCGTCGATGCAGAACTTCCCGCGCCAGGTCAACGCCGGCGAGAACCAGGACCTCTACTTCGCCACCCAGCTCGCGTTCGACGCGCTCGGCGACGCGCTGATGAAGCCGCATTCGTCCCCGCCGGTGCGCGGCACCGTCCGCGTGGGCTATTCGCCGCCGTTCAACGCCTCCACCGTGAACTGGCTCCAGCACACGTCGTTCCTCGACCAGACGCTCGACATCATCCGCAGGTTCTTCCCGAACGCGCCCGAGGACGCCATGGCGGCGGTCAGGACGAAGCTCGTCGAATCGCTGCCGTCGCCCAACGCCGCGTCGTTCCTTATGGGCGCCGGCTACCGGTTCGCCTCGTGGATCGCCCGCGAATGCTCCTTCTCCGGCGCCGCGACGATCATGGACGCCGGAATGCTCACCGGCGCCGCGACGATAGCGGCGGCGGTCGACGACCTCGTTTCCGGCCGGGCGGACATCTCGCTGGCCGGGGCGTTCACCCCCCCGTTCAACCGCGCCTACATCGAGGGCCTCGCAGGAGAGGTGCCGTTCTCGCAGAGGCACGAGCTGCACCCCTTCGCGCGCAGCCAGGACGGCACTCTCCCCGGAGAGGGCGGCGCGTTCTTCGTGCTGAAGCGCCGCGCTGACGCGCTGCGCGACCGCGACCGCATCTACGCGCTCGTCAGGTCCGTCGCCATCGGACACGGCGACGGCGACGACCTCTCGACCGTGTTCGCAGAGGCGACGCGGCGCGCCGACGTGCAGGTCCAGTCGATCGGGCTCGTCGAGGCGGACGGGTCGTGCATCGAGGCGGCCGAACGCCGCGAGCTGGGCGCGATCCAGCGGCTCTGGGGCGAGCACAGGCCGGGGATGCCGCTTGTAGGCGTCGGGTCCGTCAAGGGCAACATAGGGCACACGCTCCGCGCCTCGATGGCGGCGGGCGTCGTAAAGGCCGCGCTGGCGCTCTCGCATCGCGTTCTGCCGCCGCAGGTCTCCGCCGAGCAGTCGGCGGACTCCGTCTCGAACCTCTCCTCGAGCGCCTACATACTGAACGAGGAGCGTCCGTGGATATCCGGCGACAGCGCCAGACCGCGCCGCGCCGCGGTAATGGGCACCAACTTCGACACCGTGAACCCCGTAGGCGCGACTTCCGAGGCGGGCCGCGCTGCCGTCATCGTGCTCGAAGAGGAGCCGGAGGACCGATCATGACCGAACTGGTCCTCGTCAGCGCGGAAGACGAGCAGTCGCTCGTTGCGGAGGTTAAGCGGCTTGCCGGCTTCCTCGACCGCGTGCCGGACGTTCCGCTCGCGGACGTCGCCTACACCTGCGCGCTGCGAAAGGGCCCC
>JAFRBA010000135.1 GCA_017405115.1 Kiritimatiellia bacterium
CTGCAATCAAGGCAGTCGGCGAGAGTCCTACGCTTATCTGCGGGTCGTTATTCCTCGCCGGACTCGCCCTTGGCGAACTGAACGCCTATCCCTGGCCAGTGAAACGCCGCGACCCCGCGGAACTGCTCAAAGCATGAACGCCAACGCCATCGAGCTCGGTTAGTATTCATCTGCTGCAAATTTCGCAGATGGAATCGTCGGGACTGAGCTGTCAAATCGCGCCGCCTTGCCGGGTTCGAGCATCAACAGCCGCGACGCTCCGTCCGGGAACGCCACCTCGACATCGCACCTGGAGAATCCTACAATTTCTCCGTAGACACGGCCGCCGGGTTCATATGTCGCGCTGACCCTGTGTCCGCCCGGCGCAAGAAGGTCCCTGAAGCGAACACGGCCGCCCTTCCATTCCCCAGGGAGCGAGGGGAACAGCCGAATGCGGCCAAAGGCGCCCTGAAGCAGAAGCTCCTGGACGCCGCGCGCGAACGCGAGATTCGCCTCAAGGGTAAAGACGTCGCATTGCGGGCGGTCGCGCCGCACGGCGTCCCGGTACCAGTAGTTGAGGTGAAAGCCGTTTCTGGCGGTAAAGAGCGAGGCAAACTCCCTGAGGCAGACGATGGCCTCGTCGCCCAGCCCGACGCTCGCGCACTTGCACGCCGCCTCCGGCAGCGTATGGCCCGCCCAGCCGGACTTGCCGCACGACAGATAATGGCGGACTGACGACAGGGCGTCCGCCCCGGCGTCGACGTTGCCGAACGGGAATATGTCGTGCAGATGGGAAAGATGCAAATGCGACCTCCGAAGCGGCATTCCGAGAGCGACAAGATAACGTCCCTGCCCGTCGAGCAGAGCCGGGCCGAGCGACGCCGCAAGGCCCTGTAGCCACTTCTCCTCCTCATGGGATCCGCGCGCCTTCGCCAGGGCCGCCACCTGGAGGAGAAAGCCCTTCGTGACAGAGCGGTCGTACGATGTGTTAGGCTTCAGGAACGACTTGACGTCGCTCTCGCCTATGCCGCCGTCACTGGAGATTTCCGGGGAGCCAGAGACTACATAGCGGCGCACGCCTTCCTCGTCCGGGGGCAGCAGCACCTGATCCACGCCCTTGGCCAGCGCGAGGCCGAGCGGCCATATCCGCTCGAGCCGTTCGGCTGTCGGACGATACGCCCAGGCATTGAAGACCTCGGCAAAGCCCCAGAGCCCGTGGCTCGGCGGCAACGCCCACATAGGCCCGCCTGCGATGAAAGTTCCGTCATAGGCCATATGCCCCGGAATCGCAGCAGCGCCGTCCTTCATCCCGAAGAACTTCCGCCCGTATTCCTGGAACGCCGGCAGCAGTTCCGCCATGTGAAATGCATACGCGTCGAGCTCGTCGACATGCCCCGCGACGGGAGCCGCCCAGTACGACTCCTGCACATTGAGGTCCATGTGGTAGTCGCCGTGCCACGGCGGGAGGGTGCCGTTGTCGGCAGTCCACACCGCCTGAAGGGCGATCGGGGCGTACGGCGGACGCGACGCCGCGCCATAGCAGTACATGGCGAAGTCATAAAACCGCTGGATCACAGCATCCGGCAGCTCAACCTCCGAGACGCGCCAGAAGCGCCGCCAGAACGCCGAGTCCGGAGCGGCGTCCGCCCCGACGAAGCGGACGCCCGCCCTGAAGTCGCGCACCCAGCGCCCTTTTGCGTCCGGACGATTGCCGCGCTGGTAGAAGGCCCCTCCTGGCGAGATGTCGATCTTCGGCTCCGGATATCCGCCCAGCGCGGCGAATGCCGCGTTCGTCGTGAAACCCAGCGATGCAAACTCCACGCCGTCCGGCACGGAGAGGGAGAGGAACGGCGAATCATCGTCGAACCACGCGCGCAGATGCCGCTCCCCAGCCCTTGTCGCGACTATGATCTCGGCAGAACCTTCGCGTGCGTTCAGCACAAATCGACGGCAGCTTACGCCGTCGGCGAAACGGGCCACCAGCCGCACTCCGGGCAGCTTGCACGGATTCCTGCGAATGCAATATTTTGAGCGGAGCTTCGCCATGTCGTTCGTGTAAAGCGGCAGACGGCTCCATGTCGCGTCAGGATCGTCCATGATCGGGTTGCGCTCGGCATGCCAGTAGTCCGCGCGATCGAGCGTAATGCGAAGTTCGTCACCAGAGCCCCAGAGCAAAGCACCGGCCTGGCCGTTGCCGAGCGGAACAGCGTCCACCCAGCGATCGACAGGCGCCTCCATCTCGAAAAGTCTCTCGAGGGGAATCCTTTCACAGGCAGCTTGCGAGCAGAGGATCGGGAAAAGAACGGTCACTCCAGCCCAGACACATCTATACTTGCGCATGACGCCACCTTTCATTCATTGCAGCACACTCGACAAAAAGTCTGCCCAGCGCCTATTGCTTTTCATGTCGCCTCGCCGGCATTGTATCCTTCATTCCAAGCGCCAGATACTTGGAGCGGGCATAGTCGAGGTATTCGAGATCGACAACTGACGATTCGGGGATGCCGAGCGAGGCGAGATAGCGGTGGCGGGCGGAGATGTCGTCGCCGTCCGTACAGCCCGGCACGACAAGGCAACGCACCTCAAGCTTGGCCTTCGCCGCAACAAGACATTCTAGATTCTTCCTGACGATCGCGTTTGAAACGCCGGTGTAGTTGACGTGCAGCGAGTCGTCGTGCGCCTTGTAGTCGGGAAGCCACATGTCCGTCACGGGGAGCATCGCGTCGATTGCTGCGGGCGGCGCGTAGAGCGACGTGTCGAGGCACGTGTGGAGTCCCGCTGCCTTGAACGCCCTGAAAAGTTCCGCCGCCCATTCCCAGAAGAAGAGCGGCTCGCCGCCGGAGAGCGTTACGCCGCCGCCGGACTCGTCGTAGAACGCCTTGTCCTCAAGCGCCTTGGCGACGATCTCGGGTATCGTCATCGGCTTGCCGTAGAACTTCAGCGCCCGGGTAGGGCAGGTCGCCTCGTCCATCGTGCACTTCGCGCAATGCCTGCAAAGGTGCTGGAACCGCGCGGTCTGCGGTTTAGTGTCGATGGACTCCGGGTTGTGGCACCAGATGCACTTGAGCGGACATCCCTTGACGAAGAACGTCGTGCGGATTCCTGGCCCGTCCCAGATGGCCATGCGCTTGGTATCGAGCATCAGCGGCGTCTTCACGGCACGACCGTCTGCAGCCATCATCGGGCTCACGGCAAAAGCGGCGGAAGCCGCAAGGAACTCTTTGCGCGACATCGACACGTCAAGCCTCCTACCTTCCATGCGCAGGCAGCCCCTCTTTGGCTGCTTTCTCCGCCGTCGCGCCGCCCAAGGCCGCAGCCCTGCAGCATTCGCGCAGCTCCGCCGCGCCATCCTGCGCGGCGTCCGGGCGGAAGAACGACTCGCAGAACTCGCGTTCCGTGCAATCGGCCTCGGCAAGGGCGGCGAACTCGTGCCCGCGCTGGTCACCCCACGAATAGAACATGAACAGCCTGCCGTTCCATTCACACATGTCAAGGTCTGACGCGTTGATGTCCACCGCCTTGGCGATGTATTCCAGTTCCGCCGCCGAGAACTCGCCATTCGGGTGAATCAACCTGTCCTCCGGGCCGTACGCAATTGCATACGCGGGGCTGAGGTCCCAGTGGCGCAGGTCCCGCGAACGGCGCACGCGCGTGTTGAAGCCCTTTTCATAGCTGCCGTCGAGGTGGAAGAAGTAGAACCAGCCGTCGAAGTACCGGAGCATCGGCCCGCCGGTGTAGAATTCGCGCCCCATGACAGCCCCGTCAATCACCTTCCATTCTCGCAGGTCTTTCGACTCGGCGAAGAACATCGTGAACGGCCTGGGTCCTACAAGATCCTTCGGCGCCGAAAGCTCAAACGCCATTACATAGCGGTCGTCCGCCCTGCACACAGTCGTGTTGTAGCCCTTCCACCGGGAATCTTCGAGTATGACGCGCGGCTTCGTCCAGTGTACAAGGTCCGTTGACTCCGTCTGGTAGAAGCGGCCCTTACCCCAGCCCTCCACCGCAGTGACGACGACGCAGTCTCCAGCGACAAAGGCGCTGCCTAGATGGAGGCCCTTGGCGAACGGAGGCGTCACAGTCTTCATGTCCTCGGCGTCACGGAAGCGGAAATAGGAGTCGCCCGACTCGTTGCCGCGGTAGCGCTTGTCCGGACTCATCCAGCGGATGTACTCCATAATCCACAGCCGGCCCTTGAACACTATCGGGGTCGCCTCTACGATGAACAGGTCATAGGTGCCCAGTTTTCTCACTACGGGCTGGACGGCCTCCAGGCCAGGCGCAAAAGCCGCCAGCAGAAGAAAACACAGGATCGTCGATCTGCGCATTGTCATTGACCTCCTCCAGTCTCTATCGCGGCATTGCCTCAAGCCGCCGGATGAAACCATCCTGCTCCCGTTTCGGTATGTCGTTCCACCGGATGTTCCAGCCGGCGACGCGAACCTGCAGGTTTTCGTACTTTTCGGGGTGCTGCTGCGCATCCTTCAGCTCCTCCACCGACTGGATGTTGAGGTTGAGCGCGCAGCCCCCGTTTTTGAAGAACACCTTGCAGAAAGCCTTGAACGCCGCAAGCCCCCGCTCTCCGGCTACCGAGGAAGAATGCAGCATCATGTCCAGCACGAGTCCGCACGGAAAGAACGCAGGGTCGACGGACGCCTCCCAGCTCTTCAGGACGGCCGTAGCACCCTCGGCGTCGCCGCCGATGGACGGGGCCATGTTCTTCGACAGCTCCTCGCCGGCCTTGCGACCGTCTGGCGTCGCACCGGTGCGCCGACCGGCCACTATGTACCCACGAGAGTTGAGGCCGTAGCAGACGTACTTTCCGCCGCGAGAGTTGGGAAGGCCAACGAACCTGCCGGTGAACGTCTCAATGAGCTCGCGTCCCAGCGCGTCGACCTCGGCGTCGCCGCAGCCCCACTTGCGGCGCGAACGCGCCATGCGAAGACGCAAGGGCTCCCGGCCCGCCCAGTTACCGGCGAGAATCGCGTCCAGCTCCGCCAGCGTCAGCTCGCGCTTCTCGTAGACTAGTTCCTTCACCGCCATCAAAGAGTCCACGGCCGAGGCGAACGCGACCTCCGACATGGTCGTGTGGTTGTAGCGCATGCCCGTCGAGAACGCGTCGCGCCCCGTCTTCAGCGCATGGTCGACTCCAAGCGTCAGCACCAGCGACGGGTTTATGTCATAGAGACCGCTCTCCAAGTAGTCCATCACCCTGCGCGTCAAGTCCGTAACAGCCCCGAGCCGACGATAGTACTCGCGCTTGAAGTCGTCGAACGACGGGAGAGGGCACAGGCGCCCTTCCCTGGCGTCTTTCAGCATCTGCTCCATCGGCTTGACGAGGTTGATGTTGCACGCGCTGGTGCAGTTGCCCTCCGGCGGGAGCCACTCGAAACAGCCCCAGACAACGAGACGCCGGCACTCGTCGGGCGAAAGCCCCAGTTTTGACATCGACCGCGCCATGCCTTTCTCCCCCATCAGAACGAGGGAGCGGTGGTTACGAAGCATCCGAAGTGCCTTGTCCCATATCGCGTCCGGCGTGGAGTCCGCGATCTTCAGCTGGAGTTTTGGAGTGGGAAGCCCCTCTTTGTCAACGACGTCGAGGATGATGTGCGACAGCGGATTGTACTCTGTCGTGCCGTCGGCCTTGGTGCCTCCGAGACACAGTGGGTGGCCCCAGTAGTTGTCTATGGACCCGAACTGCCAGATGAAATGCCTGAACTCCTCGCGGAACTCGGCCTCGGTTGTGCGCCCGGCGGCGATGTCGTCGCGGTAGTACGGCCACCAGAGCCGATCTACGTCGCCGAACGAGCGAACTTGGTATCGGTCAAGGTACTCACCTACGATGAAATAGACAAATGTGAACTGCATGACGTCGAAGACCGTCTGCGGGGGACCATTGCGCAGGCGTCCGAGCGAGGCGACTTCCTTTTCGAGCAATCCGGCCCGCGTCCTGCCGCCGCACCGCGCAAGCTCCGCCTTTGCCGCTCCCTCAAGCCGCCCCAAGAACCTCAGAAAGGCGTCCGCCGCCATAAGTTCGGAGGCGTAGAACGGCGAATCCTCACCACCGTTCTCCCTGGCACGGCGCTTCACGCGTTCCTTCATGCCGGTGAAGCCAAGCCGCAGGATGTCGTCCCAGTTCGGAGCGGAATGGTCGTAGTCGCGATAGCACTTGCCGCCGCCCACCTCGATGTCGTACATCGCCTGATACAGCCATTCAGGAGCCGTCTCCCTCTCGACCTCCGTCAGCCTGTCCGCCAGAATGCCACTGATCGGACGCTTCCACCTGTTCCAGCAGGAGATCGCCGGGAAGCAGTCGTATTTCGAGAAGCCAAGCGCGACATTGTCGACAAGGTCGTCCAGCATCTTCGCCTTGACGATGGGCCAGGGTTCATTTCCCTTGCTGGCCGCGACTACAGCCTCTACCCCGGTCTTCAATGCGTCGGCACCAAGCCCGCTCGACTGGTCCGACACGTCCGTGCGCCACTTCCATTTCAGATACGACGCCATGTCGTCTATCCGTCGCGGCGGTTTCGCCCGCTCGACCGACGGCTGCTGCCCGCCGCCCTCGTTGTAGAACTCCTGTCCCGGGCGCCAGGCCAGCTCTGCCTCGCTGATCCGCGCAAGCGCGTTCGTGTACTCCGCATATGTCATCGCAGCGACGGCATTCGCGTACAAGGCGGCTGCGACAAGCACAAGGAAGCCTGGAAGCCGACAGACAACCATCACTTGCCCCCCTGTGACTTCAGCAGAAGCGCACGGGCCTCCTCGCGCAGGGCGTCGACCACCTTCGCGTCGCGCGGCTTCTCGTCGATAACCACGCGCGGCGCGCGGGCGAGGAACGCCGCAACCTCCGGGTCGTCCGTCTTGAGGGCGCGCAGTGCGTCAAGATAGCGTATGTCCGTCACGCCCTCGCGGTAGGCCATGAAGCGGATGGAAGGGACGGGGCGCTCGTACATGCGGTAGATTATCTCGCCGTACGTTGGCACCTTGAAGTCCCTGGCCCCCACGCCTCCGTTCCAGGCGCAGAGCGTGAAGAGCGCGTTGCCCTTGAACCCGTAGCGTTCCGCCACCCAGGGGTGCTGACGGTAGTAGGTGTGGAGGTCGAGCGACATGGACGTCTCGCAAGAGTAGTGGTAGACCGTCTTACCCATCGACATCAGCTTCTGTATGACTTCCTTGTTGCGCTGCGGATTGTCGACGTAGCCATGCCGCCACATCACGAACACGTCGCAGTTCTCGGCGATCTTCATGATCTTCTCCGTCGGGATTATCTGCCCGCCCAGCGTCACGCCGAGACGCAGCCTCGGCTCCGCCTTCTTGGATATCCGGCAGGCCTCGGCTATCTCGTCGGCGCGGTCCGTCAGGGTCTCGTCGTCGACCTCGACGTAGTACTCGTCGTCCCTGACGCCCATGGAGGCCATCTCGCGCCGTATCGTCCTTACGTAGTCGGCCCACGTCGCCGTTACGTTCACCTTTTTGAGTCGGGGCACATGGAAAGTCTTGAACACATGGTAGGCTGAATAGACGAGCATATAGAGGGGGCGCACGCCGTAGCGCGCCGCGCGGCGGGTGTCGTCGCGGATGTCCTGCCGGGTCTTCTCGACCATCCCTGTCGGCGATATCTCCCAGTTGGACAGCTGCATCCGGCGACCGCCGGCCGCGAACACGAGGTCGTATTCCTCGTCGCTCCAGGCGCGGTTGTAGAACTCGCTCGGCGTCGCCGCGACCGGCAGTTCGATCGGATCGACCGTTAACGTGAATGGAATGGTCTTCATCTCACCTTCGTACGGGAACTCCCCGCCCTTGCTCCGTACCCACGCGCCCTTCTCGCACAGCGGAACCACCTTGAGCCGCCCCTTGTACGTACCAGGCTTTACGCCCGTCGTGTCGAAGTCGAACCACACGAACCCCGCCTCCTTCGGAGCGACCGTGATCGAGCAGATCTGGTTGGCCTCCGGGAGCGGATCGAAGCGCAGCGTCGGATCGTCGGCATACGTGTCGCGCACCTTGACCGCCTGCCGGACCTTCAGGTTCTCCTGCGGAAAGCCGTCGAGGCCGCGCTTGCCGACGTACGGCTTCTCCAGCGTTTCGAGAAACACCATGTAGTCCTCGCTGCGGTCGGTCAGGTTAGCAATGGCGACGGGGACCGGCTTGGGTTCGTTCACGGCAGCCCGGACCGAAATCGACTCGACAGGGTCGAATATCTCCTCCGGCAGGCAGGGAACAGTCCAGTCGCCAGTGACGGGAACTACCGCCACCGAGAACTTGCTCTTCGCGAACTTCTCGAACTTCGCCTTCAGCCGCGCCGTCTCGATCGCGATACACGCCTTACGATACCCGGCGACGCTGGATGCCTCCCTCTCGACTCCGAACTCGCGCTTGAGGGCCGCCGCAGGCGACCCGAACAGCAGATAGCCGAACCTGTCCGGCTCGCGGAACTCCCCTCTCACCCTGCACCAGACGTCGTTGGCATTCGCATTCTTGCGAAACCGGGTGACGTTGAGGCGCAGCCACTCGCCATCGGCCGGCGGACGCTCCAGCCCCAGCAGACGGAACGGGATGCGGGCCTTCGCGCCCCAGACGTCATTCTGCGCGGCCGTCTCCACCGACCAGTCGTCAGACTCCACCCCGCCACTTCCTAAATCTGTGTAGCGCGCCCCCGCTTCGTTGAAGGCGAACTGCGAGATCTTGCCGTTGGGCAGCGAGAAAAACACTTCGACAGCGTCGCCGGACCAGGGCTTCGTTGCGTCGCCACGCACATGACCCTTCGCGTCCGCCCCGATCTTGAACTTAAGCAGCAGGCTGTCGCCGTCGACTGCGGCGGACATCGACATGGGCGACTCTGCCGGCGTCCACTGCCTGAAGAAGAGGAAGTCGTCCACCCACAGGCCGTCCGACGCAGAGAACACCTTGCGCGGCTCGACCGAATCATCCACAGGCGCGGCGACGCCGAGGTTCTTTTTGCCGAGCGTGAGGGAGACGTTGTCCACGAGGAACCAGTCCCCGACGGAAGGGTTGCCCTCCTTCAACACGCCTGTGTCGCCCCAGATCGAAAAGGCAATAGCCGCGCGGCGCGCCTTCTCTGGCGCCTTGAACTTCGCGCGGTACGTTTTCCACTCGGCCGTGCTTTTCGGATTGGGCTTCACAAGCGATATGACCTGCCGGTCCTTGTAGAAGTCGTCGCCTGTCCACACCCAAACGGACAGGCCGACCTTGACGCCGTTGCCGCGCAGGTCAAACGAGACATCATACGACTTACCTGGCTCGACTTCTTCGCCGGGCAGCTTGGGATCGCCGCCAATCAACGCGGCACCTGTCCAGCTGACAGTCCCCTTCGCCTTGTCCTTGTACTCCCGCGACACCTCGACGCGGAGACACTTGTTCCAGTTGCGGTCCTCGGTGAAGAGCGACAGCTGCACGCCGTCCACCGCACGGCAGCAACGCGGCAGCTTGTCGTCCGCCGTCTTGAAGTCGAGCTGCATCGCAAAAGCCGGGCGGACCAGCGCGAGGACGGTCAGCGCGAACGGAAAAAACGCTTTCATGGTCATTCCTTTCATGTTACATATTCCTTTTCGCCTTGACCGACAGCCCTTGCTCGGAGAGCGTCTCGTCGAAGTCCCCGGGGACGATGAAGCTGTCCGACCCAAGTGTGAACTTGCCGGACTCCAGCGTGTTCATATCCATATTCGTGGTCCGCGTCAATATCCTGTATACGCCTTTGAGCACTCCGTCGCCGGGCTTTCCGGCCTCGTCTGCGGCAATCATGAGGTTTCCGTCCGATACCGTGAGCCGATATCCGTTCGGACCGAGCTTCGCATAATCGGTTCCGGGCAGAAGAGTGTCGGTGAACCGGGTCCGTCCGAGGAATATCCCCTTGCGACCGGGCTTCAGCGCCTGCGCGTCGGTGACTATTGAAAGCTCGGTTCCGGTGAGCTTCTTGAGAAGCCTCCTCAGTTCCTCCGCGGCGAACATCTCCCTCTTGCCCGCATTCTCGCGCACGACGATCGAGAAGACGTAGTTGCCCATGGGGTCGTGCTCAACGAGGTCCGTCCCCCCCGGCGGCACGAAGGTGGCGTTGGCGATGTCGGCAAGGAGACCGTCGTCGACGTCGTAGAGCCGGCACTTTACGTCGTATGGCGTTCCGGTCGACTTCGTGGTCACCAGGCGAATGCGTCCGCCGGAAATGCGCCTGCCCAGCAGGCGGATGCGCTTGACGCCGATGCTCTCGCCCTTCGCCAGCAGCTCCGACTTGCCGTCGGCGCCGTCTGTCCAAAGCTCCCACCCGTCGATGCGCTCGCCGCCACGGAGGTCTTCGCGGAGCAGTACGACGTTGAACGGATTGGCGGACTCCAGCGTTCCGCCTCCAGCCGGGAACACGCCAGTGGCGGCGCATGCCGAGAAAAACTTCCTGCGCAGCGCCCCGAACTTCTTCAGCTCTGTGATGTTGTCGGGTGCCATCGAACCGTCCGCCCGCGGCGCCAGGCCAATCTCCATCAGCCCGCCGTGTCCGACGCTATTGAGGTATATCTTCATGAGGAACTCGGCCGAGCGGGATATCCCGGCGTATTCCGGATGGTAGAACCAGTCGGGGTTCTGCGGGAAGTCGCACCCAGGAACGACGAAGAGTGGTCCGTCCGCCGTGCCCTTGTACAAGGCCATCCTGCCGAGCTTCTTCCTCTCGGCGGACGGCAGAAGCCCGCATCTCGCCTCCGGATCGCAGAACCCGTCTTCGAGGCCAGGATAGCGGAAATTGCTGACGCCGTCGCCGCCACCGAGGCAAACGAAGCCGGGGTTCCATTCCTTCAGCCGCTTCGTGAGCGCCGGGAAGTCGTAGTAGTCGGGGCCGGATATCCTGCGCTTCTCCCTCGCCCCGCCATAGTACCCGTCGCCCCCGTTGGCGCCGTCGAACCAGCCCTGGTAAAGCCTGCCGTATGCGCCGGAGGCGATCTCTCGCCACTGTTCGTGGTATATCTCGCGGTAGCGGTCGGTGCCGTAGTGGGCGTTGTTGCGGTCCCACGGCGAGATGTACACGCCGAACCTCATGCCCTGCCTGCGGCAGGCGTCGGCGAACTCGCGCACAATGTCCCCCTTGCCCCCCTTCCACGGCGACTTGGAGATGTTGTACTCCGTCGTCTTCGTCGGCCACAGGCAGAAGCCCTCATGGTGCTTGGCGACAAGTGTGAACCCCTGGAGCCCCGCTTCCTTGCAGACCGCGACAATGGCGTCGGCGTCGAGGTTCGTCGGGTTGAACAGCGCGGGATCCTCGTCCCCGTAGCCCCACCTGCGGTTCGCAACCGTCGCCGGACCGAAGTGCAGAAGCGCGTCCGTGTCAAGCTCCACATCGAAGCGCGCCAGCATCTCCGGAATCGGCAGCGGCCGCGCGGCGATGGAATCGCCGACGGCAATTGCAGCGACGACGGCAAAGACAACGAATGCGACGCCCCTCTTGCAGAGCCTATCATACATGCCATCCATCTGCTTCTTTCCTTTCCCTTGCTACTTCACAATCATGATGACGCCCGGCTTCGCATAGCCGAGGGTCGCCCTGTACGCCTCGACCGAGACGCCGTAGTTCTTCGCCTTGCGCGCCGGCAGCTCGACGGACGCAAAACCGCCGACAAGTCCGCCAACGCTCTGCAGAAACGACGCAGGAGGGAAATCGACAGGGTCGCCAACCTGCACGACGCGAAGATCGATCTGGGCCAGCGACAACGCCTCAGGAACGACAACCTTGTCAACCTGCCCGTTCTTCGTGTCGATCGTCAGCGTGGCCCCGTCGAGGACCGGCTGCTCCGCAAATGTCAGGGTGCCGACAGAGCTGGGGCCGGACGGGTTGATCTCGTCTGTCACGGTGAGCGTTCCGCCCGAGACCGTGCCGCCGCCCCACACGGCCGAGATCGTCTTATCGCCAGAAAGCTCCAGGCTGCCGTCCACTACGATTGCCTCCTTGATCGTGGAGGCCGCGACATCGGAAGCCGAAAGCGCATAGCCGGTCGTAAGACGCAGTACGGAGCCTTTCGCGAGAGTCTTCACCGGCAGCGCGTCGAAAGAATGTCCGCCGAACGTAACTGGCGCACCGGCGACCTCGATCGCGCCGACACCCTTTACGTAGTTGGTGAATGTCGTCGGTTCGTCGTTGACGAAGCGGAGGGTGCCGTTCACAAGCCACACCTCGCCGGGCCCCATGGAGTCGCCGCGCGCGACTTCGAGGTTCGACTGGATGACATCCGTGCCATTTGAGTAGGTGTTGACGCCCGTCAGGCGGATTACGCCCTTGGAGTAGGCAAGTTCCAACTTGCCGCCCGAAATCGTGCCGGATACGACTCCGGTGACCGCCTCGTTGGTGGACGCGCTCAGCCGCGCAACGTAGCCGATGTCAACATTGCCCGCCACCTCGCCGTCGGCGGTGAACTGCATCGAGAAGCCGAGGTCGCCCGCACGGTGGAAAGGCGTCATGCGGACGCCCCTGCCAGAGAGGTGGAAGTTGTTGCTCCACACTGCCCCCTTCCTGTTGAAGCGGATGCCGCCGGCGTACTTGTCGCCGCCGGTCGCATAGACGTCGCCCGTCGAGA
The DNA here is from genome assembly GCA_017405115.1 of Kiritimatiellia bacterium. The sequence continues at coordinate 12,552 of JAFRBA010000135.1, forward strand.
AGCACTGCGAGTGCTCCGCCTGGACGATTGCCGAGCTGATGCGCGTCACGCCTGAGTATGTGTTCGCCCGGTCAAGGCGCACCCCGCGCCAGCCGCGCATCTCGATCTCTGGAATGCCCACCACGGAAAGCCCGTCCGCCGCGACAATCGGAACTGAGATGAACGACGCGCACATAGTCTCTTCGTTCGGACGCGCGCTGCACACTATCAGCGCGGGGGACGTGCCGAAGCTGAGCGTCGCGCCGGCTCCGCCGGAAATGCCGCCGCTCGAAAGATGGCATATTGCTGCATCCGTCCCGTTGCCGAGAGTCAGCGAGGAGCCATTCCCAAGCGTCAGCGAACAACTGCCGGAAGGCGAGGTGAGCATGTCGGCTACCGCCGCCACTCCGTCGTCGACCGTCGGGAACCTCGTCGCGATGTCGACTATCCTGCCGCTGCCAAAGGAGGACGCGAAACCGGTCAGGTTGGTGAAGCCGTTCTCGGCGCTGTACCCCATCGGGCACGGGTTGTAGATGTCCTGGGCGCCGAAAACGGGCAGGTTGACACGCCCGTTGGCCAGCACCTGAGGAGGCGTCGCGAGCTTGACAGTGGAAGAGCCGGCGCCAAACCCGCCTTTGTCATGAAGGAAAAGCGCGCTGCCCGAAGCAAACTCCAGATTGTCGATCGTCACCGCGACGGGAGAACTGTCCGTCTGGTCGCGACTGACCAAAAGCGCCGCGCCATCCACTGAAAGCCTCTTGCCTGCACCATGCGGGCGGAACGAAAACGGCGCTTCTCGGCCTCTGAGCTTCAGCGCGTGGTTCCTCAGCACCGTGTCGCCAGAGCCGAAGAACGAGTTGTCGGCCGCCAGCTCGGCGTTCGTCGCGACGATTGAAGTGCCGCCCTCGCCGACGAACGACCCCGTGATCTGCATGGGATAGCGGTACTGGAAGCACATGGTGCCCCTTTGGCGCAGGCCGCCGTCCACTCCGGCGCAGTCGGGGTCATGCACGAACGGGCGGTTGATCAGTATCGGAGTCGACTCGTGCTTCTGGGTGCCGATGACGATGACGCCATCGGTCAACCAGGCGCCGCCGGCGCCCACCCGAAGCGCAAGCCTGTCCGTGTCTTCGAACAAGTCCTGCTTGACGTTGCTAACCTGGTCCACATCCTTGCGGGAGGCGACAATCTCACCCCCGTTCATGTGGAACACCGTCGGATCCGCCGCGGTAGACTCGTCGACCGGCTTGTACGGCGTACTCCACTGGATGTGGAAACGCCCCCCGTTCAGCACCATGTGGCGCGCGCCCCAGTCGCCGTTGTTGAGGGCGTAGAAGTCGCCGCCGTTCAGCACCATGGTTCCAGTGCCGTTGTGGCTGCCTCTTATCAGCGCACTATGCGGTAGAGGAATCCCCTGAAACGCCGCGTCTATGTACGTCGCCGTCTCGTACGGACGCGAATACTCGCCGCCGTTCAGCGTCAGGGTCAGGTTCGCCGAGTCAAAGTCGAAAACCGGTACAGACGCTATAAAGTGCCCCGAGTTGACGGTCAGGTCGGCCGTGATTCTGACACCATCGCCTCGCGTGCTCAGCTCGCCTATAGTCAGCGGCGTCTCCACGGATACCTGCTTGGACCCTATGACACGTCCCGGGAACGTTGTGCCGGACACATTGTGGAACACCACCTTGCCGCCAACCGTGTCAATGGCGGAAATGGTGGAGAAATCGAAGGCCGAGCTATCTCCAAGCGTGATCGTCTGGGTTGCGCCATCGTCCTTGCCTCCAAGGGCGCCGAGCGTGCCGCCAATCTGGATCTGGTCGCCGGTCAGGGTAACGTCGTATCCGCCGATGTAGAGGCTGCCGGAACCCGCCGCTCTGATGTTCGGCATGTGTGCAGACGCTATGCGCGTCAGGAGAGTGACGGGGCGGCCTGCCAAGTCCTCCAGCCAGAGAGGATGCCGCGCATACCCCTTCAGCGTCGTGCTCTGGTTCTCGCAGGCGACCTTGAACGTCCCCACCCCAGGCGCGAAGCGAAGCCAGCAGTTTGTGGGATGCTGGAGCGAGGGGTCGGAAAGGGAGCTGTCGTAAGACCACTCGATGGTCCCCTTCAAACGCGCAAGCGCCTCCGTCGAGCTGACGATGAAACCGAACTCCTCCTCGGTCGTCGCGCGAACGTTCGTCCCTCCGTAGCGCAAGACCTTCAACTGGGCGTCGACGAACTTCCCGTCAAACGCATAAGGTCCGCCGTGCAGCGTCATGGTCAGATATGCGTCGCTCGTCGTGACGCTGTTGGTAACGATTCCGCGGCCAGTCACCCCAGCTATAGTCTGGATATTGCCGTTCAGGTCGAAAACGCCGTTCCCCTCGACCACCACTGGCGAACGGTCGTTCAGGGCGTTCTTGTTAAGTGGGCGAAACGTCGCGCCATCCCCGATGACCAGACTCCCATTTCCCGAGATCAACGAGGTGTCCCCACCTTTCATCGCCTCTAAAACGCCAGCCTCGACCCGGATTGAGTCGTTGTTGATGAACCCGACGTTTGACGTCATCCTTCCGCCGCCCTTCTTCACGTAGGCTCTGGGCGAAGCGCCGGAGAAAGAGCCGTACACCGGCACATTAGCCGTCATGCTCGCCCCTTCATTGATGTCAATCACGACCTCGCGCGTCCCGTTGTCCACGATTATGAGGCGTGCGTTGGAGGGGGCGGATGCGCCTTTCGTCAACGTAACGTCGCCAGACAACACACATATCGCACCGGCCCAGACCTTACCGCCGTCATGGGTTATGATGACCGGCGTCGCATCGCCGTCGAAAATCAGCCTGTGGCCAGTTCCTGGCGTCGCGGCCGGAGACCAGTTCGCGGCAGCGTTGAAATCCGCACCGGCCCCTCCGACCCACGTTAGATCCGTCAACTGAACCGCGCCGGCAGCGGACAGAGCGCCCGCGACGGCGGCCAGACAAAGAACATGTCGTTTGATTGCCTTCATTTCTTACTGCTCCTCTTTTGCATGGCGAACACTTTCGCCTTTTCCGATGGTGGATATTATCTCAAAAATGTCGCGCTCTGTCTTGCACAATACGGCAAAAAAATTGTATAATTCGTTGCCAACACACGGAGAATACAAATGACACTCGCCGAAAGAAAGAGACTGCACAGCCGATTGCCAATGCAGTCAACCGAATTATTGAACTTCGCCATTGACGTCCACAGCGAAGTGTGATATCCTAACCATAGTTTCATTGCAAAACCATCAAGACGGAAACGGAGAAACGACACATGAGCGCACTGACCGTAAGAGAACTATCGGAGAATACCATGCGAACTCTCAAGGCGAGAGCAGCGTACAACCATCGGAGCTTGAATGGCGAGGTGCTGTACATCTTCGACTACATCGCATCATTTGGCGACAAGTTTTCGTTCTCCATTTCTCGACCGGAGTCACCAGACGCAAAGCGCCAGCGCGATGCCGTGCTATCACTTGCCGGGCAATGGAAAGACAGCAGGTCTGACGAAGAGATTCTACGCGACATAGAGGGGTCTCGCACTCTTGGAAGGAGCGTCGAACTATGATCCTTCTTGACACAAACGTATGCATTCGCATTCTTCGCGGCAGAAAGGACGCGCTGGAGGCGTTTTCTGCGAACGCCGGCAATGTTGCCATTCCGTTCATGGTCCTCGGCGAGCTCTACTATGGTGCCGCACATTCGGACGATCCAAAACACGGGAAATCGCTCGTGGACAGGTTCTCGCAAATTCTTCCTGTCGTCAACTCCACGCCTGAAATCATGGAAAGGTTCGGCTTAGAAAAGGCACGGCTTGCCTCTGCTGGCATACCAGTGGAAGACGCGGACGTGCTGATTGCCGCCGCCGCTCTGGCTGGAGGTTGTCAGATTGCAACAGGAAACACCCGCCATTTCAGCCGTTTTGACGGGCTGGAGATACTTGTCTGGTAAAAGGAGACATCTTTTGACGTTCGCCGAAAGAAAGAGACTGCACCGCAAGTTCTTCAAGGAACTTGGCCCTACGGGCAAGACCCTCAGGGACATGTTCTACGCCATACCTACAGTGGCGTTCTACATGAAGGACCTCGACTGCAGAATCATGGCCATCAACCGGCGCAACTGCGAAATCTGCAACATCAAGGACGAATGGGACGCCATCGGGCTTAAGTCAAGCGACCTGTTCCCGTCAGACTACGCCAACACCTACATGGCGCTCGACCAGGAGGTTATCCGCACCGGCAAGCCAGCCCTCCACAGACTGTTGCGACATCCTGCCGACAGGTCTATGCAGACGGAAATCGCCAACGTCTATCCGCTTTTCAACTATGCCGGCAGAGTCGTCGGAACAGCACGGGCATACTTCCTTGCCCCGGACACAGACGCCCCCCTGTCCCGCTACGGCCAGATCCGGTCGGTCGCCGCCTACGTGGAGTCGCACTATGACGAGTCAATCACCATCCCGCAGCTGGTCGAGATGACGGGGATGTCGGAAACGGTCTTCAAGCAGACTTTTGCGAAAGTGTTCAGCATGACGCCCGGGCACTATCTCACCACGATACGCCTCAACGCAGTGCGTCGCCTGTTGGAGACGACGGACAAGCTTCTTTCGGAAATCGCCGCAGAGACTGGATTCTTCGACCAGAGCCATCTCTCGCGCATATTCAAAAAAGAGCGAGGAATGACGCCCGGCGAATACCGTCGCAAGCATCGTTCCATTGCGCAAGCATGAAAAAAGAGCCGGAACGATTGCCGCAGACTAGAGCGGCAATGGCCGGGGCCGGCCTATTCGAGCGCCGGAGGCGCGAAGAATCATATGCGAGGCCGAAGGCCGAAGCATAGGGCGGACGCCGCCGGGGCTTTTTTCATGCCCTGCGCGGGGCATGAAAAAAGGGCCGGCGGCGTCCTACTCTCGCGCGGGCGGGTCCCGCACTACCCTCGGCGATGGGGCGCTTGACTTCCGTGTTCGGAATGGGAACGGGTATGTCTGCCTCTCCAGGGCCACCGGCCCGGAAATGGGCTGGTCAGTCGGGGACTACAGAGAACTACACCCCGCACGGCGGGACCGCGAGGTCCTTTCTCACCTTGGGGTGAAGTCTTCCTTTTTTTGAAAAGGAATAAAAAGCTAAGCCTCACGTCTGATTAGTACCGCTCGGTTCAGCGCATCGCTGCGCTTGCGCC
>JAFRBA010000136.1 GCA_017405115.1 Kiritimatiellia bacterium
CGACTTCGACACTCCTGCGCAACTAGCGGAATTCCTGAAAGCGAACATTGAGGTCGCATTGTTCTTTGGAAATGTCTATACGCGGCAGAAATGCTTCTCTGCGGCATCGTTCATGGAATCCTTGACATTCCAGCGCCTCAAGCAGTACGAGGAAAAGTTTGCAAAAGAGGGCAAGGATGAGTTCAGGAATGTTTCCGCAAAGGCTCTTGCGTTCTGGACGGCATGGGTAGAGTCGCCATATGGTTTTATACGACAGCATGCTCGCTGGGAATTCCGCGTAAGTACCGAATACGTAAAGATACTTAAGCCGGAACGCACGATGTCGCGAGATGATGCGGCGAAACAGTCGTACGGCTTGGCAGCGGCATTGTTAAAGCCAACGGGCTACACCCCAGCCTGGCTGTCGGAATACGCAGTCAAACAACCATGAACCTAAAATCGTCAGTTGAAATATGAACTCCTTAACGCTGTGCAGAGGCGCAGAGGGAAATTATGGAATTGTGGAAATGTGGAAACAGCCATTAGCCAATGCGGAATTGGCAATGCGGTCTCAATGGAAAATCCCGCTATCCAACAATTGCATAATTCCACAATTCCACAATCTCCCAGCCGAGACGGGGGGCTGTCCCCGTCGCCGATGATGCTTCCCGTGTCGAAAAGGGGTCCCCATGTACCTTCTCCGTCTGAAGTGAAATCCGCAATCTGCGCTCAACAGCTGCTACCATAAAACCCCAGCCTGCGGGCGGGGTTTTATGGTATAATCTGCGACAAACGAACATGCCTGAGATCAAGATAGACTTCTCGGTGTTCCCGAGGGCGAAGGCGGTGGCGCTGGTCACGGACTCCAACGTCGACCGCCTCTATGGCGACATGGCCGTGCGCCAGCTGGAGGCGTCCGGACTGCGCGTCGAGCGCATAGTCTTCCCCGCGGGAGAGCAATCGAAGACGCTGGACACGTATGCCGAGCTCGTGCGCGGGTTCGCGGCGCTTGGCTTGACGCGCTCCGACGTCGCCGTCGCGCTGGGAGGGGGCGTCGTCGGCGACATCACCGGCTTTGCCGCGGCCACCTACATGCGCGGCATCGACTTCGTGCAGGTTCCGACGACGCTTCTCGCGATGGTCGACTCGTCCATCGGCGGGAAGACTGGCGTGGACATACCCGAGGGCAAGAACCTCGTCGGCGCGTTCCACATGCCGCGCGAAATCGTCCGCGACGTCGGCTTCCTCGAGACCCTGCCGGAGCACGAGATGAAGAACGGATTCGCCGAGCTGATAAAAACGGCGGTGCTTTTCGACCCGGGGCTTTTCGCGGCGCTGTCGCCGCGCCCCCCGCTCGATGCGCTTGCGCCGCTGGTCGAGCGCTGCGCCCGCTGGAAGGAGGAGGTCGTCGCGGCGGACTTCCGCGAGGGCGGGAGGCGCAAGCTCCTGAACCTCGGCCACACTTTCGGGCATGCCATCGAAAGCGCGAGCGGCTTCAGGCTCTCCCACGGCGAGGCGGTCGCGGTCGGCATGCGCATCGTCGGCCGCGGCGTCCCCGAGGTTGGCGCGATCCTCGACGAATACGGCTTTCCGCAGGTCGCGGACGTCTTCGCGCCTCCGCTCGGGCTGAAGCCGGACGACGTGCGCGGTTACATGGCCAGCGACAAGAAGCGCTCCGGCGACAGCATAACGCTCGTCGTTCCACGGCGCATCGGCGAATGCGAGCTCGTCGACACCCCGGTCGGCGAGCTGTGGGATGCGTGGATGGGGCGCGGCGAAATGGCGGGGGCCGTTGGCGGCCCCGAAGGGAGCCCGAGATGAAGATCAAGGTGTTCGGCGAGTCACACGCGCCGGAAATCGGCGTCGAGATCTACGGCGTCCCGGCGGGGACGCGCATCGACATGCCGGCGCTCCAGGCGTTCCTCGGCAGGCGCGCGCCGGGCAACGGACAGGGAGGGCTCTCCACGCCGCGCCGCGAGCCGGACAGGCCGGAGTTCGTCGCGGGCGTGAGGGATTGCGTCGCAGACGGATCGACGATTCGAGCGGTGATAAGGAACACGAACGTGCGTCCGCAGGACTACTCCAACGTCTCGACCGTGCCGCGCCCCGGCCATGCCGACTACGCTTCGTGGCTCAAGTGCGGCAAGATACCGACGGGCGGAGGCAAGTGGTCCGGGCGGATGACCGCGCCGCTCTGCATCGCAGGCGGCATTGCGCTGCAGCTGCTGGCGCGGCGCGGCGTCGCCGTGTCTTCCGAGGTGGAGAGCCCGTCCCTCGACGGCGTCGACCCGGGCGACTCGGTGGGAGCGGCGGTGCGCCTTGCGGTGACGGGCTTCCCCGCCGGAGTCGGCGACGTCGGGGCGGACGGAATCGAGTCGCGGCTCGCGGCGGCGCTTTTCGGGATACCGGCGGTGAAGGGCGTCGAGTTCGGCGACGGCTTCGCGCTCGCCGGGATGCGCGGGTCGGAGGCGAACGACGCTTTCGTCGTGGAGGGCGGGCGCGTCCTCACCCGCACAAACCACTGCGGCGGGATACTGGGCGGCGTCTCGACGGGGATGCCCATACTCGTCCGCCTCGCCTTCAAGCCTACTCCGTCCATATCGCTCGAGCAAGACTCCGTGGACCTCGCGACGATGACGCCCGCCAAGTTGACGGTCAAGGGCCGGCACGACCGCTGCGTCGCGTATCGCGGCGCGGTGGCGGCCGAGGCTGCCGCCGCGATCGTGCTGGACGAGATGCTGCAGGAGGCGGGGCTGTGAGGGCGGGGCTCCTAGGACGGCGGCTCGGCCATTCGCTTTCGCCGCAGATCCACCGATTCTTCGGCGACTACGAGTACCGCCTCTACGAGCGCGAGCCGGAGGACGTCGAGGGCTTCGTGCGCGGGTCGGGGCTGGATTTCCTGAACGTCACGATTCCATACAAGAAGACGGTGGCGGCGATCTGCGACGAGCTTACGCCTCTTGCCAGGCGGCTCGGGAACGTGAATCTCGTAACGCGGTTTGCGGACGGCAGGCTGCGCGGCGACAACACCGACTACTTCGGCTTCGGGCGCCTCGTCGATTCCGTGTGCGGGGCGGACGGTCCTGCGCTGCCGCGGTCGGCGGCGGTGCTAGGCTCTGGCGGCGCGGCCATGACGGCAAAGACATGCCTCGAGGACCGTGGCGTAGAGGTCGTCCTGGTGCGCAGGGGCGAGGTCCCTCCGCCCGACGTCGGGCTGATCGTGAACGCGACGCCGGTCGGCATGTATCCCGACGTCGACGGACGGCGGATCGACATAGCGGAGTTCCCGTCGTGCGCGGCCGTCGTGGACCTTGTGTACAATCCGTCCCCGACCCGGCTTGTGCGCGAGGCGCTGGCGAGCGGCCGCGCCGCGGCGGACGGCATGGTCATGCTCGTCGCGCAGGCCTTCCGCGCGTACCTGCTGGCATGCGGCGGGGAGCCGGGCTCCGGCAACCTCTACCTCTACGGGCCGCCGGCGTCCGGCAAGACAACGTGGGCGCGCCGGCTCTCGTACGCGACCGGCATGCCGCTAGTGGACGTCGACGCCGAGATCGTGAAGGCGGAGGGGCGTCCGATAGCCGACATCTTCGCTTCGGACGGCGAGGCCGCGTTCCGCCGGATCGAGCGCGACACGCTAGCCCGCGTCGCGTCGTCCGGCGGGCAGGTCGTGGCGCTTGGCGGCGGC
>JAFRBA010000137.1 GCA_017405115.1 Kiritimatiellia bacterium
GCAGGCGCCGCACCTACCCCGGCACTCTATGGGAGGGGAGGTTCAGGAACACTCTCATAGGCGAGGCGGAGTACCTTCGCCGCTGCGCGGCGTACGTGGAGCTGAACCCTGTGAGGGCGGGGCTTGCGAAGCGCGCGGAGGGCTACGCCTGGAACACCGTGGGGGCGGCCAGGCGCGGCAACGCGTTCGCGCTCCGCTGCCGGAAGTGGCTTCTATCCGTCCTAGGCCTTTCAACCGGGGACAGTCCCCTTGAGGAGGGGGCGTTGATGAGGCGGATAGCGCAAATTTCGTGCGGGAAGATACTGGGGAGCGCGGCGTTCGTGGCGGAGATGCTGGGGCTGTTCGCGGACCGGGTGAGGTCGCGGAGCGCCCGGGCGAGGGCGGTGGACGGGATCGGGTTCGCCTCGCACGGCTGGAGGCTGGCGGCGATGCTGGGCATGGCGGCGTGAAACCGGTCAGATCGGGAGGAATTAAGATAAAAATGCCATGATTCGATGTTGCTGTAGTGGGGACTGTCCCCGTATGGCCTCAAGGCAGTTGACGACGTGGATTGGGACGTGGATAAGAACGTGGTTAGGATTTTGGACGTGGTTAAGGGCGATCCTCATATCACGCAGCAAGAGATTGCGACCCGTCTGAACTTGTCGCTTCGAGGTGTTGAGGATATGATAAAAAGAGCCAGGGAGAAAGGTCTCATTCGGCGCGTTGGCGGCAAACGCTTTGGCCATTGGGAGGTCGTGAGGTAAGGGAAGCGGTAGGGTCACGCGTCCCGCGTGACCGAAACGGTAGGGCGGTCGCACCCCTGCTAGGGCATTCGCTTCGCGGACAGCCTTCGGCTGGGGGATATCCGCGGCCGCCGCATAGGGGGGTCGCTTCCAGCTGATAACGTAGCGGCTTTTGAGCCGGACGATGAAATCCACGTTCTCCCTTAGCAAGGAAATAGCGGTAGAACTCGATGTTGTCGCCGCCTCTGTTGTAGATGAAGATTCCGTTCCCGCCCCGAGGTTGTCGCCGACGATGCCTTTGCTCCCGTCCCAGGCCTTTGTGAGGTGCCTTTGGCTGTCGACGCTCCTGTCCGCCAGGCGCACGACGAAGTGTTCAGAAAATTCTGGAAAGATGGTCTGACCTTAAATCCGGAATTTTCTGAACACTGTTGGAATTGGCATCGCGCTTGATTTCAGCGTAGCGGTTTTGCGCTTTCGGGAACGCAGATGAGCCTTTCGATGGCGCTTGGAAATTTATGGCAAAAACACGCCCTTGCGACACGCGAGGGCGTTTTGATATAATTCACCTGTGCCGTTTGAAAGGGCGGGGCGCTGGATTTCCCGCGCGGGAGGGCGGAGATTGTGGTACAATATGCGATAAAACGAGGTTGAAATTGCGGCTAAAGGACTACATAGGCGAGGCGACGGCTTACGACAAGAAGCTGATGCTTTAGCGCAAAGACCCAACGAGCTGGCTCAAGAGCGTCAGCGCGTTCGCTAACACGCAGGGTGGCAGGCACCTCTTCGGCGTTGCGAATGACGGCGCGCTTGTCGGACTTGCCGACGCGCAGGGCGACGCCGAGTTCATTAGCGAGGACCATCAAGATGCAGATGGATCCCGTGCCGGAGATCGACCTCACGCTCCATGAAGAAAGCGGCAAGCGGTTCGTGGTCGTTGAGATAAAGGCCGGTTCGGAGACGCCGTACAACACCTTCGTCGAATATCCTGAACGCGCATACGAAGAGTGCATCGTGAATGGACTTATCCATCGCGATTATTGTGAGATAGGCAGCGAAGTCCATATCGACATATTTGACGACCGTATGGAAATATCCTCTCCCGGCGGCATGCCCAGCGGCGATCTTGTCCAGCAGCTTGACTGGATGAATGTAACATCCATACGACGCAATCCGGTCATAGCTGATTTATTCCAACGGCTTGATCTCATGGAACGGAGAGGAAGTGGATTCAAGAAGGTCCTTGACGCATATGCTTTTGAATCTGAGAAGCGCGGAGTTTCAATAAGACCGGAGTTCCGATCGGCCCGTTCGGCATTCTTCGCAGTCCTGCCCAACTTGAATTACGGGCACTCCATTGGCCAAGTGACCGGTCATGTTGCAGGCCAAGCTACAGGCCAAGTGACAGGCCATGTGGTCAATCATGCGGCAGACCATGTCGATGAAGATTCGATTCTTGTCTTGCAGGAGATTGCAAAGGTCCTCCCTGGTAATGCGGCAAGGTTGTTGCGCATACTGAAATCCGAGATGGATATTCACCAGATTCTGGCGAAAATCCGGTTTTCGAGTCGTGCGCATTTACGCAAGAGCGCCTTGTATCCGGCACTGGAAATGGGATTGGTCGAAATGACGCAGCCCAATTCGCCGCGTTCCCCCACGCAGAAATATCGGCTGACGGGGAAAGGGAAAGCCGTTTCAAAGATGTTGAAAGGAGGCCGAAAATGAGCGTAGTGCCCGAGACCGGCCATTGGGAGGTCGTGAAGTGAGGTGGAACGGTAGGGCGCGATGACCCCATCGCGCCGCAAGGAAAACGATTTGAAAGGAACAACGAAATGACAAAGAAACTGATGATGCCGCTAGGGACGGCTCGCCGAGCCGTCCGCAACCTGGCGCTGTTGGCGACGCTCGCTGCGGTGTTTGGCGCGTGGGCCGAGACGGAAACGGTCGGCGGCTATACGTGGACGTGCTAGATCAACGGCGACACGGCGGAGATTTTGGTATAATGTATAGCAAAATCATGAAGAGATTCAATACAACAATTGATACTGATGCCCGCGACAACGCGGATTGTGACCGTTGCCGAAATTCGGAGGTGCGTCACACAGATGCCGACGGCTTATGTAAGAAAGTGCGGTCGGTAGTTGACGGTTTGCCGGTACGTTGCGTTGGAGGTTGGGCGAACGACAAGATTTATTACCTACTCCAGTATTTTCAAATCTTCGCAAAGGGGATGGCAAAGAAGTACGATCCTGTAGGACAACAAGAGTTCGACTTTGTAGCGTGACAATGAATGTGATCTATGAACCGAAAGGACGGGCACGTGGGGAGAGCGTTCTTGCTCTGTTTGAGAGGGATTGCGTGCGGCTGGCGAAGGAACGCGCCGACGATGAGAGGAGGCGTGTGCTGTTCTGTTTTTTGAGTGATCCATACCAGCCTCTTGAATCGGAACTTCACCTGACGCGGCGCGGTATATCCGTCGCGGCGTGCCATGGCATCAAGATCGATATCCTCACGAAGGGCGATAGCGCGTTGATTGAACAAGACTTGCCGCTCATGCTTAAGTCGCAAACGCATCTTGGCATCACCTTGAGTTTCATCAACGACGCTTCACGCCGTGAATGGGAGCCGATGGCGTCAACCGTCCAGTCGCGCCTGAACATTCTCCGCAAGGCGCACGACATGGGCATCCACACATGGGTGAGCATGGAGCCTGTGATCATCCCGCAAGAGGCGCTTGAGGTTATTCGGCAGGCACATGACTATGTGGACTTCTGGAAGGTCGGCAAGCTCAACCATAACAAGGAAGTCGAGCGCAGCATTGACTGGCCGCAGTTCCGCGACGACGCCACCGCGCTCCTCGATTCGTTCGGTAGCAGATACTATATCAAGGAAGACCTGCGCAAGGCAATGTGACATTGGCTGGAAAGGTTTGAATGAAAAGAACGGCGATGAGAAATGAGTGCTATATCAAAAGCGACAAGGTTAGCGTTTTTCTCCGCCACTGGAAACAGTCGGCGGCAATGAGTGCAAAACAACGTAGTTTTTGGTATAATGTTTCTGTTACGAAAGGTCATGCAAATGATTAATGCAAGTGACACCAGAGACTTGAAGAGCAATCATCAAATCGCTCTTGATGACAGTGCGGGGCGGTTGTCTCGTTTTGTATGTACACGGAAAGGAGCCGTAGAATGGTGCGCCAAGTAAAGCGCGATAGCAACTTGCGAAATGAAAGGAGTTCGCACTGACAAGAAATCGACAGTCAGTTAGGAAGACAGGCGGCATGAGGGGCGACCCGAGTGCCGAAGCCCTGTCCTACAAACAGGTGA
>JAFRBA010000138.1 GCA_017405115.1 Kiritimatiellia bacterium
AGTTCGCGAAAGTGAACGCCTACGCGCGGTATCGCCTGTACAAGTTCCTCAACAGGAAGAGCCAGCGGCGGTATCGGCTGAAATACGCCGAGACCTACTACGGAGAATACCAGAAACTCGGGCTTTTAGCCCTCACGAGAAGGAGATACCGATGACACCAGTTTCACACGGGAAGCCGTGTGCGGGAAATCTGCACGCACGGTTTGATGAGGGGGCTTCCGCATCGGAAGAACCGAGGCGGAATGCTCTACTCCACACTATGACAGGGAATATAGGGAACGGCTGAAAGATGTCCGGGAGTTTATTGTCAGACTTGGCGTCAAACACGTAGAGGAGTTGTTGCCGAAATGCTGGGGTGGAGAGAGATTGATTTCGCGCTGATATGCGAAGCGTCAAAGATTCACCCTGACTTCTCCAAGATGGAGCAGTTGATTGATGCCGGAGCGGATGTTAATGCCGTTCGCGGAGATTACGAGAATGCTCTTTCTGTCATCATTGGCGGTTTCGAGCGTTGCGATTGTGTCGAAACATCGTCCGAGAAAGATTCATTGCCAGAAGTCATTGAGTTCTTCATAAAACATGGGTTCGACCCGGAACGGCAGATAGGCAAGGAATGGCGGAAAGGCATGGTGGGGGCAACTTGTCTTGTGAACTTACCATTGGCACGATGCCATGCCACTATGATTCCTGCCATGAGACTGTTGCTTGATGCGGGATGTCGCGCAATCAAGGTAAACAATCCAAAATACTACGGGCGGTTCCGCCATTATAATTGGAATGTATGCGAAGCCGCAGCTCTCCGAATCGTTCAATCCCGAGAGGACAAAGGTGGAGATCGAAGTCGAGGTTGCAGAAAAGGTTACAGAAAAGCCGGGCGAGGTTACAGAAAAGGTTACAGAAAAGCCGGGCGAGGTTACAGAAAAGGTTACAGAAAAGCCGGGCGAGGTTACAGAAAAGGTTACAGAAAAGTCAGGCGAGGTTACAGAAAAACTGAGAGAGACGGATGAGCGAATAATAGCTTTGATTCAGTCCAATCCGCATATCACGCAGAAGATGTTGTCAGAAGCAATAGGTTTAACGCGTCCGTATATCGGGCGAAAACTCCTGGAATTGCAAGCTCGCAATATCCGCCGAGTTGGCCCTGATAGAGGTGGCTACTGGGAGGTGCTACCGCAATGATTCGTTAGTAAGATCCAGTTGAACATCAAATGAGGCGTGGATGCGGCAGTTGGCGGAGGATATCAAGTCAGGGGCGATTCGGTCGAAGTCGGGCGAGGGGTATTTTGTGCTGAAGGGCGAGTTCTACGATGCAATCGAGGCGGGGTGGAAGACGACGGAGTACCGGGATCTCACGCCGCGCAACCTCTCGCTCTCGATCGACATCAAGACAGTCAAGCTTCAGTGTGGCTACGGCCATCCCGGCCAGCCGCCCAGGCAGATGCGCTTCGAGGTCTCATCCGTCGGGCTCATGGACGCCTCCGACCGCGAATGCGACCCCTATGCAATCCCGCCCGGCTTCATCGCAACGACCATCGCAATACACCTCGGCCGGAGGATTGGCTAACGGTCCCCCACCCAATCCACATATTGCAATGTTTGGATTTGGTCTGGTCAGGCGGAGAGCTCGACGATTCGACGGGCGATGGGGTCGGCTGGTGGAATGTAGGCATAGATGCCGTCTGGGCCTTCGGCGCTGACCGACAGCAGCCCGCCTTCGACAGCAGGTTTCAGGTCTCGCGTCACGAGCCGCATCTCCTTGTCGTATTTCTCTGCGAGTTCAAGAAGCGTTATCCCGTCCGTAAGCGCAATGTTCGCCACCGCCTTTGCCCGGAATGCGTTCATCATTACCGGAAAGACGTCCGCGAAGGCGAGGTTGCATGAATCTCTGCGCCCGCGTTCGCGTATCAGCCCTGCGATCTCAGCCACATGCGGCGACTCGTCTGATATCTCCGGGTAGTAGTTCACGAATCTGCCTGACCGACATCTGCGGATGATGCCGAGAGACGCGAGTGCAGAAAGGTGGGCGCTTGTCGCGGACTGCTTAAGCGAGTTGTCGTCCATCGCTATTCCAACGTTCAGCCCGTCGCCGAGCTTTTGGGAATAGACGTCCATCAGCAGCTTCAGCCTCGTCGGGTTGTTGAGCCGTCTGCATAGCTCCCATACTTCTTTCATCTAGCCTCCTTCTGCGGGAATCAGCGTCGCCGCCCTCCTAATCCACATATTGCAATGTTTGGATTATTGTACCATATCTCGCCCGCGCCTACAATGAGCTTGCCACGGCCCGGAGCGACATGCTCGCCTGCTGATCGCAGACTCAATGCCAGTCATCAGGCAGGGAGATTTTGGGCAGTGGCAGCCTTTGGGGAGCATACTGTCCGCTATGGGCGGTCGTAATCTTCAGCATGGCGCCGCTAAATTATGGTATAATGTGCCCGTTCCCTGGAATTGAGCGCCGCTGGTTTGGGGCGGTTATAGAAGGGAGCCGTTGATGTCGCAGCGGGAAGCCGGTCGGAGTCGGTCCTCGAAGGGGAGGTGTTGATGATCGGCAACTGCGACGGTCCGGGCAGGGGCCTATTCCGCAATGCGTTCGGTCGGGTGGCCGTTCTTTGCAAAACATCGACAACAAGGAGTTGATCATGACATATGAAGAGGAAATTGCGGCGCAGAAGAGAAAGTTCTTCGCGCTCGCAAAAAGGCTGGACGGTTTCTGGAACGGGTTCTCCGGTCCGGATCCGAAATGGGACGTTCTCTATCCGCTGCGTTCGGCGAAAGGGAAGTGGGGTCGCTGCTACGCCTGCCAGTACAAGACGACAACTGGGTTCGGGTTCGCAAATGGACTTCGCGCGACCGTGGACACGGGTGAGAACACGTTCGACATGGACATGTCCCACATCTGGTTCAACCGCAGAGCCGCGCTTGATTCTGCCGACGAAGTGCTGGCATGGCTTGACGCCGTGGAGAAGGATCCCGCAAAGGCAAACAGGCGCATCGCCGAAGAGTACCCGAACGACGAACGGAAGGGCGTGGTGCCGCGCAGCGTCGTTGAACGTTATGTGTCCGGCTACTCAATCGGAATAGCTCTTGGAAAGAAGAAGTCCAAGGCTTTCTCGGACATCTTCGACTCGGGATATTTCTGGCATGAGGAGAATGCCTATGTCGAGAACATGACCGCGAACAAGTTCTTTGAATACTGCCGCATCGCATACATCGCGTCGGAAGAGAAGGACGATCATCTCGACAAGTCGCTGTCGGGGCGGGAAATGTACGACAGGTATTCCGACGGAAGGTACGGAGCGTTTCTGGATATAGACCCAGATTCGCCCGAGGAGTTCCTAGCATGGCTGGACGGGAAGGTCCCCTGCGACAGGCATGGCGGCGACCATCCCTGGGAAATCAAGCGAGGCGGAAACACAACCCACATCGATCTTTACGTGCATCGTCCAAGCCATTACGACTGGTATCAGGATGGCGAGCAAAAGGAGAAAATGTCGCGAACAGTCAAGATCGGGCTTCGCGGACACCACATAGGCCGCATTGTCGAGACGGTAAAGATGTTTCTCGCAATCAGGAAAGCTGGGCTGCCGATATGGATGTCCGACGCCCAGAGCGTGCGTAACCGAATCCTAGGCCTTGACTGGATTGGGATAATCCCGGAGTCGGACACGCTTCATCGCGGCTGGCAGGACTTTCCCGGAGATTTCCACATTGCCGACGTGATGCACTTCTCCAGCTTCGGCCGGCACAGGAGGCATGCGCTCCCATTCGTCTCATGGAAACCTCTTCCGCCGATTCTACCTCGTCTCTATTCGTGATGTGCGATGGCGACGAACGCGAATGGAACCCCTACAAATCTGATGGCTAAAACCGCTGTCCCTACCCCCCTTTGACAGATTTCGGGAAGTGTGCGATAATGTTGGCAAAATGAAGGCAATAAGGATGACATGGAGGAAGGGGAATGACTGTCTGCTGTCCAAAGTGCGGTAGGAAGTTGCAGGTGGAATCAAGGCTGTTCGGGCATTTGCTCGGCTGCCCCTTCTGCCAGGCACGATTCGCCGCACCCGACCCCGCGCGCAATGCAAGGCGGTCTGGAAGGCAGAGCTTCCTGTCGCGCCTCCTTGCGCCGTTTGGTGCAGTTGACGACGATGACGAGGAGCTCGACGAGGAGATGAACGGCGACGGTTCGGATGAAAGCCCGTCGAGGGAACGCCAGCATTACGATTCAAGCGGCAGTTTTGCCGGTTACCGCGACGAGTCTGGCTGGTTCCACGGAGAAGGCGGACGGAACTACGCGGGGTACATGGAGGACGACGGGAGCTTCTACGACGGCTCCGGCGCCTATCGCGGGCAAGTCGAGGAGGGCGGCCTTCTGTGGGAAGAGGGCAAAGGGTATACTGGCTTCCATGAAGACGGCCACTTCAGCGAGGAAGGTCACTACGGCGTGCCCGACGTCTACGAGGAAGGCGGCGACGGCACCGGCGGCGCCTTCGACAGCATGTATGACGACGATGACGACGACGATGACTGACGCCTTGGGGTGTGCCGAGGAGCCGTTTTTTTGGTATAATATTATTCCTTGAAAGGACAATCAGATGAACGATGACTTCATGGTGTTTTCCGGAACGGCGAACCTTCCGCTCGCCGAGGCCGTTGCCGCATATCTCGGAAGGTCTCTGAACAGGATCGACATCAAGCATTTCCCAGACGGCGAGACGTTCTGCCAGGTCACCGAGGGCGTCCGAGGAAAGGACGTTTTCGTGATACAGTCCGGCTCCCCGGCCCCCAACGAGGCGTACATGGAGCTGTTCATCATCATGGACGCTCTCCGCCGCGGCTCCGCAGACCGCATCACGGCCGTCATACCCTACTACGGCTACGCCCGCCAGGACCGCAAGGACCAGCCCCGCGTGCCGATCACCGCCCGCCTCATCGCCAACCTGCTCCAGCGGGCCGGCGCAGACAGGGTGCTCGCGATGGACCTCCACGCCAACCAGATACAGGGATTCTTCGACATCCCCCTCGACCATCTCAAGGCAGAGCCCATAATCCTGAAGTACATACGCGAGCAGAACTGGGCGAAGCCCGTGGTCGTGTCGCCGGACACCGGCGGCGCGAAGACCGCCTACGGCTACAGCCGCAAGCTCGGCTGCGGCCTTGCGATCGTCGCCAAGCAGCGCACCGGCGACTCCACCGTCGACGCGTTCTCGGTCGTGGGCGACGTCAAGGACTGCGACGTCATCATGATCGACGACATGACCGCCACGGGTGGGACGCTCTCGGCCGCCGCGCAGATGTGCCGCGAAAACGGCGCCCGCACGGTGCATGCGTTCGTCTCGCACTTCCCGCTTACCGAGAAGGGCGTCGACCGGCTGATGCACGAGACGCAGCTAGACGAGCTTGTCGTGACGGACACGATTCCGCTTCGCAAGGGCTTCGATCCGTCGAAGCTGCCATTCAAGCTCACGCGGCTCTCAGTCGCGCCGCTCATCGGCGAGGCGATCCGCCGCACGCACAACGACGAGTCGATAAACGACCTCTTCAACCACGAGTGAGGCAGCTGCAGCCCGCTCAGGCATGATGACGCCCGCCCAGTTCATCGACGATCCCGGCTGGGCCAATTTCCTGCCAGAGACGCGCGAACCGCAGTCCGCGCGCCACCTCCCCGCGCACGAGGACTGCGCCAGGCTTGACGAGGAGTCTGTTGCGGCGCATCTCCGCCGCGGAGGGACCCTTGGCGAAATGCCCGGATACGAGGAGCGGCCTGGCCAGATCGACATGGCGCGCTCCGTGGCGCACGCGTTCAATGCACGCGAGCACCTGATGATCGAGGCGGGGACAGGCGTCGGCAAGTCGCTCGCGTACCTCGTGCCGTGCGTCCTGTGGGCCTGGACCAACGACACCCCGGTTCTAGTATCCACGGCCACGCGCAACCTCCAGTCGCAGCTCATCGGATCGGACATACCGCGAGCCCTGCGCGTTCTGGGCGACGAGGCGCCGAAGTTCCGCGTCGCGCTGCTGAAGGGCCGGGCGAACTACCTGTGTCTGCGTGCGGTCGGGGAATTCTTTTCTGCAGGCTACTGGACCATGACGGCCGAGGAGCAGGAGCTGATGCCTGCGTTCATCAAGTGGCTGACGACCACGCCTGACGGAGACCTCGACTCCTACGACGGACTGCCTCGCGCTCTCTTGTCCTGCCCGGGCGAGGAGTGCAGCGGCCGGCGCTGTCCGTTCTACACGCGATGCTTCGTCTACCGCGCCCGCAGGGCCGCCGCCGCTGCGCACCTCGTGGTCGTGAACCACGCGCTCGTCCTGGCGGAGGCGTCGGCTCCCGGGAGCGGCTTGCTGCCGGCCTACGGACGCCTCGTCCTGGACGAAGCGCACAACCTGGAGTCCATCGCGACCGAGTGCCTCGGCTCGGAGCTGTCGATGCCCATGCTCGCCCGCATCCTGAACAGGCTCGTCCGTCGCGGGAAGGGCCGCCGAGGCATGCGCCATGGCGGCGTCCTCCTTGCCATTGAGCGCCAGTTCAGCCGCGGCGCGTTCTCGGGCAGTCCGGTCGGTGAGAAGGTGATGCGCGCCGTGGGCGAGGCGTCGCAGCTCGTCGTGAGGATCGTGTCCGC
Organism: Kiritimatiellia bacterium; assembly: GCA_017405115.1. The sequence goes on from JAFRBA010000138.1 coordinate 6,618, forward strand.
CGCCGACGCTTTCTTCGCGGTGGCCGAGCGGCTCCTTTCCCCGGCGAAGGGTCGGGACATATGCCGATACCGCGTCGACGGCGTGCGCTGCTTCAGCCTGCACGGACTGTTCAAGCCGTATGAGGCGGACGACTGGGACGAAAACCTGCTCAGAAACGCGCAGACGAAGCTCGAGGCCGAGCTCGCGGCGATGGTGAACCTTCTCCATTCCCTCTGCGAGTCGCTTGCCGAAGCGGTGCCGGAAGGCGAGCTCAACTACCTTGGCGACTTGTCGGTGCAGGCAGGCGGCATAGCTGAGTCGCTCGTCGAGTTCGCCAACGAGGCGAACTTCGTGATCTCCGGCGAAAAGGACACCCATGCCTACTGGGCGGAGCGGGCCCGCAGTGACAGACGCAAGGCCTACATTCGGCTTGTCGCCGCGCCGCTTTCCGTCGCGGACGACCTCCGGAGGATGTTCTACGAGGTCAAGGACTCTGTCGTTTTGTGTTCAGCCACGCTGCGCGTGGGCAACGACTTCGGCTACATGGCCCGGAGGCTCGGCGCGTCCGCCACGCCCGACGAGGAAAGCCGGTTCAGCTTCCTCGTCGCCTCGAGTCCGTTCGACTATTTCCGCCAGGCGCTTGTGCTGGCGCCAGACTGCCTTCCCGACCCTTCGTCCGCCCCGTCGAAGTACGCCGAGTCTCTCGCATCGCTAATGCGAGACCTCTTCGCGGTCACTCACGGCAGGGCGCTGGTGCTGTTCACCAGCTACGAGATGATGAAGGCCGTTGCAGCCTCCGCCCATCCGCTGCTTATGGATGCGGGGGTCAGGCTGCTCGTCCAGGGCGAGGGGCTCTCCAGGGAGGCCATGACGCGGGTGCTGCGCGAATCCGCGCCGGCGGACTCGCCGACCGTCCTCTTTGGCGCGCAGAGCTTCTGGGAGGGCGTGGACGTGGCGGGCGAGGCGCTCTCCTGCGTCGTGCTGGCGCGGTTGCCGTTCGCCCAGGTGGGAGACCCTGTCGTGGAGGCTCGCTCGGAGATGATAGACCGCTCTGGCGGAAGCTCCTTCCGCGACTACGCCCTGCCCGAGGCGGTCATTCGGTTCAGGCAGGGGTTCGGCCGCCTCATACGCACGAAGACGGACCGCGGCGTCGTGCTCGTCACCGACCCGCGCATTGTCACGAAGGGCTACGGTGCGTCGTTCAGGAAGTCGATTCCCGCTTCGGTCCACACGGTGACCGAGCCGGACGAGATGCTCTCGCGCGTGGCCGCGTTCTTCTCGTCATGACGCGAAGGAGGGCGTGTCACGAGAGCAGTTCGTTCAGGTCCGCAGCGGTAAGCGTCTCCATGACCGCCGCGTCGGTCGTTGTGACCGTAGCCGCGATGACGGCCTGCTTGCGCCTCTGGAGTGCAAGCACCTTCTCCTCGATGCTGCCCGCCGCGATCATCTTCATGACGTAGACGGTCTTCTTCTGTCCGATGCGGTGCGCGCGGTCCGTGGCCTGGTCCTCCACGGCAGGATTCCACCAGGGGTCGTAGTGCATCACCATGTCTGCCCCCGTGAGGTTCAGCCCCGTTCCACCGGCCATCAGTGATATGAGAAAGACCGGAATCCCGGGCGTGCGGTTGAAGCGGTTGCACTCGCCAAGGCGGTCCTTCGTGGATCCGTCGAGGTAGCAGAACCGGATTCCCTCTTCGCGGAGGCGTTCGGAGAGCGTCTTGAGCATTGTCACGAACTGCGAGAAGACGAGTATCTTGTGTCCGCCCTCGACGGCGGAGACGAGCTGCTCCATGAACGGCTCGACCTTTGCGCGCGAGGCGATCTGGCGAAGCTTCATCAGCATCGCGAGAAGCTCGAACTTCGACTTGGCGAATCCTTTTGCCTTGATGACGCCGCCGGCCTGGGCGCGCGTCCTGGCGAGGGCCTCAGAGTATTCGCGCTGCGCGTCGTCGGACATGGGGCAGTACGACACCTTGACGATCTTGTCGGGCAGGTCCTTGGCGACCATCTTCTTCAGGCGGCGCAGGATGAAGGGGTGCAGCTTGCGCTTGAGCCTTGCGAGCACCTCGCCGGCGGCGTCGGCGCCGTCTCGGATGGGATCCTCGAAGGCGGCCTTGAACGATTCGTACTCGCCGAGGTAGTCCGGCGAGAGGAAGTCGAAGATCGACCAGACGTCGGCCACGGAGTTCTCCACCGGGGTTCCGGTGAGCACGAGCCGCCTGCGGGCCTCGAGCATCTTCACGGCCTTGGCGTTCTTCGTGCCACGGTTCTTTATGTGCTGTGCTTCGTCGAGGACGACGACGGAGAACGGGCGGCCGAGATACGCGACCTCGAGGTCTCGCTGCAGAAGGGCGTAGGAGGTGACGACGATGTCGGCGTCGGCGATCGCTGGGAAGCAGTTCGCGCGGTCTGGCCCTGAGACGACGAGCGTCTTCAGCCACGGCGTGAACTTCCTGGACTCCGCCTCCCAGTTCCGCACGAGCGAAGTCGGGCAGACGATGAGGGCTGGCGCGCGCGGTCCCCCGTCTGTCCGCGGAAGGGCGAGCCAGGTCAGCGTCTGGAGCGTCTTGCCGAGGCCCATCTCGTCGGCGAGAAGCCCCGAGAGCCCGGCGTCCTCGAGGAACCGCAGCCAGTACACGCCCTGTTTCTGGTAGGGGCGAAGCACGCCTTCGAGGCGGCCGAGGGAGACGGGCTCGAACCGCGCGTCCTTGTTGCGCGCGTTGCGTGCCGCGGCCGTCTCCCGCCAGCGCGGTGCCGCGGCGTCGTCAAGGTCGATGCAGTCGCCGATTCCGTCCAGCGAGGCCTTGACATACGGGGCGTACACGCCTCTCACCCTGAAGCATCCGGCTGCCGCGCCGTTCTGGCTCGTGGCGCAGTCCCTGAAGACGTCCGAGACGGCCTCGAGGGCCGATATGTCGAGCAGTATGACGCGTCCGTCCCTGAGGATGTAGCCGTCGCTGCGGTTTATCGCCGCCTGGATCTCCGCCGGCGAAACGTCGATGCGACCGGAGTCGAAGGATATCCTTACGTCGAAGTCGCCCCTGGGCGCGTCGCGGACTTCCACGACCGGCACGACGGACTGCATGTCGTCCACGATGTCCGCGAGCCTTTGGTCGAGGTCGACGTACCATCCCTTCCTCCTCAGCGTCGGCAGGCCGGTGCCGAGGAACGTCAGCAGCTTCTGGGAGTCGGTGATGTAGAGCCGCAGGTCTCCCTCCTTGTAGCCAGGTTCGAATCCCATTGCCTGGACTGTGCGGACGGCGGCCCGTTCCGCGTCCAGCGACCGGACTTTGCGCACGAGGTCGTCGTCCGGGTCAGGCAGGTATACGGTTCTCTCCGCCTGGATCGAGCATGCGGGGAAGTCGATTTCACCGTAATGCGCGTCGATTTCGATTGCGAGGGATGCGCGCGAGCCGTAGACGACGGCGGAGAATCCGGGGGCTGCGGGGACTTCTATGTAGGCGTTGTCGTCTTCGGCTGGGGCGTTGTTGTCGTCGTCTCCGCGCGAAGGGTCGGAATTCCGGTTCTCGAGCTCGGCCTCGTCCATCTCCATGACCATCTGGGCGATGCCCAGCGCGACGACATGGGGGCATATCCGGCCGTACCTCTGGTTGGCTGCGCAAGGGCACATCGACACGATGCATTCGCCAGGAGTGAGCTTGAGGCTGGTCGGCATCTCCCATCCGTCGGGCTGTTCGATCTTCCCCGATATGACAAGCGTCTCGTCGTCGTAGGAGACGTCGCGCACGTCGCCAGAGTTGCACAGGGCCAGGGCCTGGTTGAAGACCTCCTGGCCTCCCCATCCGATTATCTCCTCTTTCGATATCCCGCTTCTTGGCTTTGCTCCGCTCATTGCTCCGTAATTATACCACAAATGACCTTGCCTTCGTTGTGCGCGTATACGCCCGCTCTGGGATATCCCCACCTTGCAAAACGCTGTCAAGCACTTGTAAAGCCTTGCGCGATTTGCGCCTACCGGCGCGACCACGAAAACTTGGCCGAGCGGCGAATCGCGCAGGCGCGATTGGCTGCGGCTCGTCCCATCTCCGTTTGAAGGCCGATTCTCATTCCCAATTACGGCTCATAGGCTGCCTAATTGTCTCGGCCTTCACGGAATGGTACGCGCCGCAGCCAGCACTACGTGCTTTCGCCGCCCGCCAAGTCACGAAAACCGCCTTCGCGGTTCACGAAAACCCACAAAAGATTTTGCTATAATTCTCGCCATGGACCGGCAAATGATATATCCAGACGAGTGCTACGCCATTCGCGGCGCGATCTACGAGGTTTACCGCGAACTTGGAAGCGGCTTTAGGGAAGAGGTGTACCAACAATGCCTTGAACGCGAGCTCGCGGCTCGCAGCATACCATTCGACGCAAAAAAGGAGCTTCGCATCTTTTACAAGGGTGCACCTATCGAGAAAACGTATGTTCCAGACTTCTACTGCTACGGGAAGATCATTGTCGAGATCAAGGCGGTGGAGTCATTGACCAAGGAGCACAGGTCGCAGCTGATGAATTACCTTCGGCTGACCGGCAGCAAGCTTGGCCTGCTCGTCAACTTTGGCGCATATCCTAAGGCGGTTGTCGAACAGTGGGCGATCTGAAGCCCCGGATTTTCGTGCATTTTCGTGCGCCGCGAAATAACCGCCCCTTGCGGGTGGGCGCGACCCATAGGGAAGCGACCAAGCCGAGCGAAGCGAGTGCCGAGCGGCGTTCGTGTCGCGGGCATCTGACGCAGACCGTAGGTCGAGACGGCGCGGAGACGCCGAGCGAAGGTCGCCCAGGAAGAGCAATCTCCGTGAAGCGCTAGGAACCGCACCACGACCTTCAAGCCACGGCGTCAACGCGCCGGCTCAAGCGGCGTTAGCCGCGCGTCAGATGCGCCGCGTGTTCGTGGTGCGCGCCGGTAGGCGCCAAGCACTCATAAAACGGCCATTTCACTTGCCGAAGACCCCGAACATGAGAATCTGCCAATGTTTTCAAGGACTTGGTTTGCACAGCCGTCCAAAAACTGGGGATATTCCAGGGGCAGTCGACGCGTCGCGTGTGCGCTATTCCTCGCTGACAAACCGCGTCCGTCCGCAGAACGGGGCGCTCAGCGGATCCTTGCGTCCATCCTTCCACACCTTGCGCAACTGGTATTCGTGCCGCGAATGTGTCGGCAAACCCAAGTCCTCGTATCGCGCAACGCGGTACGGGATGCCGTCGTACACCTCGTTCGTCACGCTGGAGAGGAACCGTCCGTCGCGGTAGAGTTCGTAGTGGTCGAAGTCTGGCGACATCTCCGCCCCCCAGAGAACGTACATCTGTCCGTCTTTCTCACCATGCCCGGCGCGCGGCTTCTCGATAAGGCCCGTCCACCCCGACGGCGGTGCGGCGACGGTTTCGCGATTGACACGCAGCACACTGTTCTCGCGCATCCACTTCGCATACGGGTCGAGCCACTCCTCGCAGATGCGCGGTAAATCCGCATTCCGCCAGCAGCCCTCATACGACGTAATCGAGAACCGGAACGTGAAGTTCATCGAGTCGCCGTCCGGCTGATGCATCTGCAACCAGTCCGTGAAAAGGTACGGATAGATCGCGGTCTTGCCTGCGGGCGGTCTGCCGGTGTAGCATGTCTTGTCCGGATGTATCTCGCCGAACTCCGTCAACGTAGAATCGCGCATCATGAGCGCCACGCCGAAGTCTCCGTTCTCCACCGCGCACCAGTCGCGCACGGCGCAGTAGGCGTCGGATGTCATCGGGTGGCAGTCTTCGTACGGACGGATCACGGTGCCGTTCAGGTGCGCGGCGAATCTTCCGCCAGGCACCGCGAACGGAAACGCGAGATATCCGTAGCGGTAGTAGCGACAGGAATTGAAGAGATCGCGGGCGTGCTCGAACGTATCGACGATGTCTATGCGCTTCGCGTCGTCCGACAGGTAGACTCGGCGCGTCACCTTCGCGCCGAGCGCGGCCTCAGGATTGGCTTCCCACGTCTTGTGGTTGTCGCGCGTGTAGAAGAATCGGTTGGCGGGGCCGTCGATCAGCTCGCGTTTCAGCTCCTTGTCGTAGATGGAGTAGATTACGCCGTTCGTGACGACGACGCGGTACCAGCGGTTTTCGGCAACGCCGACTTTTATTTCCCGCAGAGACGCAGAGACACAGAGTTCTTTGTGCTCTTTGTGTTCTTTGTGGCTTAGAAAATTTGCATCGGACAATCCAAGTTTCGCCACGGCCTTGGCGAGTTCGTTGGAAGCGGTGGCGGCGGCGCGCTCGATCCAGTCGCGGTGCTGCATCCACGTCTCGAACACGCGCCGCCCTTGGTAGCCGCTCGTGCCGTAGGAATGCTCATCGTTGAGGATCAAATACCACCACGCGCGGTCGACGGCGGCTCGGTCGATAGTCCCGGCGAACGTGCCGAGGCGCTCCGCCGTCTCCAGCATCCTGTCGGCGTTCAGCTTGTCGGCGAGGAGTTCAGGCGTGGACGCGGCGTGCTGAAGCCATCCGCTCGTCATTTCGCCGCACAGCGTCGGTATCTTTTCGCCGAAGTTTTTCTCCAGATATTCAAATGGCTCGTCCAGTCGCCCGACGGTGCGGAACTGCGGCCACGCCCACTTCGCGTTCCATTCGGCGGCGAAGTCCGCGAAATTCGCGTTCGGCGATTCGTCGTCTCCGTATGTTGCCGCCATCCAAATGTCGTAGGGGTATTTCTCCTCAAGGATGCGGAGGAACTTCGGCATGAGTTTCTCCACGTCGTCGACCGAGGGCTTCTTTCTGCCGGACATTCCCAGCCGCGAGTATCCATGTCCATACTGCGTAGAGCACCAGAGAAGCAGCGACTCGTCTCGCCCCGGCGCCTTCCACCGGAACACCATCGGCAGCGGAGAGTCGTACGACACCTCCACGCGCGTGCCGCCGCCCATGGCGTCGGGGTTCCATGTGGCCGCGTCGATGGATTCGTTCTTCCTCCAGATTGTCGAAGGAATGGGATTCCACTGGTTCGGGAGGAACAGTCCGTACTTTATCCCGGCCCGCGAATAAGGCGCGATGACGGAGCAGCTGATGCCGGGGTTATCGGCCATGATGAACGTCTTTGTTCCAATCCCCCACTTCTCGGCGAGAACCTTCTTCGTGAGCGCCGAGCGCTCGATCTCGGTCTCGGAGAAAAGGTGCGTGTGGTTGCCGGCGCAGGTGACGCCGACGTCCATGCGACCGCGCGCGACGTAGTTCGTGACGATGCGCCACGCGGCGTCCATGCCCTTGTCCATGTGGTAGTTGTCCCAGAACCAGAATCCCTCCATCACGTAGCGGTACGCGGCGGGGTCGTCGTCGCGGCGCGTGTCAGCGTCGACTAGGCGCGCCGCCTCGTCGATGCGCTTCACCGTGCCGTGGCGCTGGATGTACTGCGGGTTGTGGAGTCCGATGTCGGTGTGCGTGGCCTTGAGTCCGTAGAGCTTCCACTCCCGCACCGGCGGCAGCCCCGCAGGCAGCCGGTTGGTCGGGACGAGCTCATATACCGTGTTCGTGCCCTCGACGCGAGAGACGAGCCTGCGCCCGTCGCGAGTAAGCATGGAGCATGCCCTGATGCCGTCCTCGGCATGTGACGCAAGCGCGTTCCCCCCGGCTTCAACCGCGCACGCAACTGCGGCAACGGCCGCGAGAATCGTTCCGCCGAACATGAAATCCAGCTCAGCTCCAGCGGCGGTCGTTCGCCCACTCCCGGTTCCACTCCTTCGTGGGGGCCCAGGGCGGGGGGAAGTCGGCGCAGGCCTGCTTTTTGATGAGCCGCTCGTTCAGCTCGTCGATGCCGAGGCCGGGCTTCGTCGGCACCTTGATGAACCCGCCCTTGTACGAGAGCGCCGGCTTCACGAGGTCGCCCCACCACGGCACGTCGACGCTGTGGAGCTCGAGCGCCATGAAGTTGCGCGTCGCCGCGGCGACATGCACGGCCGCCATGCAGGCGACGGGGGACTCGGCCATGTGAAGGTTCATCTGCACGCCGTAGTCCTCGGCCATGTCGCCGACCTTCTTCGTCTCCGCGATGCCGCCAGCGGTCAGCAGGTCGGGATGCACCACCGCGAGCGCATGCGACTCGAGGAGCGGCAGGAAGTCCTCCTTGAGGTAGATGTCCTCGCCCGTGCCGAGCGGAGTCGTCGTCGCGGCGTGCAGCTGCCTCCACTGCTCGACGTTACGCCACGGCAGGACGTCCTCGGCCCACGAGAGGTGGTACTTCTCCATCCGCCGCAGAAGCTGCACGCAGTCCTCGTAGGGGATGTGGCCAAGGTGGTCGATCGCGATCGGAACCTCCCAGCCGACCACGTCGCGCACGTCGGCCATGTACTTCTCGAGGTGATCCAGGCCCTTCTCGGTTATGTGTATGCCAGTGTGCCCGTGGGCGGTCGTGAAGAGCTCGAACGCCTCGCCGCGCATCGAGCGCGGGTCGATGGAGCCGTGCGGCGTCTGCACCACGTGCTTCATCTTCTTCATGTAGTCGAGGTAGCCGAGCGGCGCGACCAGCGCGCCCTTGACGTCCATAAGGAGCTCGATGCCGAGGTCCATCTTGAGGAACGTGAAGCCCATCTTCATGCGCTCCTTCAGCGCCTGGCCCATGTCCCTTCCGCCGCCCTCCGAGTCGGTGTCGCAGTAGCAGCGCACCTCGTCGCGCCACTTGCCGCCGAGGAGCTGCCACACGGGGACCCCCCACGCCTTTCCGCAGAGGTCCCAGCATGCGAGCTCGACGGCGCACACGCCGCCGGCCTGCCGCGAGTCGCCGCCGAACTGCTTGATGCGGCGGAATATCTTCTCGACGTTGCAGGGGTTCTCGCCGAGGATGCGCGACTTCAGCATCGCCGCGTACGTGCGGCTGGAGGCGTCGCGCACCTCCCCGTAGCCCACGAGCCCCTGGTTCGTGTAGAGCTTCATGAGCGTGCAGCGCTTCGGCGCGCCGTCGATGTCGGCGAAGCGCATGTCGGTGATCTTAAGGGTCGAGGGGTTTATCTTGTTGATGTGCATTTTAGTGCGTAGTGCCTAGTGGTTAGTGCGTAGTGGCTAGTGCGTAGTGCGTGGTGGTTAGCGGACGAAGATGAGATAGCCGCCGGTCCAGGCCGGGACAGGAGGAAGCACCACTGTCGCGTCCGAGCCGACGCGCGACAGCGGAAGCGACACGTCGTCGGCGTCGAGCGCGGACCATATGGCCTTGGTCGCCCCCACCGGAACGCCGCGCAGGCGGAGCCTGACCGGCGAGGTCTTGTCGATCGTCGCGTTCACGAACACGACGGATGCAAGCGAGCCGTCTTTGCGCACGCGCGGCTGCACGAAAGACCTTGTCGGCGTATCTACGACAACCGGCGACCGGCCATGCGATGCCCAATCCGCGAGGCGATGCAGCTGACGGATCCTGTCGCCCGAGACGATGGACATGGACGTCGTGAAGACGGCGTGGCCGAACACGACGCGGCGGCGGCCACTTGGCGTTTCGTACGCGATCGCGGAGACTCCGAACGAAGGAGCGGAGCTAGCGTCCGCGAAATAGACCCCGACTGTTTCGGTGCCCGCGGCCGGGTCAAGGAAAAACGCCGCGCGCGTGACCGGCGTCTCCCGCGCGGCGAGCCCGTCGCAGAACCTGTCGCCCACAAGCCTTTCCCTCAGGCCGCCCTCGACGGGCCTGCATCCGACTAGGCCGATCTCCGCGCCGCGCCCGGCGCGGCAGAACGCGTCAGCCGCCTCGCCGTCAAGGAGAAGGTCTTCGTCAAGCACCCTTCGCAGCGCATCTTCGCCCTTCGCCAGGATGGCCTTCGCCGATCCTCCGTGCACAATGCGCGCAAGCTCCGAGCGAACGCCGGGGAGCAGGGGCTTGAGCGGAAGCGAGGCAGTCATGAGCTGTATCGGCGGGATGTTCGCCGGATCCTGCGCCAGCATTCCGTAGCCGGCGCGCACAGCCCCGCCGTTCGCCGCGACGTACCGCTTCATCATTGCCGCATTGCGCGCGAGGGGCGCGAGAATGGCGTCGCCGTACCACTCAGGGGTCTCGAAGCCCGAGTCGATGACGAGAGCCGATATCGAGTTCATCCCCTGCGCCAGGCACTCCAGAGCCTCGAGAAGCACGCCGCGTCCGGTGCGGCAGGCGAAGGAGCGAGGGCACGACTCTATCTCGGGGCATATCCGGTCGATGAACGGCAGAGGACCGATCGTGTCCATCTGAAGCGCGAGGGCATACGCCTTTTCGATCTGCTGGCGCGCGTCGTGGTCGTAGTACGATCCGGCGCCGGGGCGCATCCCGACCGGAAGCCCCGTGGCCTCGTGGCAGGCCATGTAGAGCGCACGATGCTCCGGGAAGCACGCGCCGGGCTGCTGCTGGCACATGCGCGTCCCCGGGGACGCCGCATGCACTGCCTCGCCTATTGTGCGGACGAGCTCAGCCTCTCCCTCGAATGCGAACGCGCGCCAGCGCGCCGCGAGAGCCGCGTCGGACTTCATCTCGGCGACAAGCTGCTCGCGCGTACGCGATTTCCCTTCCTTCGCGGCAAAGACCCCGAGGCAATGCGCGCAGTGGCACCCCCAGCCGCTGTAGCTTTTTTCATGGTGGTGGCCAATGATGCGGATGTCGTCGTCGATCCAGACGGAGTACGGGCGCATCGCCGCCGCGTAGGCCGAGGCCATCTCGCGCATGTAGGCGACGAAGCCGGGGGCGCGGAAGCAGTTGAGCGCCTTCGCCGCGGTTCCGTCCTCCGCGACATACGTCTGCCACGTGAGGCCCGAGTTGTCCGCGTAGTGCGCCAGCGCGTCGCCGTGCCCGATCGTCGCCTGTATCTGCAGCGACGGCAGGATGCCCAGCCTGCGGAGTTCGGCGGAAGCGGCCGCGAGGCGGGCGGCGTTCGCGCGGTGCTCCTCCATTCGGGGGAAGGAGATGCCCGTCGAGAACCAGACTTCGTCGACGCCGGCGCGGTGCTTCGCGAACTGCGCCAGGGTCGCCTGCCAGATGCTCGCCGAGTCCGTCTGCGGCTTGCGAAGGCGGATCGCGGAAAACGGCACGTCGCCGCCTGCGGCGGACGCAGCTACCGACGCCATGGCGGCAATGCCGACGAGGCAATTCACTGTTGAGGCATTCATGGCCGATAGTGTACCACAAACCGGCACGCCTGCCTATTCGCGCCACGGCAGAGAATTGTCATCTTTCAGGCAAGGGCGGCGGCGAAGAGGTCTATGGCCCGCATCTGGCGGTCGTAGTTCTCGCCGCGCTCGTCGAGATGCGTCCAGGGCGCCATGAGGAATCCCTTCAGGTGCTCCGGCGAGATGTTCCTGCGGCAGTACGGAACGAGCGCGCCGATGATGTCCTCGCCGCCGGTCTTCTGGAAATAGCGCGCGCCTGCGCCCGCCCAGTTCGTGCCGCACGGAATCTGGTCGTAGCCCGCCTTGTCGAGATCGTGGAACTGCACGAGGCGGTGCGCGTGCTTGTTGACCTTCGGGTCGAGGGAGTACTTGCCGAGCTCCTCGTCGTAGTACCAGTTGGACTGCACCACGCTCTTCGGGCAGTGCTTGACGTATTCCTCGTTTCTCCTCCAGCCGTAGTCGCTCCACACCCAGGCGCGGCATCCGCAGTCCTCTGCGCACTTCACGGTGTAGAGGAAGTCCTTCCACCACAGCTCGCCGGTGCGCATCGAGAAGTGGCTCTTCTGGTGGGCGTAGCCGACGCGCTCCTCGTCCCAGCCGAGGTGGAACAGGCGCGGCGTTCCGAATATCTCAGCCGTGTCGCGTATCACGTCCTTCGCGACCTGGTAGTACTGCGGCGTCGAGATCATGCGGTGGTAGACCTTGAGCCACTGGTCGTGTGTCGCCGAGAAGTTCAGCTTCGGTATCGGCTCCAGCCCCATGCCGCGGAGCTTCGCCAGCTCCGCCTTCATGCGGTCCGGAGACCAGCTGCCCTTGACGGCAAGCTCCGGGTGGCTCGGGAACTGCATGAACTCGCCCAGGTCCATGACGACCATGTTCATGCCCTTCTCGGCCATGTGCGCGACAGTCTCGTTCCAGATCGACTCGTCGAAGCGGATGTGGTCGGGCACGTACTTGCGGCCGTCGGTCTCGGCCACTTCGTCCGGCATCTTCCAGTCGCCCCACATGTTGCGCCCCGGATGCAGCAGCACGGCCCGTATCTCGCCCTTGCCGTCTGCGGCCTTGAGCGTTCCCGCGGCGGCGGCCACTCCTGCCGCGACCGCGCCGCCGATGAATTCCCTTCTGTCCATGCTCATTTCCCCCTCTTGTCAAGTTCCGCCGTTTGCCGGTTTTCCTGTTGACTCGAATTATACCATATTTGCCGCCTTCATCGGCATGTCACTCTATCTCCTTCATCGTGAACGACCGGCCCTCCGCGAGCGACACGCGCACGCCGCCCGCAACGCACGAGAGCCCGACCACCGGCGAATACCCGCTGACGACGCTTGCGAGAATCTTCCTCGTCGAGGAATCCAGCACGCGAACGACGCCGGAGTTGCCAGGCACGTACATGCGGCCGTCCTTTTCAAGCAACGCGCATGTGGACACGCCGAACCGGTTGTCCTTCAGCTTCTCCCTGAAATACTTCCCCATCTCGCGGAGCGCCTTCGACTGCTCGGCGGAAAGACTCGGCGCGGGAATCTCGAACCTCCCCGTCTCCACGACGTCAAACGCCCCCGGCGGCGGCGGCACCGGCTTGAACCGCACGGGCTTGACACCCCTGCCCGCAAAATCGGACGAGAACTCGGGCACGTACGCCGCGGCGCCGACGATCTTCTCCTCGGCTCGGACCGTGCCGTCCGGCGAGACCGTGACGCGCACGTAGCCGCCTGGCGGATAGTCCCTGTGCCCCTTGTTCTGCCCGACAGCACGGCCCGCAAAACCAAGAACGCCGTCCCAGTTCCACGCCATGAACCGGTGGATGTGACCGGACAAGACCAGCACGTTCCTGACGCCCGCCGCGTGGATCGCCTTCGGAAGCTCGAACCAGTTGACGAGCTCGCGCGGGTTCGGCGAATAGTGCGTCGCGACTATCGCGAACGGCGCCTCCGCCGCGCCGTCGCGCTTCATGTCCGCGACGAGACGCGACATCTCGTCCGGCTTGAAGTGGCCGGCCGTCTGGAATCCCGGCGGACATGAATCGACGGCATAAACCGGAACCTCGCCGCAGCGCATCTTCCTGTACTTCTCGCCGAACACCTTCGCCCACCGCTCCGGCGCGCCCTCGTATTGCAGCTCGTGGTTGCCCGGCGCCACTATCTTCTGCTTCGTGATTGCGTCGTACCAGCTCTTCGCAAGCTCCAGCTCCTCCATCTGCGACCGGTTCTGCAAGTCGCCAGTCACGGCGACAAGGTCGATGGACGGATCGGCGTTGACCTCCGCGACTATGCGGCGTATCAAGTCGGCCTTCTCCGGCACGGAGCAGTGTACGTCTGATATGTGCGCTATCACGAACGGACGCGGCAGCGCGCCGGCGAATGCCCGCGAGAAGCGCATCGCTCCAAGCCCCGCCACTGACACGGCGAACAGCTTCGCGAAATCCCTTCTGCTCGTCATCATCGCAGCTCGACTTTAAGGTTTCGGACTTCGGCGGACGAGCCTTCGGGGATCGCGGCCTTTATGAGCAGGTCAATGCGCTGGGTCTCCGGCAGCGTCCGCGCCGACATCTCGACCTTCTTCCACGCGCCGTCGTCGCCGGAAAGAACCTGCAGCTTCTGGTCGCGGATCGGCTTCTTGCCGACCTCCATCTCCTTCAGGTATGGCACGACCTTGCCCTTCCCTTCGACGCGGCACTCCAGCGACACGGCGACCGTCTTGTCGCCAGGATGCTTGAGCGCGTACAGCTTCACCGTGTCGAAGTGAGTCTTCTCGCGTCCCTTGTACGTCACGGTCTCCGGCCGTTCGAGCACGGAGTTCTCCTTCTTGAAGAACCTCAGCTCCGAAGGCTGCCACAGCCCGCCCCTTCCTATGTCGTTGACGACCTTCAGCGCGATGGAAACCCTGCCGTCCTCCGGCATGAAGGCGGTAATGTCGAACTCCATCGGACGTCTCCACGTGTCGGGGTCGTTGGCATGGTCGAACTTGAACTCGCCCGCCTTCTTCCCGTTCACGTAGAGGACGCATCCCTCGTCGATGCCGCCGAAGTGGGCGACGCAGCGAGCGCCCCGGAACTTCGCGGGGACGTCCACCTTCGTCCTGTACCACGCATTCCTGTAGCCGTACTCTATCCCCTGCTTCTCGAGATGCCGGTCAGTGTCGATCCACTGCCACGCCGAGTCGTCGAAGCCATATTCGCCGTATCCGAGCGAAGCGCCCCTGTCATCCGGGTCGAGCTTCAGCCGCCACTTCAGCGGAAGCTCGATTAGCATCTCCGGGTCGAAGGAGTTGAAAGTCCACGCCACCTGCTCGTTGTGCCCCGCGATCTTGCAAAACCGGTACACGTCGGCCGCCCATTCAGGAAGCCGCTTCTCGCGGAACTCCTTGACCTCGCCAAGCACCTTTGCGCGCTGTTCGGTGGTGGTCTTCTTGTCGCGGAACACGGCGCATGCCTTCGCGCAAAGCGTCGCGTGGTCGAGCCCGGCCTTGAGGAACTCGACGCGCGCCAGGTCGTCGGGCGACCCCTTCGCCGCCGCGACGGCGCGGTCCAGGAGCTCCGCCCCGCGCGCCAGCGCCTCCGGCGGGAACAGCAGATGCGCGTAAAAGGCATAGTGGAAGCCGAAGAATATCCCGTGGCGAAGCGGGTTGTGCTTCTTCGGTATCTCGTGGAACATGTCGGCGTTGTCGAGCGCGTAGCGGTTCCAGTACTCCCAGTAGTCGCGCACCGCGTCCTTCGCCGGGCCGAACGCCGCGTAGTATTCGTCCTTAAGACGTTCGAGCGTCCAGTCGGGATGCACCATCATGCGCCCCAGTATGTAGAGGAACGGCCCCTGCGTTGCAAAGCTCTTGTTCGGGCCGTCAATGTCAATTGCCTTCATGTGCGCATTCAGCATCTCCTGGAACTCGGTGTAGTAGTCCGTCGAGATATCTTCTGGCATGGCGTAACCGTCGAGCAGGTTCGGACGGTAGTTGAGCGTGCAGCCCACCTTCTGCCATTTGTGGATGTTGCCGATCACCTTTTCGCGCGAGGCGGCGTCGTACGGCTGGAGCGGCGAAGGGACGTAGGATATGAACACGTTCTCAGGCAACGTCAGCAGTCGCGGCGGGTTCACGTAGTTTGAGTAGGCGTAGCCGTACACGCGCACGGACGGATCAACCTTCGCGGCAAGCTCGTACAGCGCCTTGTAGAAGTGTGCGTAACGCTCGCTCGCATCCTTGGGATCGGCCTCGGGATCGTTCCACGCCGTGCACAAAGGGCATTCGCACTTTCCCCTCGTGTCGTTCTCGCAGGCGTTTATGGCGAACTCCTTGCCCGGCTCTTTCTCCCGCGCCTCCTTCCAGAGCCTCACTATCTCGGCGTGGAACGCGGGGTTCGCCACGCACATGGACGCTCCGGGCTTCGCGTTGCGCTTGCCCTTGACCAGTTCGAAGAAGTCGGGATGCGACTGGGCGTAGGTCTTCCACCAGCTCACGAAGGCGTGTCCGCCTGTCTTCCCGTCGGGATAGTTGACCTTCTTGGAGCAGATGCGCGCGGCGCGGCGTCCCCACGCAACTGGGAAATGTCGTATGCGAACGTTCTCGAACGGCGGCGCGTAGCTGTACGCCGCGCCCTCCGCCACGGCGACGGTCGGTTTCTTTCCCGTCACCACGCCGTACCTGTCGTCCGGCCAGAGGAAGCGCGCGCCCAGCTCACGGTCTGCGAACTCGTACACGGCGTACAGCGTGCCGCATTGCGTATCGGCCTTCTTGGGGTCGCCGGGACTGTCACCGCCTGCGATGCGCAGAGCGCCGCCCTCAGCGGCGACCCTGCCGGCGAACGGCGCGAACGAGCCCAGCCCGGCCGCACGGCCTACAAGCACCTTGGCGAATCCCGCCCTGACCTTCCCCTGTTCTACGACGGAAAGCTCCGCACCGCTCGCCTTCTTCAGGAGAAAGCGCAGTTCGCTCGCCGCGAACCGCTCTGCGGGCCATGCCCCTTCGGGCAGCACGATTTCCGCGCGCGCCTTTCCGTCCTCCACCAGGACGACAGCCGACAGCGGACAGGCAACCAACGCCGCTGCCGCCACAACCAGCAAATGCCGCATAACCACGCCCTCCGATTTCCGCTAGACTTCCACGCCCGTCATTCTCGCGGCGCGCGTCAGCTCCGCGACTGACGCCGCAGGAAGTGCCAGACCGTCCGCAAGCGCCTTCGCCTCGCGCCGCCATTCAAGTTCGCCGGGGTAGAGGACCTCCGTCGAGCCGTCGCACGGCGGACACGCCTTGAGCTCGTCCACCATCGCGTCGATCCGCGAGCGGAACGCGTCGCCGCCGCCGAAGAACTCGGGGTTCACCACGACGAAGGAGTGCCCCGTGTCGGCGTCGCGCCCGGGCTGCGTGTTCCAGCTGTGGACGCCCGACATCATGCCGGCCATGCCGAGAACGCCCGTCATCGCCTCAACCATCACGGCGAGACCGTAGCCCTTGTGCTCTCCGAACGGCAGCATCACGGCGTCGTGCCAGATCTCGCCGGGGTCGGTCGTCGGACGGCCGTCCTTCGTGAGTATGAGTCCCTCGGGTATCGTCTGACCCGCCTCGGCGGCGATGACTAGCTTCCCGGCGGCGACCTTCGACATGCAGACGTCGAACAGCACCGCCCTGTGCCTCACGCCCGGCGCGGCGTACGCGAACGGATTGTTGCCGATCGTCGCCGCCCGGCCGCCCGTCGGCGCGACAAGCGGACAGGTGTTCGACGCGGAGAAGCCGACAAGGCCGCGGTCCGCCGCCATCATCGCGTAGTATCCCGCCGCGCCGTAGTGGTCCGAGTGGTTCACGGTCGCAATCGCAACTGCCTGCGTCTTCGCCTTCTCCAGCAGGTGTTCCATCGCCTTGACGGCGGCGGGGATTCCCAGCCCTCCTGCGGCGCTTGCCATTAGCGAGTTCGACGACTCGCGCAGTATCTCCAGCTCCGCGGCGGGCTTTATTCCGCCGGCGTTGATGCAGTCGATGTATCTTGCCAGGCGCACCACGCCGTGGCTGAATATGCCGCGCATGTCCGCCGTCACGAGGACATCCGCGATCCTGTCGGCGTCCGCCTTCGGAACGCCAGCCTTCCCTGCGATCTCCGCCGTCTTCGCCTTGAGGAGCCCGACGGCGTAAACCGCCGCGCCTTTGTCGCCAGCGCCCATGCCAGGACCTCCCGTCATTCCTTCTTGCGGCGCCACTCGTCGCCCCTGCGGTAGAGGTCGCCGTAGACCGAGTGTGACATGTCGAGACCGTGCCAGATGGCCTTGTCGGCGGCAGGGCACATGTTGTAGGCTGAATAGACGGCGTGCGGGGCGCATGTCGTGTCGGCGAATCCGACGACGAACCTGACAGGCGTCTTGACCATCGTCGCGAACGACGCGCCGTCGAAATACCCGGCCCACTTCCGCGCCGCTTCACGCGCCGCGTCGTCCTTCTGGCCTTCGATCAGCAGCGGCCAGCCGTCCTGGGCGCCGCCCAGCTCCGAGGCGTAGTGCCCCGTGATCGCAGGCACGTAGATGACGCTCTTGCGCACCCCCGGCACGAGAGCCGTCATGAACAGCCCGAAGCCGCCGCCCTGGCTCGTCCCGGCGTACGTGACGTCGGACGGGTCGGCCCAGTCCTGCTTCGTCGCCCAGATGAACGCGCGACGGATTCCGAGTATTGCCGAGTAGTAGAAATACGACTCACGGTCTTTTGATATCCCCGCCTTGCAGTAGCGGTCCACGCCATAGAGTTTCTCCCACTCCCTGTCCTCTACAGTCTGGAGCGGCTGGTTCTCGGGATATGCGCCGCCCGCCACAGGCTCGTAGTAGTGCACGTTCATCATCAGGTACGCCTCGTCGTCCTTGCCGCCGACCGACCAGCGCGCCGGCCCCGCGCCGGGCACGTTGAGGTGCAGCGGGTGGCGGCGCGATCGGTCGCGCGGGATGGCGAGCGTCCCCCACATCCTGCGCCCGAACGGCGCGGCGAGCGACACCTTGAACGCCTCGCGCGTCGGCGTGTCGAGGGCGGGCAGCGGCTCCATCTTCACGTCTTCCGGTACGGCGGCGTCGTAGGCGGCGACGGCATCGCTCCAGAACTTCTCGAGATCCGCCGGCGCAGGGCGCCCGGGCGCGATCTTCTCTGGGGCGACGGCCACGCCGCGCATCTTCGTGCGGCCGTCGTCCGTCAGCACGCAGAGCCGCATGAACCCCGGCTTGTCCATCTTCGCCTTTATAGTGAATGTCCCGCTTGGGCCGAAGTCGAAAGTGCGCTCCGGCTCTATTTTCGTCTTGCCGAAGTTGTCGACCCACGCCTTCACCTTCCCGACGTGCGGATTGTCGCGTCCGGGATTCGTGACCGTAACGGTGAATGCCGCCTCCTCGCCGACGCCGTACACGAAGTCAGCCCTGTCGCTCTCCACCTTGACGTCCAGCTTGCCGAGAATGAGGTCGAGGTATGCCGTGGCGTACCGCTCCCCGAAGCGTCGCAGGGAAGGCGTCTCGAAGTGGATGCGGTCCTTCTTGACGTCGAAGAGCCTGTCCGCGCTCACGAGCGCGGCGTTGGGCATCAGCTTGACGCCCTCGGCGATCTTCTTGTTAATCTCGCGCCAGTAGATGTTGGGGCGGCGCTCGTCCTTCCATGCGACGAGGTACGGGCCGAGCTCGCCGGCGAGGAACGGCTTGTCCTCGATCCCCAGTTCGCGGCGGATCGAGGTGATCGCGTTCGTGAAGAGCGGCAGGTAGCCGTCGATGTGCTTCAACGAGAAGGCGTCGTTGCACCCCTGGTGCCAGAGGAAGCCCTTGATCTCGCCGTCCTTCATCGCGGCCCTGGCGCGCGCGACGAGGTTCGTGTAGTGGACGCGCCCCGGCTGCCAGTCGCGGATCGGCGAGCCGCCGAACGCGCACGGGACAATCGCGACGACCGTCTCCGGGTCGCGGTCGGCGATGATGCGCGCGAAGCTCGCCGCAAGCCCTGCGCCGGCGGCCTTCTTGTCGAAATGCAGAGGCTCGGTCGCCTCCTCCCACTTCATGTCCCGCGTGAACTTGAGGACCCTTTCAGTGGAGACGCGGTTGTCCGCCCTGAGCGTTCCGCGCCCGGCCATGTTGCTCTGCCCGCCGAGGATGAAGATCGAATACCTCTTCCCGGACTTGCCGATCTCCGCCCCGCCGTTGCATGCCGGCTCCGCCGCGAGCCATCCCGCCGCGAGCAGCGCCGCCGACAGGCACAGCATCTTCTGAATCGATTGCAAAAAACCGCCGTTTTGGTAGGGCGGTTTCGACGAAACCGCCGTAATCGGCGGCATCATCGATGCCGCCCTACCAGTTCCTTGCGACTGTCTCTTCTTTGCGTTCGCTTTCATTTCAGCCCTTCAGTTGAGTTATTTTACAAGAATGATTGTCCCTTGCTCAGGCTGCTCCACAAGCGCGAACCAGCCTACGTTCCATGTGCCCGCCCCAGGCGCGACGGTCGCCGAAATGAGCGAATCTTCGGCGGGGACGTCCTGCTTCGACACGAGCCTCCACGAGCCGCCCTCGACACCCTCGTGGCGGTAGAGCTTGACTGGCGTCACGCCGTCGAACGCCGTTGCGTCGTAGCGGAAGGTCAGCTTCATCTGCGTCCAGTTGGTCCACGGAGTTCTCGGCTCGTCCGAGTTCCATCCCGTCGTGCAAGTGCCGATGCGCCAGACGGCCACGACCTTCCCCTCCCTGCCGCGCAGCACGTTGGCGGGATAGTCCGTTCTGTCGGGCGCGTAGAGCGCGGCGTACGGCCAGGCCTTCCCGCCCGTGCCGGCGGAAGTAGTCACCTGCATGGAGAAGGAGTTCACGAGCGTCGGCGTCTTCACTTCGCCGAGCTCGTTCGTCCCGACCTTGTAGAAGTTGCCCACCTGCGCTGCCGGGCTGTCCGCATACACGCCCACTGACTTGCCGCCACGCGGATAGATGAGGCGGCCGCCGTTGACGGCGTACCAACCGTTCGTCCCCGTGACGTTGGCCATGCTCGAGCTGTTGAACTGTCCGAACGCCCGCATGTCGAGGTCGCGCTCCGCGCCGCACCCGTCGGCGATGAACGCGAAGTCGTGCATCGCGCACGACATCAGCATGTATTTGCTGGAACTGGGATTCGCCGCGTCCGTGCGCGTCATCGTGCCGTAGCCGCTTATGACTCCCACGCCGTCGTCCGCGTTGTTGGAACCGCCGAAATTGAGGCACCAGCGAGTGTTGTACGACGTCGGCTTGAAGACGATCCGCCCACCCTCAAGCCGGATGGAGAGGCGGAAGCCGTCGGCCTTCACGGCGCCGTTCATGCGGTGGAAGCCGGTGATCAGGGCGTTGTCGCGCAAGACCATCTCCATGACGTTGTTGTCCGTCGTGCCAAGGATGAATCCGCTGGCTTCGTTGACCTCTTCGGGACAGTTGAAGTAGATTGCGCTGTTGCCGTCCATCACGAGATGGCCGCTGGAACTCGTACGCGTACCAGTTGTCTTGGCTAGACGGATGGACGCCACGTTCGTAATCGCCGCATGGTCGTGCATTTCGATCCACGAATCGCATCGGGCTCTGTCGCTCAACAAGAAATACATGACATTGGTAATTGTGGAGTCGTCGTACATCTGGAGTCTTCCACGACCATACTGTACATTTCCGACTTCAAGCGTCGTGCTTGAGTTGTCGAGACGTGCCGATTTGCGGAGGCGCAGCACGCCGCCCAACGCCGCGTTTGTCGTCGCATTGCCGATCTTGATTTTCTGCGCTCCCTCGAGGACGATCGGAATTTCCGTGTCGAGGATGCCGTCTATCGGGCCAGCGCCGTCGGAACCAGCGACGACTTCGGCCGTTTCGCCGAGCTGCAGAGTCGAACCCTCCGGCAAGTACAGCTCTCCGCGCCCCTTGTTTTTGGCAGCCGCGCCGCCAACGACCAGACTGTTGGAGACCACGAGATGTCCGGCATTGTAGACAGTGCCAGTTCCGTCATTCGAAGTGGAATTCGGTCCTATCACAAGCGAACCCGTGACAATCGTCCCCCGGTTCGTCACTATGGCGGCGCTCTTCGTGGCGCGCACGCCTACGCTGAGAGTACCGGCGACATTGAAGCTGGAAGTCCCGTCGACGTCAACGCGGCAGTGGTCGTCCACGGTGTAGTTGTTGTTGCCGAACTGCGCATTCCCGGACACGCTGGCCTCGGCACCGTTCTTCAGGGCAAACGTTCCGTAGGTGTAGTTGCCGCTTGAGAAAATCATGCTTCCGGCGACGTTCAACTTGCCGCCGTCCACCGTCAGCGAGGCGCCGTATCCGTGGGTCTTGCCGTTGTTCTTGTTGTAGCCGACGGTGAGGCTCGCGACGGACACTTCGCTTCCGCTGCCGATGACGACTGGCGTCGCCGGAGATATCCCGCCCCACTCCTGGATGAGCACTTTGTCGGAGGACGAAGGCACGCGCCCGACCGAAACAGTCGGCAACTTGTCGTACGAGTTGGTCTCGAACCAGTTCGCCGATTCCGCCCACGAGAACGGAGCGGTTGCGGTTGCGCCGTTGGGATAGTACGTCAGCATGTCTCCGGCATGAGCGCCGCATGCAAGCGCCGCCACCAGAACGGCCGTTGGTATCGTATGGTTTCTCATTCCCATGCTCCTTTTCATTACAGTTTAAAGTTACTCCTTCGCATCTACGCGAACGTCCCTCCGATTCTGTACTGTCGCTCGATCCGCAATCCCTGCGGGAACTTGCCGCAGGACAGGAACCCGAGTGTGGCGTCCGCCATGTCGTATGCGGCGGAAACGGCCGACAGTTCAATTGCCGTGAGGGGCACGGGCATCGCAGGGCCAAGGCCCTTGTTTGTGACGGATGCAATCTTGACGTCGTGGGGGATGCGGACGCCATGGGAAAGCAGCGTGATCACGCCGGACGTGGCGGCATGGTCGTCGGAAAAGAAGAGGAGGTCGGGCAGCCACTCCCTCCCGCGCTCCGCAAACAGCCGCTCGAAGCGCTCTACGACCGCGCGCTGGATGTTAACGATGCGGAGCTCCCGCCCGCCAGACGTCTTCGGCGGCACAACCATCCTTTCCGCAACGACGCCGCTGCCGGCGAAGCCGCGCGAGAAATGGTCGTCTTCGATCGACTTGCATACCACCAGGACTTTTCCCACCCCTGCGCGGCGGCAATGCGCGACAAGTTCGGCGACGGCGCCCGACATGTCGTGAGGCACGACGGCCACGCAGCCGCGCGGCAGTCTGCGGACATCGCCGTCCGACACGACCGCGAACCGAACACCGTTCGCAGAGAGTGCGGCGACCACGGTGCGCTCCTGCCGGACGCAGAACGCGAAGTCGACCGACCCCGACAGCGCAACTTCAAGAGTGGAGATGTCGTGTCGGCCGCCATGTCCGCGCGGCGTCGTAACAAGGGACGTCAGGTAGCCCCCTTTCGCCAACCTGTTCGCGAACCGCCCGGCAAAGACGTTCTGGAAGTAGTTGTACTCTCCGTCGGGCAGGACGACCAAGACATGGCCCTTCCACGCCTTTGCGCCACGCTCGCGCACCACCGCGCCGGACTTCGTGCGCACCTCCAGCAAGCCCTCGTCCGCCAGACGCCGGAACGCCTCGGTGGGCGCGCGCACCGAAATTCCCAGCTCCTTGGCGATGGTGCGCGTCCCGGGGAGCCGGTCGCCCGGGCTGTACCGCCCGGACTGTATGGCCGAGCGTATACCATCCACAATCTTGTCGGTCAGGCTCGCCCGGATGTCGGGAGTTATGGAAAACGGCAGTTTCACTTGCGGCCGGTATCATACCAAAATGCCCGTCCGCATGTCAACGGCAAAATGTATCAATGTATGCAGATTTGAATGGGGAATGGGGACAGACCCCGCAATGGCCGAGGAGAACCCCCCATAGCTGCAAACTCGCAGAACGACACATTATCGTCCATCCCTTTCCTCATGCGACATTCCTCTCCTCCAACCTCGCGAGCCTCCAGCCGTGCGTCGCAAAGCCCAGCTCGCCAACCGCCCGCGCCGCTGCGCCTCTAGATCGGAACCTGTCCCCCAGCGCAAACGCCGCCTCCGTCACAAACTCGAAGCTACCGAATATCTTCCCGTCCCCTATCTGCGCCACCCGCCTCATCAGCCACCCTTCGGGGACAGACCCCGCGAACCGCTCGTCGGACGGGGCAATCCAGCACCAGGCGTAGTCGGCCGCGCGCTTCACGAGTCCGGCGCGGACGGGGTTCAGGTACACGTAGCGGCGGCATGTCTCAAGGTACTTCCCGCCCTCTATCAGCGTCGACTTGAACCGCCCGCTCCAGATAGAGCCCGTGTAGCCGCGCTCACGCTTGAAGCGGATGTTGAACACCTCCTTGAACGTCTTCATGAACTCGCTTATGTCGTTCATCCGCGAACGGAGGCGGTTCTGCTCGGCCTCAACAAGGGCCTCGCGACCAGTCTCGCGGAGCTCCTCCCACCGCTCGGCGAGCTTTTCCTCCGCCTTTCGGCCTTTCAGGACACCGACGCGGCGGACCAGCTCGTCCTCCGGGACGGGCTCGGCCGTCCTCACGACCCTGCATACGACGTGGAAGTGGTTGTCCATCCCCGCGTACGCCTCCAGGCCTATCCCGCTGAACTCCGCCGCCCTCTTGAGTGCGTCGATCAGCGAGTCCTTGACCTTCCCCTTCTCGAAGAGGAACTTCCTGTCGTTCGCCCTCGACATGAGGTGGTAGTGGGCAGTACCCTTTGCGTCCTTCTTTATGCGCGCCGTGCGTGCCATGGCCGATTCTCCTTTTCATGCGTTTTGGTTTCGGCGGCCACGCGGCCGCCCTAGCGCATTTTCGGAATCGACCATGCCTGGCCATGCCGACGGACGCCTACGCCTCTCGGCGCACGACCCAAACCAGGGTCTCACATCCGGCGGCGGCCTGCGTCTCCACTCTTCATCGTCGCCATAGCGGCTCCGAGGGCATCACCCGCAGACCTGTCACTGACTCCCCCTTCTATCCGACCGTCACGACGGAAATCAATCCCGGAGAGCGCGTATATTGTCTCATATCCCGCCGAAAATTGCAAGGGGGCGACAAAAACTTCCACGACAAACGGGGCCTGTCCCCACAAGGTTCCACGACAAACGGGGCCTGTCCCCACAAGGTTCCAAGAAGCACAAGAAGGAAGGAAGGAAGGAAGAGTCCCACGAGTCCATGACAAGCGGGGCCTGTCCCCACAAGGTTCGCTTATCACAGAAGTCGATTGACTATTGGGCTGTCAACCCCGCCTCGAACGGAATGGCCCTACCGGAACAGCAGCATGGCGCCCGGCTTCATCTTCTGGCACTCGTATGCGCCGATGTCGATGGCCGCGCCGAATACGCGAGGATTGCCCGCAAGGTCGGTCTCGCCGACAAGCGAGAGGAGCCACGGCTCCTGGCAGCCTGCGTCGTATAGCGCAGAGCTCGTCCTCGGCGTGTAGTCGCCGTTCGCCGCGTCGGCAAACCTCATGTTCGTCACCCGGCGCGTGTTCGCCACGCCGGCATTTGTGACATACCCGTTCGCATCTAGCGTCGTGTAGCTGTCGGCCCTCCCGAATACGCAGTTAGTCATCACCAGCGTCAGATCGCCGTCCGCAGTGTGTGCCCGGACATCCACGTGGTAATATGGATTCTTGCCTTTGTCCTGGTAGTTTTCGTCAAGAACCGTGTTCCACATCCGACAATTTCTGCAGATGTCTCCGTAATTCGCGCCTCCCTGCGTCACGTTCCCGATATACGTGCAGTTGACGACGGCCTTGCAGATGCTGATGATGCCGTAGCTCTCTTGAATGTTGTTGAGGAAAATGCAGTTGCTGTTCGTATAAGCGTGCGCCTGGCCTGTTGCAACACTGTCGATCGAATTTCCTCCGCCCGTTCCTTTGTTTTCCGCGACATAGCACCTGTAAAGATTGCAGTTGTATAAAGTCTGCTCAACGCGGACGTTGTTCGTGACGATGCAGTCGTATAGGTCGCCCTTGTAGATGACGCCGGAGCCGCCGACCGTCGTGTCGTTAGCCGTGAACACGCAGTTCGATATCGGCACTCCGACCGATGATGCGCTGCAGTAGACGGCCGAGCCGTGTCCCCATGCAGAAAGAGTGTTGCCGATGAACTTGCAGTCTAGTATCTCCGTCGAATTGGTGAAATGCGACGAGTTCCACGACCATTCCACCGCTCCGCAGTTGACCGCTCCCCCGTAAACTGCGGTGTTGCCAACGAACGTACAGTCTATGCATTTTCCCTTGAGGAACAATGCCCCACCTCTATGGTGGCATTCATTGTTGGAGAAAGTGCAGTGCCACGCGCCCTGGACAAAGTTCGCCTGCTGGCCGCCGCCGCCGTCAGTCCAGAATGCGCCGCCAAATCTTGAGCCGGAACTGACGACCCTGTTATCAGCAAACTGGCAGTATTCCGCACGTCCATTCATGCAGCCTCCGCCGCCGCCCTGGTTACTGCCTGCGGCATAGTTGTTCGAGACAATGAGATGTCTGTAGCGAGTCGTTCCATTGCCGTGAATTCCGCCCCCGTCGCCAGTTGTCCAGCCACCAGTGACCGTCAAGTTGGAGATCGTCATCCAGTCGTAGTTGCTGCCGCTAGCGGAGAGAACCCTATGCCCTTCGGTCTCTCCGCCACCAAGCAGAATCGTGTCCTCTGGTCCGGCTCCAAGACCAGCGATCATACCTCCTTGGCAGGACTTGAGATTAAGGTGATTAGCAGAATCCATGTACACGCCGCTGAGATTGTAGACACCCGGCTTCAGCCATACCTTGGCATTGAACCAGGTGTTGTTCTGCAACGCGTTTATTTCCGCGAGCGCATTGGTGAGTGCCACGACGTCGCCCACGCCGTTGGGCGCCTCTATCGTCGCCTCGTACGCCGCCAGCGACACGGGCGCGAGAAGGAATGCAACCGCTGCGAAGACTCCTGCATGCAGAATCGAGCGGACAATGGCTGTTGCCTTTTTCATCGTTTTGACCCTCCTGTGTTTTGAAGACTCACGCCTTGCGGCTGTGCTTGAGGACAAGGGGCTTCCCTCGCATCCCGAACGAGTTCATCGGCGTCACGGAAATGTGGAACGTCGCCTCGGGGAGCTCGCACATTCCGAACACGCAGCTCGGCGCCTCCACGGCACGCCTGACGTTCTTGTGCGCGCCTGGCTGGTAGACGCGCTTCGTGGCCATCCGAAGCTTGACGTCCGCCTCGATGCAGTCGACGGCCACCTCGTAGTCGAATACGCGGGAGAGGTCGTCCGCGCCGACGGCGGCCGGGAACTTGACGACGAGCTGGCGCTCCTTCTCCGGCGTGCGAGTGCGCGTCTTCGGCGACATCCCGTCGCGCTCCTCCAGCGTGATCTTCGCGCCCTCGGGGAACTCCGGCGCGGCGGCCTTCGCCATGCGGGACGCAAACGAGTACTCGCGAACGCCCTCCTTCGAGCTCAGCACCGGAACAACCCAGTCGTCGCCCAGCTTCTCGTTGTCGGCGAAGTCGTACCTCTCGAAGACCATCCTGTCGTCCCAGACGCTCATGACCATCCCCTGCGATCCCCAGAACATATTGGGCATGCGCCTGCCGAGGCCGAGCTCGTTGCCGTAGTTCTCGCGTCCGCTCGGCAGCGACAGCCACCTGAGCGCCGCCGTGCCGATCGAAGTGAACGAACCCTGCCAGACGCTCCGCTGGTCGGTGAGCGAGTAGTGCGTGTGGCCGGAGAACGCGACGGCGTTCGGCCAGTCGGCGAGCACCTTGTCCGTCGGGCCGCCATCCCACTGGTGCCACGTCCAGGATCCGTAGCATGTTTTCTGCGGATGCGCGTGCTGCGTGTAGAAGAAGGGGCGGCCGTTATCCAGCTTTGCCCGGTTCGCGGCGAGGAACGCGCGGAAGTCCTTCTCGTTGAACCACTCTGCCCAGTGCGCGCCGACGAACGAGTATCCCTTCACGGTCTTGACGAAGAACGGGCTCCACTCCTCGCCGAACAGCTCCTTCCAGTTCTTCTTCACGTCGAGGTAGAGGCCGTCGGCATATCCCGGGTTCTCCAGTTCGCCCTTCTTCTTCGCCTGTTCGAAGTAGACCTTCTCGTGGTTGCCGGTGACGAACACCCTCTCCGGCGCATGCGCGTCCCTGCCGAAGACCTCGTTCCAGGCGGCGACCACCACGCGCATTTCCGTCATGGTCCCGCCGTTGGTGAGGTCGCCCGCGATCAGCACGGCGTCGACGCGTTCCCTCTTGAAGAACTCCAGCACGTGCTTGAACGTGTCGATCGCGCCCTG
Source organism: Kiritimatiellia bacterium (assembly GCA_017405115.1). Next base: position 33,925 of record JAFRBA010000138.1, read on the forward strand.
GCTCTGGTGTTTCTCGGGCTGGCTGAGGTGTATGTCGCTCAAGATGCCGACCTTAAGGTTCGGCAGCCCAAGCGTCTTGCCCGCGAACGCCGCCGCCCCGGCGCTCGCCGCAAGCGACCCTATGAAGCATCTTCTCGTCGTCATTTCAGTCTTTCCTCCTGTTGTTCAGTGCATGAGCTTGACGTCCCCGAACAGCGAGCGCTGGTGATGTCCGCCACCGCCCCAGCTCGAGAACTCCGCCTTAAGCTCGCCGTGGGAATGGACTTCGCGCACCGCGAGCAGGCGGAGGGCGTCGTTCTTGAGTATGTCCACGTTCAGCGTCTTCAGCGGAATCGACACGACTGCCTCCCAGCCGCCCGCGTCGCGGCGCGTCTTTGCGTCCCACTCTCCGTTCCACGCGATTCCCGCGTTCTTGCGCCAGTCGAAGCGCTGAGCGTCCGGCGCGACGCCGAAGAGGAAATACTCTTCCGCCTGCGTCGGGTCGTCGACGAAGACCTCGAGGTGGTCGGCGACGATCAGCCGCTCCTTTCCGTCCGGCGGCACGGGGATCACCGGCAGCTGCGCACAGCTCCTGTCTTCGCACCGGAACTTCAGGTAGAGCGTCTTTGTGTCGTGGAACGCGAGCATCTGCGTAGCGCTCGCCGCCGGGCGCCCGCGGTTCCTGCGGTCCACGACCGTGAACGGCTGGAACTTCGCGGACTGCCTCCACACGGCGTCGTCGAAGCCCGGCGCACCGTCGACTCGCACGAGCGGCAGGGCGATCTTCGGGTTCTTGATGGACTTCGCGTCTGCGACAAGCGACATGAGCCTCTGGCGCAGACGCTCCACGAGAACCTTGGCCTTCGGATGCCGCGCGGCCGCGACTGCCCTGTCAAGGTACGCGGCAAGCTCCGCGTCGCGTCCGCGGGCGACGATCAGCGACTTCGCAAGCTCCACCGGGTCGTCGCCGAGCGTCGAACGCGCGGGCGATGCAAACCACTCGTCGCGTATCATGCCGTATACGCGCTCCACCTCGGGCGCGGCCTCGCGGTAGGCGCGGCGGATGAAGTACTTGCGCAGCCCCTCCACGTCGCGGCGGCAGTTCCAGTAGAGCCGCGTAATCACCCACTGCTCCATCGCCGACACGTCCCACACGGCCTCGGCATCGCCCCACGGCGAGTTCGGAACGGTCTTGTCGGACATCGTGTTGTTCTCGCTCGTCATGCCGACGACGTACGGGTTCATCACGGCGAAGTCGAACGCGCGGGTCTCTGCGAGCGGACGCGGGAACCTGATGCCGAGACCGTGGTAGTCGTACATCTCGACGGTGCCGCACTTGCCGCGCCATCCGGCGAGGCGCCGAAGCCACTTGGCGTTCTCAGGCGCGAAGATCGGGTCCTTGTCGTTCGCGCGCACGTACGGCGCGAACTCCGGCGTAAGGTTGGTGTCGATATCGCACGGCGGAACGGGCGCGGTGTAGAAGTAGGCGAGCGTATCAACCTTCATCTGCGGGAACACGGCGTTGAGCCGCCTCACGGCCTTGTTCATGAACGTCCAGAACCGCATCGAGAAGAAGGCGTCGTCCTCCTTCGTCAGCACGGTTCCGTCAGGCAGCTTTATGGGCGCGAGGCAGTTGGAGCAGGCGCACGTTGTCATGGTGTCCTCCATGCTGACGTACAGCCTCTCCGTCCCGGCCGGAGCAAGCCGAGCGCAGTTTATGAGCCTGTCGGAGAACACGTCGAGGGCCTTCGGATACGTGAAGCACGGCATCTTGCGCTTCTCGGGGAACGGCACGCCGTGCCCGTCGTTGGCGAAGACGAGCGGGTCCGTCTCGTTCGCCAGAAACGAACTGAACATGTGCCCGAAGATGTGCCGCACCGACCACACGCCGTAGCGGCCCTTCTTCGCGTTCACGTGCGAGATGTCGCCGCCGCCACCGCCGTTGAAGAGGTTGCAGCCGTTGCGGCTCATCCACTCCAGCCCGGCGTAGCTGTTCCACCCGCGCGCAACGGTGTCGGGCACGGAGACGAAGTCCTTTCCCCAGACGAACGACAGCTCGCCGGGGGACGGCGTGAACACCGTTCCGATCTCCTCGTTGGGGCGAGCCCAGATGATGTCCGTGTTGTTCTCGAGAAGTGCGAACACGCCGTTCATCGTGCCCTTCGACGTCGTGCCGAACACATGCAGGTGCGTCGGCCTCTCGGGGTCGAGTCGGATCGCGAAGCCGTCCTTGCCGCAGCCTCCGTCCGTTTCGGCGAGGCGTTGCAGCCAGGCGTTCCCGGCGGACGGCTTCGAGTAGCCGCACGGGATGAGGCGCTTGCCTATGCAGATGCGGTTCAGCCTGTCGCGCTTGTCGTCGCGCGCGCCCCAGAAGTCGCATATCTTCAGCTCGACGCCGGTGATCAGCTTTATGTGACCCGCCAGCTCCTCGGCCGCCCGTCTGAGGACAATGTCCTCGCTGCTCGCCGACTCCAGCACGATCGTGGCGGCGGGCTTTCCGCCGGAGACGACCTTGAACGGCGCGTCGAGTCTGTTGTCCTGCGGCGGCTCCAGGTATCGGCTGGAATCTGAATAGTCGGGCTTTATGGCCGAGCGCCGAGCTTTCCATGTCTGCATGCGCCTGGCGCATGCAGCGCCGAAGGCAGAGTCGGAAGATAGCTCTTCGGCCGAAAACGGCTCGACGAGCGCAAAGGCTTGCGATGCCGCGGCAAGAGCAGCCGCAACAACCCACAACTGGTAGTTTCGTTTTGTTAGTCTCATTTCTTCGTCTTCGGTGTTTGCAGGAGTTCCTTCGCGCCGTCGGGCGCATCGCGAAGCTTAACAAGCTGCACGTCGGCAAACAGGAGCCGTTCCCCCTTCATTTGCCTCGCGGCCAGCCCGAGCACAAGCCCGTTCACGTCGTCCGGCACGCGCGCAAGCAGCCAGCCCGTGCGCCAGCCGTCCCTGTCCGGCGCGTCCCACACGGCGCTGACGCCCTTCTTGTCATAGCGCCACCCGCCATTCATCTGCCAGCTGACGCCCATGCTGCCGCCGACGCCCTTCATCGCGACGCGCGCCCCGTACCACTCGCCCTGCTTCAGTCCGCGCATGGAGAAATTAACGCTGCCGTTCCCCACGCCCGTCATCACGCGGCACTCGCCGCGCCCGGCGACAGCCTCCTTTGAAAACGTTCCCTTTACCGTGTTGGTGGACTCGCTCTGCCAGTTCCACTCCTTCGCCTTCGGGATGATGTCCTCATGCCCGCCGGCGGCGAATCGCCGCTTCACGTAGCCGACGGGGTTCTTGAGCCCCCAGAGGGTGTCCGAAAGACCCGGCAGGGCGTCCTCGAACGAGCCCTTGCCGTCCCACCAGTCGTCCCACCAGTGTCGGTGGTCCAGCCCCTTCCAGTTTACGAAGTTGCGGTGTTCGCCCCAGAGCCAGACGTACTCGTCGCACGCCTCGAGCGCCCCGGCGAGGTTCTGCTCGAGATGCGCGAGGCGCGACCCGTTCACGGGGCCGAAGTACCACACGCTCTTTTCGTCGGCCCAGGCGTACGAGTCGAGGTACTGTCCGACGCTTGTGGAGAGCTGGGCGCGGTACTTCGCGCGATTTCTCTTCGCGACGAGCGGCAGCACGCCAGAGAGCTCGTAGCGGGCCTGGCGCATGAATTCGCCCTTGTCGGCCCTGAGGCGGTAGTGCTCCGCGCCGTCGACGAGCTTCACGCCGGGCGGCATCGCGTCGAGGATGCCGTTGAAGAACGCCGGGTACAGGTCGCCGCGCTCGCGCATGAGCCCCACTGGGTCGAGCGAGTCGCGGTAGCATGTCTCGTGCGAAATGAACTGGAAGGTGAGCCAGACCATGTCAGGGAACGCGCGGAACGCCGCGCCGAACACCTCCGCGCCGCGACGCCGCGCAAGTGCGCACGCCTCGGCGTAGGGCAGGTCGCCGCCGCGCCGCCATTGGTACTGCCCCTGGTGCCAGTAGTCCTCGAAGTCGGAGACGAGCCCCTTCATTTCGCCCCTGCGCGCGACCGTCGCGATCACGGCCATGTTCGAGGCGACCTGCGCCCACCTGGCGTCGTCGCGCCAGTCGATCCGCTTCTTCGGCGCACCGCAAGCGCCTCGCAGCAGGCTTTCGGAAAGCCCCGGCTTCGACGCCATCTCGCGAAGCGCCGGAATCATCCACTCGAAGTCCTCCACGGAGAGAGGCCGTTCGCTGTTGACCGCCGACGCCGGGCGCGTGCGCCCGCCGTTCTTCGCCTGGAATCGGGGGTAGATGCCGACGCCGTCCGCCCCCGCCTCGTACAGCGCGCCGGCGTTGCGGACGATCTCGGCGGGCGTGAGGTCGCCCGTGTCCCACCCTATGAATATGAGCTTCTTCGCGGCGCCGGCATCCAACGCCATGACCGCAGCTGCGACAACGAAAGCAACTTGCCTTCTCATAACATAGGCCCCCTGTCTTTATGCGCGACCTCCGTGCCACGCAAACCAGCGGGGACAGGGAACGTCCCGCCCCTCACATACACGTAATGCGGCAGTCTCAACTCTGGGAATCGTTCGGTCTTGACCCACTCTGTGACGCCTCTCGCGAATTCCGCTGCAGTGGCGGCGGGGTCGCACTCAATGCGGGCCAGCGACTTCGTGAGGACCAGCCCGAACCCCTTGTTGTACTGCGTGACGAGCTTCAGGTCTTCGGGTATCCTCACGCCGCTTTCCAGCAGCGCGGGAATCACGCCGAGTGCCAGATGGTCGTCGGCCACGAACAAGAGGTCGCACAGCGGGCCTTTCTTCATGCGCTCCAGCATGCGGTCGCGACCGAGCTCCATGAACTGCTTGAGGCCGATGTCGTAGCCGATGGCCTTGCGCCATGCGAAAAGACGCTCTACCGCAATGCCGGACCTCTCAAGCGCCGCGCATGGATTGAAGCCGGTCTTCTCGGAATGGGCCAGCCACATTACCGAACGGATGCCAGTGCTGACGCAGTCGGCGACGAAGTCGTCGATGCCCACACACATGTCACGCGGACCAGTCCAAAGCATTCGTGGATGCCTTCCCGGCGCGGCGGAGCCAGCCATGACGTACGGTACGTCGTGCGCGTCCATGATCCGCTGGATGCCAGCCTTCCGCGACAGGCTAGCCGTCACAAGCGCAACGTCGGGGCACTTCGCCAGTTCGCGTTCCAGCCGCTCACGGTCAAACGAGATCAACTTGTCGTGGCTGTCGTAGGAGAGACCCACGCGGCGACAGTCAATGCGCTCCTCGCCAAGTGCCCTCTGGAACGCGGCGGAGAAGCATGCATTCCCGTACGGCACGCCTGAACTCGTGTCTATCTCCAGCACAACGCCGCGCACGGGACGCCGCGAAGGCCTTGCGACAATGCAGCCGAGGCGGGGGCGCGTGACGACGAGCCCCTCGGCGACAAGGCGGCGGACTGCGGCCTGGACGACGTTCCGGCTGACGCCGCACGAAGCCATCAACTCCTCGCGCGTCGGGAGACGTTCGCCCTCCTTCCACCTGCCGAGGCGCACGGCAACCCTAAGAGCGTCGACAAGCTGGTCGGTCAGAGACCGCCCGCACCCGCGGTCGATATCCATCTTCACCTTCCCCATCGGCGCGAATGGTATCAAAAACGCCTACGGCGCCGCAACCGACGGCCAATGGGTCAAATGGGTCAAATGCCTCCGAGCGGATATCGCCTTGATGTCCTCGACCGCCATCTCGTTGGCCTCGGAGTGGAAGCCGTAGCACTGGAGAAGAAGGTTCTCGTCGCACTGGGCGTAGATCTGCTTCATGGACTCGCCCGTGAGGTAGTGCCAGTAGCGGGTGATGTATCCGCCGTACCAGAGCGCCTCGGCGTTGTAGCGCGGCGGGTTCGGATCTGGCTTTATGTCGAACTCCTCGACAACGTCCTCGTATATGTATTCGATTCCCGCCCACTGGAAATGGTCGAAGGTGGAGTCAAGCCCCGCCGCCGCGCGCGAGTTCATGAATGCGCGAATAAACGCCTTGGCGTCTACGGGCCGTCTCTCGAGACTCTCGAAAAGCGCCGCCTGCATCTCGCACTGCTGCATCTGGAACACGTCAAGGTTCATACCATTTCCTTCCCGTGTCCCTTTCGATGATTTCCTGAAAGCTCATCCCGTCCCGGCGATGGAGGAGGCGTATGCGGTCAACCATTCTGACGGCAACCTTGCGCTGGTTCTCCGATCTGACGCGCAGCATCTCGCACTCGTTCGGCGAAAGCGACTTTTCGCCAACGATCCTCACGCGGTCGCAGGCCGCCTTCGTGACGGCGCAATACTGGTCGCCAAGGTTTAGCGCGCGCAACGACTCGACGAGTCCGATGTCGGAGATGAACCCCTGGAAGAACCAGTCCAGCACCACGACCATGCGGTCGTTGGCGATTTTCCCGGCTATCACGTCGTTCGCCTGCGCAATAGGCGCGAAGCGTTCGTCGTAATACTCCTTGAACCGTTCGGGAATCGCCCGTCGGTTCCACGCCACGAACATAGCCCATTCGAGATTCGGTTCAAAGCGATGGACTCTCAACCCATCGACGTCGTAGTCGACCTCATAGAACTTCGGCGACTCGCCGTGGCATATGAGCGTAAGCGGCTGGGTCTTCTCCGTGCCCATGTAGAATCCGCGCCCGAAATCGCAGACATCGCGGCTTCTCGGCGCGATTTCGCCGATCAATCCAGACTTTGAACCATGATAGAGCCTCATCACGTTGTCTCCATACCGCATATTATAACATAATTCACCGCCATCTAGCCTGTAGCCGGAGGCTGGAACGCCCGTCTCACGCCCTCGCCCTGGCGCTCCGCCGTCGTCATGTCCGGAGCGAATGCGCCAGCGTCAGGCACCAGACGCGACCTGCGCCGTTCTCCTTCAAAGTGCGCGCGCACTCGGAGAGCGTGGATCCGGTCGTCATTATGTCGTCCACCACAAGGACAGTCGGCGCAGCGCCCGAAGGGCTCTTGGCGGCGATGCGGCGGCGGCAGGCGAACGTGCCGACGACGTTCTCGCGGCGGTCCTCCTCGTCGAGCCCGCCCTGGCGGCGCGGGGAGCCGACGCGCCGGAGCGTGCGCGCGTCAAGGGGAAGCCCGAGTCGCCTTGCCAGGGGGCGGGCCAGGTAGGCGCACTGGTTGTAGCCGCGGTCGAACCTGTGGGCGAGGGTCGCGGGCATCGGCATCACCACGTCTATCTGCTCGACATGGAAGCGCGTGCGCGCCACGGCCTCGAGCCAGTCGGCGAAATCGGCGCAGAGCCACAGGTGATTGCGGAACTTGAATGCGTTCACCATCTCGCGTGCGCACCCCTCGAAGCGCAACGCGCTTGCGGCTCTGTCGAAGTGCGGCTTCGTGGCACGGCAGTCTTCGCACAGGAACTCGCCGTCGAGGCCGGGTGCGTCGCGCCCGCATCGCCGGCAGCATCCGTCCGTCGGAAGAAAAGGCAGCCTGTTCAGGCAGTCGGCGCAGACATGGCGCCCTGGCCGGTCGGCCGGACGCCCGCAGATCTCGCACGGACGGGGCCAAAGGGCGTCCAGGAGTTCAGCGAGCAAGCAGGCTTCCCGGATATTCGCCGGCGGCGACGAGCTTGGCGATCTCGGCCACGACGAACGGCTTGTCTTCGCGGTAGGTCACGCCGAACCAGCGCGAGTCGGTCGGCAGAACGCGGCAGTCGGCGCGACCGGCGTGTATGAGCTCGTCGACCACGAACGGTATGTACCACTCGCTCTTCGGCAGCGCACCGTTCGCCGCGAGCCATTCGGGGAAGAGCCGCTCGAGCTCGTCGAAGAGCTCCGGGGTGAATCCCCAGAGGTTCATGGACACGCGTGCGTCGAGCGGCACCGTCACGGGGGCCTCGGGGCTCTCGCGGTTCTCGGCGACGTCGCCCGCTCGGACGAGCTTGGTCATCTCGGTGACGCCGCGGAGCGTGCCGTCGCCGGAGACGTCGCAAATGCCGCGGGCCACGGACCCGTTCTCGGAGAGCGTGAGGTCGAGCCGGTAGCCGACCATAGCGAAGTGCATGGGCTTCGCATCCGAAAGAAACGCGCCGAGCTTCGCGAACGCGTCGCGCCCGTAGAAGTCGTCGGCGTTGATGACCGCGAACGGCTCGGACACGGCGGCGCGGGCCGCGCGAGTCGCGTGCGCGGTGCCCCACGGCTTCGTGCGGCCTTCCGGCACGGAGTACGGCGCGGGGATGTCGGCGATGTCCTGGAAGCAGTACTCCACCGGCACCATGCCCTCGTACTTGGACCCGACCTTCTCGCGGAACTCCGCCTCGAAGTCGTGGCGGATGACGAACACGACCTTGCCGAAGCCGCCGCGCACGGCGTCGAACACGGAATAGTCCAGGATGGCCTCGCCGGACGGGCCGACGGGGTCGACCTGCTTAAGCCCGCCGTAGCGCGAGCCCATGCCCGCGGCCAGCACGACAAGAGTTGGCTTCATGTCAGTGCGCTTCCTTTACAATCGTCGTGCATGCCTTGATTATGCCAGCCACGTTCGCGAGGTCGGAAGGTATGATCATGGTGTTGTTGGCCTTCGCGAGATTGCCGAACTGCTGCAGGTACTGCTGGGCGAGCTGCATGTTGACGGACTCCAGGCCGCCCTTCTCGCCTATCGCCTCGGCGACCTTGCGGATGCCCGTGGCCTGTGCCTCGGCGACGAGGAGAATCTCCTTCGCCTTGCCCTCGGCCTCGTTGATGCGCCTCGCGCGCTCGCCCTCGGAGAGCGCGACGGCCTGCTGGCGCTCGCCCTCGGCGCGGTTGATCTTCGCCTGGCGCTCGCCCTCGGACTCGGCGATCATCGCGCGCTTCTCGCGCTCGGCGCGCATCTGCTTCTCCATGGCGTCGCGTATCGTCTGGGGCGGCGTTATGTTCTTGATCTCGTAGCGCGTCACCTTGATGCCCCACGGGTCGCTCGCCTTGTCCACCGCCGAGACGATCGCCCCGTTGATGGCGGTGCGCTCCTCGAAGCTGCGGTCGAGGTCGAGCTTGCCCATCTCGGAGCGCATCGTGGTCTGCGCGAGCTGCGTCGTAGCGAAGAGATAGTTACCGATGCCGTAGCTCGCCTTCGCCGGGTCCATCACCTGCATGTACAGGATGCCGTCCACGGATACCGCGATGTTATCCTTCGTTATGCACTCCTGCGGCGGCACGTCGATCGCCTGCTCCTTCAGCGTGTGCTTGTAGGCGATGCGGTCGAAGAACGGAATCAGGATGTGGAAGCCCGCGTCCAGCGTGCAGCGGTACTTGCCCAGGCGTTCCACGATGTACGCCGTCTTCTGCGGCACTATGACCGCCGTCTTTATGATTGCGACCAGGACGATCACCGCCACGATCGCGAAGAATATCAGGCCTCCGCCCATTATTTTACCTCCTTTACCTTCATTGTCAGGTTGTTTTGAGAAATGACCTCGATTGTCGTGCCCACGGCGAGCGGCACGTCGGCGGAAGCCGTCCACTCGGCGTCGCCGATCATGACGCGGCCCGCGAAAGGCGGCTTGATCTCCTCCGTGACGCTGCCGACCCGGCCGACGTACTCGTTGTCGAAGTCGGTCTTCGTCTCGACGCGGCCGCCGGAGAAGAGCTTCTTGAGCCAGCGCCTCAGGACGACCAGATACAGGATCGAAAACACCGAGAATGCGGCGAGCTGCCACGTGAGCGTGAAGGATTCGCCCAGGGCGAACCTGCACAGCCCGACAGTCGCGGCCGAGAGGCCGAAGAAGAACACGACGAACCCCGGCGCGAGGAGCTCCATCAGCATCAGGAACGCGCCGAAGTACAGCCACAGCCATGCACAACTTGTCATGCCGATATTATAGCATAAAAATGCCGCGCTGCGTGACCGGTGGGCGCGGACATCAGCCCCCAGCATCTTCATGAAGAGCTGGAAGTACCGCTTCGCGTCCGACTCGTCCTTCACGCGCCATGTCGAAGGAAGCGCCGCGTAGAGCGAGAAAAGCGTCTCGTTCATCAGCGCATCGACGTCCCCTTCGGCGAGCTGCCTCTTCGCGACATCGACAAGCGCGTAGCACGCGATTATGCTAAGCGTCGGGCTTCTGCCAGATGACTCGGTTGCCGCCCACCTCCAGAACGCCGCGTTCCGCAAGGGACTTCATGACCTTCTCGGCGTCCGCCACGTTGAACTGGGTCGCAAGCGTGTTCTGCAGCTTCTTCACCGAGCCCGGCGCCATGCGCCGGAGGCGCTCCAGGTCATCGTCGGTCAAATCGGACACCGGCGGCTTCGGCTGGGCCTTGACGCGGGCTGCGGGCTTGGCGGGCGCAGCCGTCTTCGACGACGGCGGCTTGGCCTTCTGGCGCGGAGCCTTGCGCGCCGGCTTCTCCTCCTTCGTGGGCGGCGCGGGTTCAGGCTCTGGCGAGACGTCCGCCGGCGTTGGCGCGAGAGCATCCGACGCCGGCACGGGCACTACGGCAGCCGCCGGTGCGTCGCCGAGCCTGGTAAGCACCGCCTCCGGCGATTCGAGCACGTCGTAGTCGAGTCCGTCGCCGATGGGAACGACGACGGCGCCGCCACCCTTGCGGGGCTCTACCGTCACGACGAACGCCGCGTTGATCCATATGGGCGATCCGTCAAGTCTTGTCAGCTTGATGAACATCCATTTCTCCTTCGTCCGTTTTCCTTCCTCGCATTCCGCCGACGCTCACTGCGCTCCGCGACTTGCCTCGGTATTATACCAAAACGGCGATTCGTCGCAGAGGAGCTCGTCAAGCTCGGCGCGCGTGCGGAGCGACCCGATGCGGGCGCGCAGCGCAGCCGCCCCGGGGCACCCGCTGAAGTACCGGAAGAGGTGCGTGCGCATCTTCAGCAGCGCAATGGCGTCGGCGTCCGGAATGCGTGAGCCAGGGAATCGGCCGACGAGCATGCTGCGGAACTGCGCGATGTAGTCGAGATGGCGGCGGCAGAGGCTGCACGCGCGCGCAGGGTCGGGCGCCGGCGGCGGTAGCCCGGCCGCAAGGCGCCGGAAGACGTCCGGCTCCTTCATGGCGGCTCGCCCGACCATGATGGCGGCGACGCCCGTCGCCGCCATCGCCTCGGCCGACTCCGCGTCTACGACGGAGCCGTTGCCGGTCACCGGGACGCGTGCGCGGCGGACCACCTCGGCAAGCGTCTCGAGGTCGAGCGGCCCCGAATGCATCTGGGAAGCGTAGCGCGCGTGCACGACGATCCCGCGGGCGCCGGCCTGCTCGGCTGCGTCGAGGATCTCGAAGATCGCCTTCTCGCCGGGGCGGGGCCCGAGCCGCGTCTTGAGCGTGACGGGAAGGTCGGTGTTCTCAACCATGGCCCGCAGGAGCCGTCCGATTCCGGCGGGGTCCTCCATCAGCTTCGCGCCCGCGCCGGTGCGGGTGACCTTCGTCATGGGGCAGCCCGCGTTCAGGTTCAGCTCGCAGAACGACGAGCGGCACGAGACCTGGACGAGCGCGGCGGCCGCGGCGACGTCGCGCTCGTCTGCGCCGAATATCTGGCATGCGACGGGCCCTTCGCCCGGCATCGTCTCCAGCATCTGCCGAGTCGGCGAAGATCCGTGGGCGAGCCCTGCGGCGGAGACCATCTCGGTGTAGACGAGGGACGCGCCTCCTTCCGCGCAGAGGCGGCGGAACGGCGCGTCGGTGAAGTCGGCGAGCGGCGCGAGCACGAAGCGCGTCATTTTTCCTTCGGCTTTGGGCGCGGCGTAAGAATCGGATCCGAATATGGCGCGTCGGGGTCCATGCGCGCGAACGACACGTAGCTGGGCGCGCCCCACCCGGTGCCGGGGTTGCGGCCGAACACCGCTATGTCGACCCGGTTGGTCGGAGACATGCCTGCGCGGTCGATGACGACGCGGGCCTCGTTCTTCGCCGTCTGCTCTACGACGACCTTCACGCCGGAGCCGTGCGTCTGCGCGAAGCAGTACTCCGCAGACCCCTTCGCCTTTATGCGGAAGACCCTGCGCATGTCGTCCGAACGCAGCACGTACGCCCATGCGAACGCCGTCGCATACGTGAGCTCGGGGAACGGCGGCGCGGCGGACGGCGCCTCGGCCGACACCTCGACCGCCGCCAGCGGCGGGATGGACTTCTCCGTCATCGCGCCGGCGGCGGAGACGAGCCGCGGCACGTCCACGCCGTTGACGGGAAACGCAGTCGGGTGGGCCGCCGCGCTCAGGTACGCGACCTCGTTGGTGACGCCGCGAAGCGACTTGCGGATCAGCGTCTGTATCGTCGGCGCAAGCAGCCCGCGGCGCACGATCTCTCGCTTGACGTCGGCGGGGAAGGACCGCGACGCCTGCAGCGCGGCGCGGACGTACGGCATGTCCGAGTAGCTTCTGCCGGCGGTGGCGATCCAGTACGGCGCGATTGACGCGAACACGTCGCCATGCTTGCCGATGGGCGCAATGTCGGCGTTCGCGGGGAACACCCACGTCTGGTTGGAGAGGTAGAACTTGACCATCGCGCCGAGTTTCCACGCGTCGGCCGTGAGCATCGCGCGCGGCAGCGAACGCCAGGCGACGCCTTGCGTGAAGGCGCGCGAGCAGTTTCCGAACAGGGGATACGGCGCCAGCAGGTTCGGGGCGTCCAGGTCCATGTGGCGGTCGCGGCCCTCCTTGTCGTAGCGCAGCTGCGTTATGCCCGGGAACGAGTCGACGTTCAGCGGGGAATGCCCGCCGTCGCGGTTCATGTAGAGGTCGCCTGTGTTGCCCCCGGCGGAGGCGACGGCGAGCTTGAGGTGGGCGACGAAGCATCCGACGTCGAAGTCCCAGCCGAGGTTCTGCTCGCCGAGCGCGACGGACTGCCCGAAGATGCCGGTCGCGGGCACGACCGCCATCGGGCCGAACATGATCGGGCGGCGGCTCATTTCCTCCGCGTACTCGACGAGCTCGCTGAAGCGGCGCTCCTTGGCGAGCCTCGCGAGGTCGGTGTCGGCCCGAATGGCCTTCGCGTCTCGGAACCCCAGGTCGATCGCCTTCTCGAGCGCGTCCAGCGCGGCGTTCTTGCGGTTGTCGAAGTACGCGAGCGAGCAGGCGAGGTTGTAGCGCCACGTTGGGTCTTCAGGCAGGAGCGTGACGCCCTGCTGGCAGGCCTTCTCCATCTCCGCGGCGTCTCCCGCGCGGTTCGCGACCAGGAACTGCCTGCGAAGGCGCACATGCAGCGGATGCCTCGCGGGGTAGTCCCAGATCGAAAGGACTGCGAGTATTGTGCAGAGTATCCCGTTCATCGCTTCAGCCGCATCCAGGACGGCAGCTTGATCTGCCGCGTCTCCCGGCTCTGGTTCGTGGAAAGCGTCTGCGACGTGCCGATCGACGGGGACTCCAGCGAGGCGAGGCGCGCCAGCAGCGTCTGCTGCCGCGTCGCCTGCTGCTGCCGCAGCTCCTCGTTGCACTGCCTCTCCGCCAGGAGCTCCTTCTCCCGAATCTGCAGCCGCTCGCTGAGGGACTGGACCTCCTGCCGAAGCTGGGTGATGTCCTTCATGTTCTCCGCGGCGCGCGCGTCGTCCGCCTCTCGCCGCCGCAGCCTATCGGCAAGTTCCTTGACGCGCGCCTCGGCGTCCAGCACGCTGCGTTCGTGAGTCCTGCGAAGCTCCTCGAGCTCCTTGCGGAGCTGGGTGGTGCGCGGATCCTCCGGGCGCTCCAGGAGAGCCCTGCGCGTCATGTCCTCAATGTTTACGCCGGAGCGCTTCATCAGATCGCGCCGGCGCTCCAGCAGCCGGTCTATGCGAGCTACGTGGCGCTGCCGGAATGTCTCGAACTCGCGCTTCTCGGTCTCTATTAGTTCGTTGAGCTTCTCCGACTCGTCCTTCATTATGGAATAGACGGCAGCCTGTATGTCGGCCACCTCGCTCGCCGCCTGCGGCAGCCTGCGGAGCTCGTCCTCGAGATGGGCGATCTGCTCGACGTACTTCCCCTCGCGGCCGGACGCGTCCTTCAGTTCAGCCGCCAGCTTGTCGCACTGCGCGCTCTCCTCGCTGAGCTTGGCGTCCAGCTCGGACTCCCTCGCGGCCGCGGCCTTCGCCGCCTCGGAGGCGTTCGCCGACGCGGCGTCAAGCCTCGTCTGAAGCTCGGACGTGTGGCGCCGCTCCTCGGCCAGCAGGCCCTCGAGCTCATGGATGCGAGTCTCGTCGACGACGACCTTCTCGACGATCTTCTCGACGGGAACCTCGACGCGCACCTCCTTCTCGACGGGAACCTCGACACGCACCTCCTTCTCGACGATCTTCTCGACGGGAACCTCCACGATCTTCTCTACTACACGAACTTCCGGAGATTCCGGCTTGTCCGGAGGTTCCGGAGGTTTCGGAGCTTCCGGCTCTTCAGGAGTCTCCGGCTGAAACGGCGGACGCGTCTCGACCATCGTCGCCGTCGGGGGAAGCCGTCCGCTCGCCAGCAGCGACTCAGCCGCCGCGCGGTTGAACGGGCCGCGCGGGTTCCCGTCGCCGATGTCTATGGAGAAGCGCATGTCGAGGAACGGGACGTCTTCGACACGCCGCCACTCGATGTTGTCGTCGGAGACCTCCTGCCCAGGCTGGACACGCCCAAGACGGGCCCACTCGACGAGCTGCGCCTCCGTCGCAGGCCCGAACGTCTCGTCCTGCGTGCGCAGATACCACTTTGCGTCGTTCATCAGTGTTTCCTCCCGAATATGCCGGCACCAAGCCCGAACCTCCGCCCCTTGGCAAGCTCTCGCTGGGCCGCCGCCTCAAGCGCCGCGAGCCGGTTGCGGTCCATGTTGCCGAAGATGGAGCCTGGCGAGCGCGGAGGCGGAACGTTGGCGACCGGGTCGGCGACGTCGGAGACTACGATCCCTGTACGCGCTGGCGGAACGACCTCTATGACTCGCTCCACGATCTTCTCGACGGGCACCTCCACGATCTTCTCGACCACCTTCTCGACGGGCACCTCCACGCGGACTTCCTTCTCAACAATCTTCTCAACCACCTTCTCGACGGGCACCTCTACTATCTTCTCTACCGGAACCTTGACGATCTTCTCGACCACCTTCTCGACGGGCACCTCAACACGCACTTCCTTCTCGACGATCTTCTCCACAGGAACCTCAACGCGGACTTTCTTCTCCACAATCTTCTCGACTGGCACCTCCTTGACCACCGGCGGCGGATCGCAGTCCACCGGCAGCTCGTGGAGACGGTACGCCTTGGCGTCCGCAGGCACAGCGCCGCGCGAGAAGAGAGAGACTACGAGCGCGCGATTGAACGGACCGAACACCTTGCCCGGCTCGGTCTCGACCAGCCATTTCATCTCGAGCTCCGGCATGAGCTGCGCGGGAACCCAGTTGAGACGGTCGCGCGACACAAAGCCAGAAGGCTCTATGCGACCGTCCTTCGCCCATACCACGAGCGAGGCGACGTCCGCCGGGCCGTACACGCGCCCGTCTTCGGTTCTTACAAACCACTCCTTCGCATTGTCAGACATTGCGCACATATTATAGCAAACGCCCCCGCTGAAAAAAAGAGCGCGCCGGCCTTTCGAACCGGCGCGCACATGCGGTATCTCGAACCGCGCTCCCTTACTTCTTCGCCTTCTTCGCCGGGGCCTTCTTGGCAACGGCCTTCTTCGCCGGGGCCTTCTTGGCCGGCGCAGCCTTCTTGCACGCCGCCTTGCAGCACGCCTTCTTGGCGGGCGCCTTAGCGACCTTCTTCACCGCCGCCTTAGCAGCGGGCTTCTTCGCAGCAACCTTCTTGGTAGCCATGAGTTTGATCCTTTTTGTTTCAGAGCTGTCGGCACATCCCTTCGGACGCAACATCCGCAACTTCTGGTGGAATGATAGCGAATTTTTTTTGATTGCGCAAGGGGGCAAATTAAAAAATTTTTTTTTGGGGGTTGGTGCTCGGGGCGGGACTCGAACCCGCAAGGATCTCTCCACATGCACCTCAAGCATGCGTGTCTGCCAATTTCACCACCCGAGCAGGGTCATGAAAACGATGGTTAGTATATCATAACCGGCGGTCGCGCGCAAGGGGGCAAAACGCAAAATCCACTCGCGCCGAGCACACGTTCACTCAAGCTCCACGAACAACGCATAGTGGTCGGAAAGCCCGTCATTAGGGACTATCGTGGGCCTTCGCGACTCGAAGCCGCGCGCGAACACGTAGTCGAGCGCGCTGTCTCCGTAGCGCGTAGACGGATGCGTCCCACGCGCCTCCGCGGGAAGCTGCGCGAGCGGATTGCCGAAGCCCGCGTTCTCAAAAATCGAGAAGAGCCGCTCCTCCGCAAACTCCTTCCGCCACTTGTCCGCGTTCATGTCGCCGGCCACTATGACGTGAGCGCCCTTCTCCATCGACACGATCTCCGCCGCCGCGCGCGCGCGCTTCGCGCGGTTGAGCGCGCGAAGCTCTGGTGTCGTCGCGCCGTAGTCCGACTTGAGATGCACCGCGTACACGTTCGCCGTCACGGAGTGGCCCGTCACGACCGACGCGAACGCGAAGCCTCTCGGCGGCGTCTCCTTGCCGGCGACCTTCCATCTGCTCCAGCTCGCAGAGACGACCGGCAGCGTCGTCGCTATCGCGTCCTGCTGCTGGTCGTAGCGGTCGCGCCTTCTGTAGCCGGACACCGACACGACGCGCAGCCCGCGACGGCCGATCCGCGCGACGAGGTTCGAGGCCGCGCGCGGCCCGCGCATCTCGTGCAGGCAGAGGACGACGTCGTTCGTTCCGGACGGGTCGATCTCCGCCAGGCCGCGGGCAAGCATCTTCGCCGCCGCGAAGGACGTCGCCTCCTCGACATCAGGATGCGCGCGGTGCTCCGCGCGGCCGGACGGAAACCAGTTGCCGTTCCACGTGCCGACGACGACCGCCGCCAGCATGACTGCCAGTCCGCTAGTCATCGTGCAGCTCCTGTCATCAATCGATGATCTATCATAGGATGGTTTTCGATGAGCTTCATTGGCATGTATTATAGCAGTTGCGTCCGCATGGTGTCACTACGCGATCCAGCTGACGTCGTTGAGCTGGTTGGAGGACATCGTTACAATCATGCGTAGTACTCGACATCGGGGTTGAGGAAGCCAAGAGAGTAGATTTGCGGCAGAAGCTTGGCGCGGAGCGCGTCGTGAGCCTCGCGCAGATTTTCTGCGGGAGGGCGGATGTCCCCATCCGCCGCATCGGCGCGTGAGGACACGCGCCCTCCCAATCCTTTCATCGCATTACGCACCTGGTAGTATCCCACGTCCCATGTCTCGATCTTCCAGTCCAACCACGACGTGTGGGTGATGTTCGCGTAGAACTCGCGGTAGAGCGCACTGGCGGCATTCATCACGGCGCGCGCCTCGGGCGAAAGCTTGTGCGCGTCAATCCACTTCGCGAGATACCGATCCTCGTTCGCCGCGCTGAGCTGCGAGGCAATGTCGCTGTGTGCGCACGGCCAACGACGCACTTCCTCCAGCAAGAACGGATACATCTGGTTCGCGATCTGCCACACGCGCCCCTGATATTCGACATTGCGCAGCGACACGGCGTAGTTGGAATCGGCGAACGCCGACCACACGACGGAGTTGAACACATCTAGCGTGATTGTCTGGTCTTTCAAGTGCTTCTTTTCGCAAGGTTCCAGACGAGGAATCCTACGGGGAAGTTGCCCGTCGCGCCGTAGAAGCACTTGATGGGGAAAATGAATCCGCGGTCGTACTTGAACTCGAACAGGACGTGTTCGGTATAGTGGTCGATGCCGCGCAGCGCAAATATCTTCATCTTGAAGAACTTGCAGAACTCGGCCTTGACCTCTTCCTCCTTTGCGCACGTGCGCAGACTCTCGTATAGGTGTTTCATATCCGCTACTTCATTGAACTGAGTTTACGATTCTGTTCCTCAATGTATTGAACAGTGCCATTAACACCTCCGCAACAATCGCCGAATTGTCCGCCATCAGGCATTTTACAGTGCCTTCCTCGTCCCTTTTCAAACTTCTTGCAATCGGGCTTATGCACACGAATGTAGTCCTCGTCAAGATACAACCAGAATTCTCCTTCATCTTTCGCTCGTTCGTAATGCCATCGCTCTATGCCTTCTTTAAACCCTGATGAATACTTGATTTTCCCATCGCTTGAGTATGACGATGCGTGAGCATCGGTGCTGATCTTCAACACTGCGTATTTCTCATGGTCGATATTCTTCGCCTCTTCAGCAGACAAGGCTTTGTATCCGGTTCCGACCAATGTCAGGATGGGCTTGCCGCTGACCGGATCATTCACGTCAAAGCGATTCACGTTGGAATCTCTCTTGCTGTGCCAGTTCCACAGGCTAGGGTCGAAGCTTGTCTTGATCTTTTCTCGATTCCTGATCTTGCCGAACACTGAAATGCACGAATGATCCATGTCGCAAAGGGGGAAAGAATAAGTAGCCAAAGGTTCGTATTGCTCCATGCCCGCAGGGATCAGAAAGGCGATTGCCTTTTCAGGCGGAGTCTCGTCGTAAACAGCAGCAAAAAAGGCATAAGGAAACCCGCGCCCAGAATCATCCCGCTTTATGGCCTTATTCGTATCATAAAACGCGCCCTTTACGACAACGATGGATTTCTCCTGCTGTGCAAAGCTAATCAGATTTGTTTCAAGTATGTCAAGCAACTTGCAACATGAGGCGAAGTTGGTAGCGAAGAAACCGCTATGAATGTCCATCCGATTTGTCAATTGATCCATGGTCAACCTGTATTGCACCACGGAACACATGTCATCCTCCGGCTCGTATCCGTACGCCACGTCTCCCACCATAGTCTAGCGGCCAGACATCTCAAACACGCCAACACTTCTGAAAGGGCCAAAGAACAGGCAGCCGGCAGCCAGCATCAAGAACAATGAGGCGACAAACTGTTTTATTCGAAAGGCTCTCAGATGTTTAGAGAACGCCGTAGCCGCCTTGCGTATTTCATTCCAGGATTTCATTCGCTTTTACCTTTCACTTGTAAACGCTTTTCATCGCCCCATGCGCTTCACCCGATTTAGAATCTCAGAGTCTTCAAGGTTTGTGTCGTTGGGCGTAGAATTGAGCAAAAGAAACGGAATGTTCATCCCTCGAGGACCTACAAAGCACCAGGGTCCGTACAACACACCATAATTGGCTGACACCAGCCGCCCATTTTCATCGACCTTCGTCCGCGTTCTAAACACAAGATACTCATCCTC
>JAFRBA010000139.1 GCA_017405115.1 Kiritimatiellia bacterium
CGACGACGCCGTGGCGCGGCGTCTCCTCGAGAAGGGCGGAGGTCGGCTTCGGGTCCTTCGTGCCCGTCGCCTGCCTGAGCCTCGCCGCCATCGCCTTGTAGCGCATCAGCGTCTTGTACTTCGGCAGGAGCTCCGGCAGCTTTTCGCCCAGCCACCCCTTGATGCCGCCGTTGCGCCCGGCGACTTCGCCCGACTCGTCGAACCTCAGGCAGTTGTCCACGTAGCACTCGAGGTCGTGGAGCATCCCGCCGAGGCGGACCATCGCCTCGCGCGACTCCTTCCGTGCGTTCCATGCGGCAAGCACCTCCTCCGGCGTCGGCATCGGCGCCGAGGTCGCCCGGCGGGACACCCTGCGCCTTTCGGCGGCGAGCCTGCGGCGCCGCTCGGTCTCGCGCTCGTAGTAGAAGGGCCGCCTGAGCCTGCGCAGGTCTCGCATGAGCTCCCGCTTCATCCTGTCGCGCCCTGCGGGGTCGGCGAACTTCGAGGCCCCGTCGCGCATCGCGAGGCCTACGTCCACCATCGCGCAGGCGCAGAACACGAGGGGGTTGAACGTCGAGTCCGGGTAGGGGGCGGAGTTCCGCCACTTGAGCCAGTCCTTGCCCCGGAACTCACCGTCGGGCCGCTTCCTCATCCGCGGGCGGTAGGTGTGCAAGTCGAGGTACCGCCCCGTCCAGGACTGCGCCTCGCTGTACGTCCAGCCCCTGTGGCAGGCGTACCAGTACGCCGAGTGTCTGTATGCGTTTCGTGCCATCGACGCGTATTATACCATAAAATGAGATTTCAATGCGGAAAAATCTTAGGCGGGGTTTCAGTCGGTTTTTCTGGCCGTTTCATAGGGGAAGGGTGCAACTGGGTGAATGAAAGAATCGGGGCAGGACAGCTTCGTTCCGCTTGAAAGGGCGGAACGATAGATATTTCCCGCGTGGGAGTGTCGCGCTTGTCGCGACCGCATTCCGCGTCTGGGATAGCGTGAAGAACATCGGGCCACGTATGTTCGAAGGCTGTAGCGGGCTTAAGACCGTGACGGTTGGCAATGGCGCGATGTACATAGGTAGTCTTGCCTTTGCAGATTGCAAAAATCTGACGAGCGTGAATATTCCTGATAGTGTCGTTGCCTTGGGGGAGTATAGCAAAACGCGGTTAGACATGGGGGAGAAATAAAAAATGAAATTTTTTTTGTCATCGGCTTGGCTAGGCCGCATATCCCCTAGTGGATGGAGGAATGGGGAGCGGAAACAAACGGCCGCGGCGATCCAATCGGAAATCCGCAGATTTCATCAAGTTCTTTCTGAAAAACCTTAAATGAGTCCGAGGCCCGCGCCTCGGATTTCATTTTATATAAAATCGTCAGCGCGCGGTCCAGCGATAGGGCAAGACGCCGTTTTTATTCAAAAAGTAGACCGAAACGACTGTTTCTGCAATAAATGCGGCCACGACCAATGCCGTAAGCACGTGTCGGCGGCGCGGATTCTCCTCGGCGAGGAGCATCTCCGGAAGCATCAGGAACTGAGGTGCGGCGTAGTAGTAGTTGACGCGCTTCATGAGGGGGAGGGCTCCGGAAAAAGCGAGGGCGGCCGTTCCAAGCACCGTCATGCCGTACCAAATCGCGAAGAGCCTGTTTCCTGCCGTCGCCCCGCGCCAGTACCACGCCCCCATTGCGAGGAAGCAGCAGTTAATCGCGAAGAACATCCACTCGAATCCGTCCTCGATGAACTTGGGCGAGAAGTACTTCGTGTATTCGGACCCCACCGCGCGCAGCGCCCATGGCACGACGGGCGCGGCGACGAACGACAGCGCGAGTGCGGCAGCCACAACCATCGCGCCTCGCCTCGGATTCAGCTCGATGCGGGAAAGCGCGTAGAGCGGCAGCAGAAGAACCGCGGAGTAGTGGAATGCGGTAGCCGCGGCGACGCAGAGCATGAACCGCCAAGGTCTGCGGTCGGCTATCGTGGCGACGGCGACAAGCCCGATGCCGATTGCGACATACTGCCGCATTATGTTAAGCGTCAGGAAGTAGTTTCCTGTGGCGACGAATAGGAAGACGGCGAGCGTGGGCCATCGGCTGAAGCGGAAGATGGCGAAGAAGACGCACGCTGTGGTGATTAGGGCGCAAGTGGCGAGAATCGAGCGAAAGCCGAGCCCGCTCCGCCACGCGCCCTCCATTAGGAGGCGGTAGGCGGGTTCCGAACGGCGGACGACTTTCTTGAAGTGCCTGCAGACCCTCTCGGGCGTGCGGCCGAAGAGATGCCTGCGCGCGAGCAGCCGGAATTCGCGGACTTTCGCCGGCGGAACTTTTGCGCCGTGCATCTGCTCTAGTGCGCGGTATTCCGGCAGGTATGTGCGGCGAAGGTCCGTCCCGACGTTCCAACGCGCCGCCGCGACGAGCAGCAGCGGAACTGCCGCGGCCACGGCAAGCCATCGCCAGCCGCGCCGGCGTTCATAGGCAAACGCGGCAGCGCATGCCAGAAGAGTTGCGACTACGTAGATCATTTCTGCTATGTTGCGGATAGTCTAGCAAATCTTCTCGCCGCCGACAACATGGAATCTGTCTGGAATATCGCGCCGGGCGACACCGGGGTAATCGGTTACTCAACTGCATGGTCAGGTTTTGGCCGTGTAGAAGTGTAGATGTGTAGGGAAAACGAGAGAGCTTAAAAGTTGAAAACATTCACAATTCATCACTTTCCTTACCCTTGGGTGGGGGTCTGGGGCTTGGCCCCAGATCAAAACTTCTACATTTTCTACACTTCTACACGGCTAAACCGCTACCTGCGTTTCACTTGCCGGTTACACACCGGGCGCTCGCGCTATTGCGCACGCGCCGTTGTTTATGCTATAATGCGGCTGTTTTAATCTAAAAAAGGAGATTGCAATGGTGTCAGGAAAGAATTTGTTGTTTGCAATGCTTGCAGTCGCGGCAGCTGCGGCTCTCCCTGGTACGGCTTTCGCCGAACAGCCCGACAAGTGGGTGAGCTACGTCGAATCGACGGGTTCGCAATGGGTCGATACAGGCATCATCGGCAGATGGAACACCAAGGCCGAATGCAAGGTCGAGTGGATGGAGATGGCCGATAGTGCGTTCCTCGCCACGCGCGACGGAGCGTATCAACATCCGACCAAGCCCAATGGCAAGATGTATTTCTGCTACTGTCTTAATGCAGATGGTGTCATGTACACGGCGCAGGATGTCAGTGAATCTGTCAACTGGTACAGGCAAAATGTGACTTGGTGGCCTCGTTTCGAAAAGAACCGCGTCTACAACTACATTGCCGAGTACACCGCCACCAATGGCGAAGGCAAAGCCACAAACATAATCAAGGTTGACGGGCAGCAAACGGATAACATCACAAGAACTGGATTCGACAGCGGACTGAATCTCTACATCTTCGCCAACAACCAAACGAACAAAGCGACAGCCTGCTCCAAGGCGCGCTGCTATGGGCTGAAGATATGGCAAGGACCTAAGGATGGCGGCGACATGGTGCTCGTCCGCGACTTCCAACCATGCGTGAAGGGCAATCGCGCGGGCCTTTATGATTCCGTCTCCGATACGATCTTCTATTCTGGGTCGGGCACAGACCTTATCTGCGACGAGAACAGCGAAGTGCCGGACGAGTGGATCGATTACGTCGAGTCGCAGGGGCCTCTCGCGGAAGCCGACGGCCAGCTCCCCGCCTACATCGACACGGGCATTATCGGTAAGTCCGCGACCACGATCGAGTTCAAAGAGATGAACCTTTTCAGTCGCATTTACACGGAGGATGAATGCGTCATCGGCGCGAGAAGCGATGCCGACACGCGGTTCTTCCTGTGGTATCACGCATCTGGCCATGCTCTCGGACTAGGATACGGTGGCACCTACTGGCGGCCGGTGACGACCGATCCGACCAAGGCAGGGGCGTGGAATGATGCAAACCTCTATCCCTTGAACTATGGCGATACGACGCACGCACGTGTCTCCTTCGCGGCAGGATCGCAGACCTTTACGGCCATCAACGATGAAACCGGAGCCGAGAAAACCTGGACGTCTCTTTCTATTTCCGGAGATGTCAACATTGGGGCAAATCTCTATCTCTTCGCGAGAAACGACAACGGGAAGCCGGACGCATTCAGCTCGTCCCGCATCTACTTCCTGAAGATCTGGCAGGACGGCTATCTCGTGCGTGACTTCAGGCCGTGCCTGAAGAACGGCGTAGCCGGACTCTACGACGACGTGACGAAGCGCATTTTCTATTCGCTTGGCACTCCGCTCATCTACGAGACGAAGAAGGCGGCTCCAAAGAAAAAAGAGATCGCATTCGTGGAGTATATCGAGTCCGACGGATGGAATACGATTGACACGGGAGTTCCCGCGCGCAGCGGGCTTCGGGCAACGGGCGATATGATGTGGATGGGACCCATAAGTGACGATAATGGTACGGTTATGCGATCATGGGAGCATGACAGCTTCCGCTATATGGAGAGCACGGCTGCCGCCCCCGTGCTATGGCGACAGCAGCATGCCTATCTTTCTGCTGTCAATCCAAAGTCCGGCGACAGGTTCTTCATGGTTCACGCGATAAGCGGGTATCTAGATGTAGGATATAGACAGAGCGGTACAGTCGCTGCGCAAAGCGGTGGTGAAAATGTCAAATAGAACTTTCCCAACCCTGTAGGGTTATGCGAAATTGATGCGAAAGCCGCCTTCCCGGCGGCTTTTCTGCTGCTTATCCTTTTCTGGCGTTTTTTGAGTGTCGATTCTGCCAGCGTCAGGCTTGCGAATTCCCTAGGAAA
>JAFRBA010000013.1 GCA_017405115.1 Kiritimatiellia bacterium
ATGAAGGCTATTTGTAACGCCTGCTAAAACCCCGACGTAGGAGCGCCGCCGGCCCATGTGGTCGTAATCCATGAGCAGCGTCTTGTCGCCGCAGATCCACCGCACCGGCCTGTTTTCGCCGTTGTACTCGACGTGCCATGCGCCGGTGCCGGTAGTGACGAGCGTCTGGTTTCCGTCCGCGTCGTAGGCGTACGCCTCGTTCGCGGGCGGAACAAAGACGCGGTTGGTGGCGACGGAGACAAAATCATTGGTGCCATCAGAAATTGTAGCCGAGACCTCGAGTTCCGCGAAGCCCCCGCTATTCGAGTTGTCGAAGTCGTCAGAGCCGAAGAAGTAGGCAAGGTCGCCCGAGGCAAGCGCATACGCAAGATTGCCATTGACCGCGACAGTCGCGTTCGCATCGGCGAGGCCGCGAACAGACACCCAGCCGGGCACTGTGCGCGCGGTGTATTGGTTCAGGTTGTTCGCGGTGTACGTCGATGTGCGCGCCGCGCCGGTTTCGTCGTAGTCGGTGGACGAGACGCGATTGCCGATGGGGTCGTAGGCGAAGTCTTCGTCGAAGCCTGCGACGGGCGAGCCGCCGAGCGTGCGACGGGCGGACACAACTTCGTTCCGCCCGTTGTAGCCGTAGGCGTCCGTCGCGCCGGAGAGCGGTCCCATCGCCTCGCCGCCGCGAGAGACGGCAACGCGCCGCCCCGCCGCGTCGTTCGTGTACTCAAACGTCGATATGACGCGGCTACCGAATCGGTTGGTGATCGCGGAGACGAGATCTCGGAAAGGCTCGTAGGCGACCGTTCGCGAGAATCCGCCGCAGGCGTAGCCGGAAACGAGGTCCGTGCCGGGGAGGTACGAGTATGTGAATACGTTCGTGCCGGAAGCTACGGTGAGGAGACGCCCGAGGGAATCGTAGGAGCAAGAGATTTCCCGCAGAGACGCAGGGGCGCAGAGAGTGTAGCCGGCCGGGCGGCCGAAGGTGTCGTAGTGGCGCGCGAGCGTTGCGCCGTTCTGGACCTCGTTCGTGACAAGTCCTTCCTCGCAGTAGGCGTAGAAGTTCGTGGCAACTCCCTCGGTGACAGCAGAGACGATGTTGCCGCTGCGGTCGTACGCACAAGCTATCGAAGGCGTGTCGTCGGAGTACGCCGTCGAGACGAGGTTCCCCGCGCCGTCGTAGGAGTACGAAGTCGAGACGCCTCTGGCCCACGTGCGGAGCGCGAGCTTGCCGTCCGGCATGTAGGCGTAGGTAGGCCCCGCTCCGTCGGCGTAGACCTTGTTCGTAACGAGGCCCGTCGCCTCGTCCCTGAGCCAGAAAGTGACGTCGCCCTGCGTGAGCGCCGCGTCGCGGTAGGTCGTCATCGTCACGCGGTCGCCCCAGGCGTCGTATTCGTAGTCGACCGGGTACGTCGCCCCGCGCTTCGAGACGACGCGCCCTTCCGCGTCGTAGGCCGTCGTCGTGACGAGCCCGTTCGGGTCAGTCTCCGATACGCGCCGCCCGAGCGCGTCGTATCCGTAGGTCGTCGTGTTGCCCGCGCCGTCGGTTACGGACGCGACCCTGCCGTTCGCGTCGTAGGCCGTAGTCGTCACGTTGCCGCGCCCGTCCTCGACCGCCACGACGCGCCCGAGCGCGTCGTACTCCGTAGTCGTCTCCACGCCGGTCGAGGAACGCCGCGACACCTCGCGCCCGCGAACAAGCTCCGTCCTCTCCGGCAGCACAGAGCCGGGGACGGTCCGCTCCCTCGTCTCCGCGCAGGCCGAGCGGACGCGCCAGACGCGGCTCGTCGTCTCGTTGCCGAACGCATCGGCGGAGACGGTTTCGGCGGCAAGGGACAACCCGCCGATCACGCTTGCCCACGGCCAGGTGATTATGGCGCGGGTGCGCGTTCCGCCGACGGGCGAAAGGCCCGCCGAGCCGTCTATGCGCGCCGCCCATGCCGTCGACTCACGCCACCATGCGCCGTCGGACGCGACATAGCGCACGTCGTTCGAGACAATCCTGTCGGACGTCCAGTCCACTTCGCCGTTGAGGTCGAGGTCTGTCACGTCGAGGACGCGCTCGCCGAAATTGTCGTATGCGTAGAGCCGCGAAGAAATGATGTGCCCGTCCTCCCCACCGAACGTCTGCGTCGCGAGCAGCTGCCCGGCGACATTGTAGAAGTTGGAGGTCACCAGGTCCGCGCCGCCGAAGCCTGGCGAGCGCGTCTCGACCTCGTGGCCTAGCGGACTGGTGCGCGCCAGCGACCAGCGCGGCGAGTTCGTCCCCGCCGGGCCTAGGCAAGTCCTCTCCCATGTCGTGCCGTCCTCGTCCGCGCCATAGGCGACAGCGGACTTCACCACTCCGTTCAGCGCCGACGAGAGGAGCCGTCCGTCGGCGTATGAGACGGTCGAGTTCGTGACCGCGCAGTCCGTGCCCCATCCGCGCACCGTGGCGACTGTCTCGGTGCCGGAATGCCGGTCATTCGAGTAGAACCGCCGCGTGACCACGCCGTCCTCGGCGGTCTCGGACACGAGCCGCCCGAGCAAGTCGTACGAGCGGGCAGACGCCCGCGAGAGGCCGCCGGCGGACACCGTGCGGGAGACCACGCGTCCCTCTGCGTCGTAGGCCGTAGTCGTAGTCTCGTCGGGGAATCCGCCACCAGAGCGCACGGCGGAGATGACGCGCCCCAGGGCGTCGTATGCATACGCCGTCGCTGCACCGTCAGGACCGGTTTCGGACACAAGGCGCCGCCCAGCCCACCTCTTCTCCGTACACGAGCCGTCGGAGGCGACGACACGCACCTCGCGGCCCTGCGCGTTGTGCGACGTCTCCGTCCTCGATACGCGCGCGAAGTCTGCCTCTTCGCAGCCTGTGCAGACGTAAGTCTCGCGCAGCACGATCTTCTTCGACGAGCGCACCTCTATCGTCACCTCCCGCGTCGTCCGGAAGGGTTCCGGGGCGAAGACGGCCACTCCTCCCGCGACGGACAGCGCCCCGGCGGGATAGCGGGTCTTCACTGTCCTGAACCACCCGCCTCCGGCCATGGGTTCGAAGACCTGGGCCGAGCCGGCGACTCCGGGCGGATACCCGTACGTGCCAGACATGTAGTCGTACTTCTCCACGACTCCATCCTCGCGCACGACGAGCGCGGGCCGCTCGCTGCACGGCCTGCATCGGTTGTACGGCATGTAGTCGGTGTAGCGGCGGGCGTTCGCCGGGCTGTTCCATTCGGCCGCAAGGTTGGTCGCCGACGGGTCTGCCAGGCGCACCTCCTCGACGATGCGGTGGTTCATCGTGTCGGTCGAGACGAAACGGAGGGTCTTGGATACGGCCACGTCGCCGACGTACTCGGTCTCGACTCGCGGCGTGAAGAAGTCCTCGTCGCCGGTGTCGTCCGCGACGTCCTCGCCAGTCGAGTCCGGGACGTGCGGCCTTACGCCGATCGGCGAGTAGGAGTACGTCCGGCGGCGGCGCGGCAGAGCGCCGCCCGGGACATGCTCGACGACGGACAGCCTGCGGTTGTCCGAGTCGTATGCATAGTCCGTGACGAGTCCGTTCGGGGCAACGTGGCGCGACACATAGCCGCCTGAAGTGTACTCGTAGCGGTTCGTTCGGGCCTCGCCGCTTGGGTCGTCCACGGAAAGCGTCAGTACCTCGCGCCCGCCGACGCCCCTGTACTCGCACAGCGTCTCGCGCACGACGACGCCGCCCGGGCCGGAGACAGTGTCCAGGACGGTCCGCGACCCCCAAGACTCCGACAGGACGCGCAGTCGCCTCGTGCGCAGGCCACCGCCCTCGGATACGCCGAACACTGCCCCGCCTCCGTCATCCTCGCGGAAGAACTCAAGCTCGGAGGCGACCTCCCCGCCCCGTCTCTCGACTATTCGCACGGCGCGGACGCCGCCGTTCGTCACGGTGGAGACTGCGTACTCCGCGAATGGCACCGCGCCTGCCGACACGACGTACTCGCCGTTCGTCCCGGGCTCGTCCAGCACCTGCGCAGGGAGATAGAACGACACGCGGAACAATCCGCCAGTCGGCGAGTTCGCGATCTCGGCAAGGCACTCCTTCGCCATCACCTGCCGGAATCCGCCGCGCCTGAACAGATCGAGCTCCGTTCTCGTGTCGCGGTGCAGCTCGACCGACGACGCCGTCAGCGGCTCGGTCGACGCATAGAGCGCGGCGGATCGCAGCTCAAGCTGCCCGGCGAACTGCCCTGCGGCGTCGCGCCCGAGCCCGACGGTCCATGCAGGAGTCCCGCGCGGCACGTACAGTCCAAGGACGCCATCGTCGTCAGACTTCGACTCCGCCACGCCGGAGCGCCCCGCCTCGGTTGCGCCGGGGCCTATCTTCGTGAGGTGGACGCGCACCGGGCCGTACGCCCCGGCGACCTGGAAGGACGCCGGAAGCCCGTTGGGGCCGTTGCCGGCGCAGCGCAGCTTAAGCATCCCGCCCGTCCGCAACGCAGGGGCGCCGGACTTCGCCGCGCCGCCTCCGAGCGGCCCCCAGACTGCGGCCATCTTCGCCGCGAGGTCAGTGCCCTTTGCGGAGATCGAATCGCACTTCGTATTGTCATCCGTATTGTCGTCCACGTTGTCTTCGCAGTCGCTGTGACATGTCTCGACTTCCGCGCCGTAGGCGGCGGAGACGGCGAACGGGGAACCCGCCGCGGCAACCAGCGAAGCGGCCACTGCGGAGACGCCCGCAAGCCTACGCATTGATTCAAGGGAAAGCGCATTCATCTCAATGTCCTCCCTTTTGTCATGGCGCTGTCGCCGTGCATGACTTCACAAGCGGCGCAGGAGCGGCGACGGCACGCGCGCGCGGGTTGCAGCCGATCCGAAACTCGTCTGCGTTCGACACGCCGTCGCCATCTGAATCGAGGGATGCGTCGGCGGGATTGCACGGATTCAGCCCAAAGCGCAGTTCCCATTCGTCGGGCATGCCGTCGCCGTCATAATCGAACAGAGACGAGCCTTGCCCTAGATCGTTCAGATGGGCAAGCTTGGCTGCGGAGAACTCTGAGGCGATGGACGTCCAGTCAAGAGCAGATGGATACAGGCGGACACCCGCGAAGGCGCCGTCGAACGGTGGCGAAGCATGCGATCCTGGCGGCGTTCCCGCCCACAGCGCCCCGCCGCAGTCGAGAGAGGCGGTCGAGGCGAAGTTTGTGGACGCCCTCGGAACGCCGTTAACATACAGCGCCGCCGCGGAGCCGGAGTAAACGAGCGCGACATGGCACGGCTCGTCGGTTCTCAACCCGTCCGCCACGAGCGTACTATCGTCCATGGACCGCACATATGCAGCCAGCGAACCATCGGACATCGTGAATATGCCGAAGCCGTTCGTCCAGGACGAAAAGTCCGTCGTGTACGTCAACACCGGCGCGAAGTCGGCGAACGACCCTGCCTCGAACCAGGCCATGGCCGTGAACGCCGGCGGCATGGCAAGTCCGTTCGTGAGCGAGGCGGGGTTCTCCACGTCATCCCACGCGGCGAACGGCGTCCGGGGACCCGCCGCTGAAAGTTCAGACGAGAGGGCCAAGAGCACAAGGGTCGATGGAAGCGTCTTCATGGCTTCACTCCCCCTTCCGCCTTGTGGGCTTGAGAAGTGGCACAAGTGCCGCCGCACCGTCAGGAAGCGGCGCGTCGCCGTGCACAAGGTTGTTGGTCTCGCACGGGTCGGCGACAAGGTCATAAGCCTCCGACGGGGCATCGAAGTCCCCGACGGCGACGACCTTGTACTGGTCGGTGCGCACGCCCCTCTGCCAAAGCCCTGCGCGGATGCGCGTCTCGGTCACGACGGGCCGTCCGTCCGACTTGCCGCTCTCCATCGCCCCGCGTAGGCTGCGCCCCTTCCAGGACGACGGCGGCGGCACGCCTGCAAGGTCAAGGATCGTTGGCGCGACGTCGATGCCGCCGACCTGCCCGCGAACGACAGTGCCGGGCCGGATGCGCGCCGCCCCGGCTGGTACGCGGATCATCAGCGGAACCTTCAGCTCCTCGTCGTGCAGGTGGTTGCCGTGCCCGGTGAAGCCGCGCTCCCAGAAGCTCTCGCCGTGGTCGCCCATGACTACGACGATGGTGTCGTTCCATCGCGGCGTACGGACGACTTCCGCAAGAAGATTCGACACGGCGTAGTCGCAGTAGGCTATCTCGCCGTCATATGCATCTACGGTGCGGCGGCGGATTTCAGGCGTCGCCTTGTCCGCCCCCATCCGCCATGCGCCCTTCAGCGGGCCTAGCCCCGTGGAAGAGAACTTCATGTCGTAGGGCGACGGAGGGTTGAAGTCCCAGTGCGGGTCCATGTAGAAGAGAAAGAGAAACAGCGGTTTGTCCGGGTTGCGGCGCTTCAGCCTCGCAAGACCGGAGCGCGTAAGCACAGAGCCCTTTGCATAGCCGGTGCTGATGCGTTCAAGCCCAGCGTCCGGCGGCACGGTCACGCTGTAGTCGTCCCACAAGTCAAAGCCCTTGGCATAGCCGTAGCGGCGGTTAGTCATCGTGTTGGCCGTAATGCCGACAGTCTCGTAGCCGGCGTCGCGGAGGGCCTCGGCAAGCGTGACGGCCGTCGGATTGTGCGGCACATTCGGCAAGACGCGCATGTGTTCGTCCGCCGGGAGCGAAGTGAAGAGGGACATCACCGCCGGCTGCGTCCAGGAACCGCCAGGGATGACGGTCTCGAATCGCACGGCCTCGGCGGCGGCGAAACGGTCAAGGCTGGGTGTAGTGTCTCGCGCATAGCCGTAGCATCCGACATGAGACGCCTTCAGGCTGTCAATCAGCACGAAGAGAACGTCTGGACGGCCTGGTGCGGCGGATGCCGCCAGCACCGCCATTCCCGCAGCCAATGCCGCGCACAGTCTGCACAGCACCCGCATGCATCCGCCATTTGACGCCATGTAGCCCATAATTCTCGTGTAGTTTACCATATTATCCCCCCTTGCTGTCAATGCCTCGCCCCAGCGCCCATCGCCGGGAATGCGCGCGAAGTATAGCAAAACACTCCGAAGCGCGCAAACCAAAGTTCAAATTCCCTTGAACTAGTTCAAAATAATTTGAACTTCGAGATGCAGGATCCGGAAATCTTAGGTATAATTCACGTCAATGAAAGCACTGATAGTAGAAGACGACAGGGAAGAAGCCTGTTTCGTGTCCACAAGCCTCGCGTCCAAGGGCTTTCGCTGCAGGCGCGTCGCCAGCGGAGAAGCCGGGCTCCAGGAGCTCACCGCGAATTCGTTCGACATCGCAATCATCGACGTCGTCCTGGGCGACGGAATCTCCGGCATTGAGCTTATCAAGCAGATGCGCAATCGGAAGATCAGCACGCCGGTCATCGTCCTGAGCGGCAGGAGCCTCCCGGCGGACAAGATAGAGGGGCTCAACTGCGGCGCGGACGACTACGTCGGGAAGCCATTCGCGAGGGACGAGCTGCTCGCGCGAGTCGACGCCGTTCTGCGCCGAAGCTCCGGCGCGAAAAACGACAGGACCCTGCGCGTGAAGGACCTTTCCATCTGCACCGACACGCATGAAGTACGCCGAGGAGGAAGACCGGTCGAGCTCACCACCGGCGAATACGAGCTTCTGGAGTTCCTGATGAAGAACACCGGGCGGACGCTCTCGACGAAGGTGATACTGCAGAGGGTCTGGAACGTGGACAGCCTGCCCCCCTCCAAGATAGTGGAGTCGCGCATCTGCTCTCTCCGCAGGAAGCTCTCCCAGAACGGCGAACCGGACATGATATCTACGATAAGGGGATTCGGCTATGTGCTCAAATGATCCGACGACGCTGCGCGCGCGCATCACGCGGCTGACGCTCCCGCTGCTCGTCAGCGCGATGTCGCTTGTCGCGGCTGTCGCCGTCGCCCTCGGATGGGAGACTCTCGAGGACGGGCTCGGCGCCGGCCACTGGGGGCGCGCCACGGCAGAGTACTTCTGGATCACGTTCTGGATAGTCGTCGCCGCGATCCTGGCGACCCTGGTGGGCTACGTCGCGCTCATCTTCCTTTCGCGAAGCATCGCCAAGCCAATAACAAGTCTCGCCAGCCAGGCCGACGAAATCACGGAGAAAGGCGGCACCGCGCAGTTCCGACCAGACTCGGGTATCGTCGAGATCGACCAGCTTTCGACGTCGTTCAACCGGCTGTTCGCCCTTCAGGAACGGCAGGCATGCGAGCTGCGTGAACTTGTACGGGACGTTCTGCACGACATAAGGACCCCGCTCTCGCACATCTCGCAGCAGGCGCAGTGCATTTTCGACGGATCATCCGAGCTGAAGTGCGCGGCAGGCCTCATAGCCGAGTCGTGCGACAAGATCGTGGAGCTTTTCGAGACGCACGCCGAGATCGCTCGGAACAACGCCTTGGCCGACTGCGAACGCCCGTCCGAGCTGAACCTCTCGGAGATGGTCGCTTTCATCGTCGACCTGTACATACCCGCAGCGGAGGACAAGGGCGTGAAGCTCTCGGCATCGATGGACAAGGCTGCGATCAGGTTCACGGGGCACAAGACCAAGCTGCAAAGGCTCCTCGGCAACCTCATAGACAACGCGATCAAGTTCACCCCTTCCGGCGGCAGCGTCGCCGTCACGGCGTTCCAGTCGCTGGACGGCATTGAGATATCCGTCTCGGACACGGGGACGGGAATCGACCCTGCGTCACGCGAGAAGATTTTCGAGCGAGGCTTCCGCGCGAAGGATGCAAGAGGCCAGCCCGGATTCGGCTTGGGACTAGCCCTCGCGAAGTCGATTGTCGCATTCTACCATGGCTCAATCGGCTGCGAGTCGGAACCGGGCAGGGGCACGACGTTCACCGTCCATCTGCCGACATGACTGGAGGCCTATTCCGCGCGAAGCTCCACTTCCGCGCTCCGCATTGCGTCTTCGCGGGCGCTGTCCATCTCCACTGACACCATAAACAGCATGTCCTCCGTCAGGAACGAGAAGGCGATCGACGCGACTATGCCGGCGAACCCGATCAGCAGCGTCTTGAGGGCCGCGCGAAATCTCCTTGCGCACAGCATGGCGAACGGAACCACGCCGACGGCAACCACTCCAACCGCCAGCACGACATGCTCCATTCCTCGGCATACATCCTCGTACATGAACGTCGAGGACGGCATCAGCCACGCCAGAAGACGGCATTTCGGATCGACGAGATGCGTTGCGGCCAGGGCGGCCACCGACCATGACACCATGTACACGCCGAAATACACCCCGACAGGGATGCTCGGCTTCGCCTCGATCTTTCGAATCACCGCGCCTATCGCACCTCTGATTTTCATTGCGTTACTCGTATCTCATTATACAGCGTCTGCCGAAAGGCTTGTCTACCAATAGCACTGGGCCCAAAGTGTTGAACACTTTGTATCATACACATATTGCAGAGACCGTTCGTTTGGATTGCCGCCCTCAATATGGTTGTTTGCAACGCAGCCAAGGAAACCGTCGGGATGATGATCCACCATCTTTCCATTTCGCATTTTGGGAAACTGAGAGAACAACGGATCATTCTCCGATTCCCAATCGAAACACCAAGGACTCCCGAAGTCTTTCTCTATATCAAATTCCCTAAAGACATACTTGCGCTCTGCGGCGAACTTTTTGAAGTCGTCATTGGAAAGATGGCATCGGAAATCATCGGAATAGCCTTGAAAATAGACTTGGCGAACAACAGTAATGTCAGTTGCCCCGGGAGGGATGATCTTGCCAAGGTCTTTTGACGCCGCCGCAGCTGCAGCGTAATCTTCGTAGACTTTCACGACCTTATCTTTCCCCAATTCCTGCCTCGCGTCTAAGTCTTCAATCCCAAGAACAAACCAGATAGGGGCTGTCAACAGCATGAAGGTTGCCGATGCGGCAACAGCAGTTATTCCCATGACAAAGGTATAGAAAGCGCTCCTAAACCGCATGGCGCACAGCATCACAAAAGGCACAACAACAACGGAAATCACGCCCATCGTCTGCAAGAGACTGTAAATCCATCCGACAATATCCCCGATCATCAGCTTTACCGATGAAGACAACTCTGGCATAGGCCGCCATTGTGAATATATAAGATTTGCCAATGGTATCCAGGCCACCAGTACAAACAAGGCAAAAACCCCAAGGTATATCGCCATTGGTATCCATGGTCGTTTCTCAATAGTGCCAACAACACTGTTAAGCATCGTTCGGATCTTCAACGACATAGAAATCTCCTTGGTTTACACCTATTTCCAACATTGCGCCCATAAAATAGAGCACCTTGAGTCATACACGTATATAAGGTCTCTCCCGAAAGGATCTCCACCCTCTGAAGAATCTGTCGTTTCTGCAACGCAGCTTAGATACCCATCTGAATGGTGATCTACAACCTCTCCGTCACACAACTCCGGGAATTGAGAAAACAACGGGTCGCCCTCCTTATGCCAACTGAAACACCACGGCCGCCCTAGATCTTCTGCCATGTCATATTTCTTGAATTCATAAGCTCGTTTCGCGGCAAACACTTTGAAGTCATCAACAGAAAGTCTACATTTGAAATGAATAGCATGCCCTTGAAAATACAGCTTCCGCAAAACCGTGATGTCCTTCGCGCCAAAAGGAAGAATATTATGAAGTTCATCGAACGAGCCAACATCAGAATAATCTTTGAATTCTTCCACTATGGCACCTTTGTCGCCAAACGCATCCGTTGCCTGAGCGTCCTCAAGCCCGATTACAAACCATAGCGGCCCGGTCACAAGCATAAAAAGCACAGATGCTCCGAGTCCGGCGATTCCCATCACCAGAACATTTAAGGCCGCACGGAACCTCCTGGCACAAAGCATGACAACCGGCACGACAACGACAGAAAAGCCTGCTGCGTAAACAGCTGCCCAGCCTATGTAGTCCCCTACATGGCAGATGCCGGCTTTTTCGGACTTCGTAAGGGCAGAAAACGGCCGCCAGCGCGAATCGACCATGTTCGCAAGCAGCAGTCCACTCATCAGCACGAACAATGCAAAGACTCCGAGGTATATCGCCATTGGAATCCACGGCCGCTTTTCGATGCAGTTAATCACTGCCATAACCGTTTTAAAGAATCTTCTCATCGCCATGGCCATCTCCTATTCTCGTCAAACTCCACGCGCCACGGGTACTCCCTAAGATACCAAAGCATTTGACTTATGCGCGCAATATTATTGCCTGCTGTCAATTTAGATCCCTTTGTATTAATCTTTTCTGGCCCCCACCATTCAAAGTTATAAGTGTCAGACACTGTCACATCAAGATTCAGGCGGGCACTGCCGTTTTTCGATTTACATATATCGCCTTCCACCTTTATCTTAGCCTTTCCCACGGCAGATATAAGATCATGAGTGTTAAAATCTGTCGAAAGGTCTGGTTTATAATGATGCTCGTTCCCAACACTTTGATCTTTAATTAGCCCATAAATGACATCCCTGTATTCAGACGAAAGCTTTATTGCATTCGCAAGTTTACCGTTCCGAGGAAATACATATTCGTCAGTCCAAAACCTATCCGCCATGGAAAGCTCCAGCATGTCTGCGGATATCGGAGCATTCATCTGACGCCTAAAGTAATATTCTGCTATTGTAAACCAGAACACATCTGCAGCAAGCTGGGCAAACATGGAATCTGGAAGTGCAAAGATCGTGGGTAGCCCCGCAGCAAGTCCATACGGATCGAGATTGCAGACAGGATTGTTCTGGCAGAAGCCATACAGGTTGAGTCCACCGTCTTCCTCAAGCGGGTCACGGGAGAGCCAGCGCATGAGCGACGGAGAATAGAAACGGTAGCCGTAGTAGACAAGCCCCGTCTCGTCGTCGTGGTACTTCGTCGAGAATCGGTGCGGGAATGCGTCCGCGAGCGGACCCGTCGCCGCGAGCGTCCGCCCAAAGGCGTCGTAGGCGTACGAGGCCACGACCGCGCCGGACGAGTCAACGTACTGCATCACGTTTCCGTTGGCGTCGTAGAGCGGAACATATGTCGCCCCGTTGCGCTTTGTATAGAGGAGCCCGCCTACGCCGCCGGCCCCGCCGAGCGATCCGGAGATGTCCTTCCCCCAGAAGTACTCGACCGTGTCCGCCTCGCCGCCGTCTCGCTCGATCCGCTCAAGGACGAGGTTCCACCCGTCGTATACATACGTGTGCGTCGCCTCGGGCGTCGTCTTGCGCACTCTGCGGCCCATCGCGTCGTACTCGAACGACGCGACTTCGACCCCGCCCGTAGAGACGGACGACAGCCGTCCCGCCGAGTCGTACGCATACCCGAACGCGCCGTCGGAGGCGACCCCTCCGTCCGCCGTGTGCGAAAACGCGGCGGAGCCCACGCTCGTGTACTGGTTGAGTTCGTTCGCCGCGTATGTGTTCGTAGTGCCGCCGAACACGGCGTCCGTGAAGTTGCCGATCTGGTCGTAGGCGTATGAGTCGTTCCGGTCCAGAAGCGACGCGGACACGATCTCGCCCTTCGCGTTGTAGGAGAACGCGTCGGAGTTCCTCGTCGTGACGCGCCCGGCGGCGTCGTGGACGTAGTCGTACCAGGAGATCGCCGCGCCGTTTACGATGTTGGTGACGTACGTCACGAGCTCGGGCCTGTAGAGGTCGCGTCCGACCAGCCGCGTCACCGTCGCCCCTCCCGGGAGCGACAGCGTGTAGCCCGCGTCCGATCCATCCGCGCCATACGCGTACGTGGTCGAGGACGACGGGTCTGACACCGCGCCGACGCGGTTCTCCGCAGTGTAGGAGATCGTCTGGATACCGTCGCCCGCTATCCCCCTTCCGCCAAGCCGACCGAAGGCGTCGACGGAGCGCACGAGCGCGAACCCGTTCGTTCCGACGACGGCGGTCTCGTTCGTCGCGATTCCGCCGCGGTGCAACGCGTATGCGTAGGACGCGACGGCGTTGGACACGGACGTCGCGCGCCCGAAGTCGTCGTATCCGAACGCCGCGTTCTCGCTGCCGTCGTTAGACACGACGCCGACGAGCCTCCGCCGCGCGTCGTAGACGTTCTCCCTCCACTGCAGCGACGGACGCGTCACTACGGACTCGAGCCCGTCGTCGGTGTAGGACGTCGCGGCCTGCGAGCCGTCCGCGTACCTCTTGGCGACTCGCCTCCCGGTCGCCGGGTCGTATTGCCATGTCGTCACGTCCCATATTGTACCATCGCGCGTGGTGGAAAGCAACGTGCGCCGCCCCTCCGTGTCGTATCCGTACCGGACGGGGTAAGCCGCGCCGGAGACCTCGACGACGTTGCCCATTGCATCGTATGCCGTCGTGGTGACATCGCCGAGGGCATTCGTCTCCACGACGCGGTTCCCGAACGCATCGTAGGCGTACGACTCCTCGGCGAAGCTCTCTCCGCCCGTGCGGGTCCTCAGCCGGACGACGTCGCCCGCCGCGTCGTAGTCCCTCTCGACGACGCCCTCGCCCCGCGCCGCCCTCACTGTCCGCCCGAGCGGGTCGTACGCATACGACGTGTCGCCGTCGGGGGACGACACGGAAAGGACGAGCCCGTGGCGCATGGTGCGGACGGTCGTGCCTGCAACGGAGGAGACCACGGTCTCCGTCACGAGACCTGTCGCCGCGTCGTAAGACGACGCCGTCTCCGTGGCGACTCCGCCAGCCGAGACCCTGACCGTCTGCGCGCGCACGGCGTCCGAGAGGCCCGTGAGCCGCTCGCGCGTCTCGACGACGGAGTTAGTCTCCGACCCCGAGAAGACCACCGACGTCGTGACACGCCACCATTCGTTGGACATCTCCTGGTACGCCTCGTCGCGCCGCGACGTCACGCCGTCGAGCGTGCTGCCGACGAGTTCGCCGAGTTCGTTGTACACGTTTTCGCTTGTACGCGAGACGGAGCCGGCGGTCCAAGTCGACGAGAGCGCACGTCCCGTCGCGCCGTCGTAGACGGTCGCAGTCGTCCTCTCGGGCGTCTCGGCGCAGACCGTCCGCCCGAGGAAGTCGTGCCGCGAGACGGAGTTCGTGACCGCGCCGCAGTCGGACGAGAAAGTAGCCTCGAAGTCGATGCGGCAGCCCGCCGCGTCGTAGTCGGACCACGTCCGCCGCTCGGTCCACTTGCCGTCCCATGAACGCCGCGTCAGGCTCGGGCCGTTGCGGAAGCCGACCTGGACGACCTGCATCGTCGGCGACTGCGCGTCGCCGTCGGCGTACGTGTCCGTCAGCTGCTCGTCGCGGTCACCGTAGTGCACCGTGCTGCGCACCTCGACCTTGCCGCGCTCGTCCGTGCTCACAGAATAGTCAGACCCCCCGAACGGGTACGCGGTGGTTTGCCGTGACGTGCAAGACGGGCGGGACTGGTAGGACGATGACATGGACGACGCCTCGCCGGGCACGAACCCGACGTGCGTCACCGTATTTGTCTCCCTCCCGAGGCCGTCGAAGTAGTGCCGCGTGACCTTGAACCCGTTCGTGGCGACGCCACCTTCCCCGTTCCCAGTTCCCCATTCCCCGTTCCCCACTTCCCCCATCCACACATCCTCCATCGCGTAGTAGAGGTGGTCGGTGCCGGTCTGTGCGGAACGGAGGACCTTCTTCCCCTCCCTGTCCCGCGACCAGAGGAGGCGGCAGCAGGAGTAGGAGTTCGTCTCCGACGTGCCGTCGTGGTAGACCCGCGAGCGAAGCCGTCCCTGGTCGTCGTAGACGGACTCCGCCCACTCGATTTCGACTCCTCCGTCCGCGAGGTGCGTCGCCGTGCGCAGCGTCTGCCCGTAGATGCCGTCCAGCACCGTCTCGCCGTAGGTCGGGAACTGCTTGTCTCCGCGCCATTTGCGCGCGGAGACTACTGCGCACCCGTTGGAAAGCACGGCGGAACAGACGGTACGGACGCCGTCCTCGTCGAGCTCCTCCGCCGTCTCGCCGCGGAGGACGATCGGCACTGCATTGGACGTCACCGGGTCGAAGACCGTGCGCCAGGAATGCGCGTTCGTCGGGTCGTCTGGCGAAGCCCCGGCGGAAGACGCCCTCCACGTCTCCTCCCTGACTGCCGGGCAGCCGCCCGCCAAGACGTGCGTGTACCTGCGCCAGGTGCGGCCTATGAGCGTCGCTGTGCCGTTTCTGACGACGTACCTCGACTCGCAGCGCACCTTGCCATAGTCGTCGACATGGGCATGGTCGCCTTCCAGGGGGTCGTAGCAGAACGTCGTCAGGAAAGCGTCGGCGAGAGCTGAGGCGTTCGCGAAGCCGTTGCTCGTGGCGGACGGAAAGTCAGTCGGGACCGTGGAGGAGTTCCGTTGCTCGACGCGCATGGTCTCGAAGCCGTCCTTGTTCCACTCGTGGTACTCCCACGGCATGTCGTTGGACCAGAGGAGGCGAAGCTT
Organism: Kiritimatiellia bacterium; assembly: GCA_017405115.1. The sequence continues at coordinate 15,288 of JAFRBA010000013.1, forward strand.
CCCGTTGCGGGCGGGGTGCTCGGTGTCGCGCCAGTAGTCGGCGTGCCGCTCAACGGTATTGAGTCCGGTCGACTCCCGGCGGTAGACCTCGCGCAGGACCGCGCACTCGCGCTCTCCGACGATCTGCGACACCGTCTCGACCTCCCCGAGCCAGTTTCCGTACACGTCGTACTTCGTCCTGGTCTCGGAGAGAAGTCCATCCTCGTTCAGCGTGTCGAGCCTCTCCAGCTCCTCGCGGATGCCCGATATGTTGTCCGTCGCCCGCCAGTCCCAGCCGCCGGACTCGGCATTCTCCAGGCACTCGTAAGTCCAGTCCTGCATGACGTTGTCGAGGCGGCTTATCTGCCTAATGCGGATCTCGCACGGGTCTCCGCCGACGTTCACGATCTCCCAGGTATGCTCGAGCGCGCCGCTCGCCTGCTTCCTAACGGTAGCGCGCACCCCGTCGGCAATCGGCTCGAGCAGAACCTCGCGGCCGCGCTCGCATGCGCAGGAGACCGTGCGCGACGTTCCGTTCGTGGCTACCGACGCCCCTACGTCGCCGCGGAGGAGGTACATGAAAGACGCAGGCGTCACCGTCATCGGTCCCTCGGCCACCAGATAGGCAAAGCCGGCGACCTGGCCCTTTCTCGGCACGCCGAGGGGTATCCTGAACCTGAAGGACCCAAGCGACCCGCCTTCGAGGGCGCTGCAGTCGCCGTGCTCGCAGCCACTCTCGCACTCGTCGCATTCGTCGGGTCTCTCGATGCGTGAGATGTCTCCGCAGCCATCGTGCGCATGTACGGCCGAGTCGGACCAGACAGCCTCGCCCCCAACGCTCACCGTTGCGGTCACGGTGTCGCCGTCAACCTCCACCGACACATCGGCGACTCCTTCGGCCCCGCAGCCGGCCTCGGGGGTGCATTCGCATATGCGCTCCCCTCCGACGCCGCGATGCCACTCCCGCACAAGGCAGCCGCTGTCGAGAGGATACTCGTACTGCCGGGTGTATTCGTCTCCATCCCATTCGAGGCCTCCGCCCAGGCATTCGCCGTAGCCGTACTTGACCCACGGCATGAGGACGACAAGGTACCACCCTTCGGCGGACGACCCAGACCCGCGCAACCTCGGCGCTTGGTCCATCCCGGAGACGACGGTGTCGGGCAGCCGCCAGATCCCCGCCCCGGAGGCAACGATGACACCTCCGTCAAACCCTCCCTCGTAGCACAGCTCCCCATCCGTCTGCGACTCAAGGCCTGAGAGGCAGGACATCTCGCGTTCGAACGGATGGAGCGAACCCCTGCACGGGCGCCGCGACCTGTCGACAGACACAACTATCGACGATTCCGACCCGTCCGTGAACACCGTAAGGACGCGGCCGTCCGGGGCCTGTATCTCCCTGCCGCCCTCTATCGAGACTGCGGGCGCGTAGCCGACGAGATACACGGGGTTTACCGAGCGCAGGCTCGCGGCCGTGGCGCGCAGGCGGAACGTGACGAAGGACGGGTTGTTGGTGGAAAGCGGCAGGTACAGGCTGTCTCCGAAGGGAGAGGCCGCAACCGTCCCCGACTCGCCGCACGAATCCTCCCACTCGAGTTCCAGTCCGGAAAGCGACCACCCGCCGGCGGAGTCCGGCTTGGAGGAAAGGTAGTAGTGCTGCCAGCCATTTTGCCTGTCTATCCGCACGGTCCGTTCGTAGACAAGGTTCGTGGCAGCTCCTTCCGGCCATGTCGCCGAAAAGCTGTCCCAGAGGCGATAGCCGACCAGCTCATTGGTCACGGCGACGTATGCCGCAGCGTAAGCGGCGTTGGTCTGGAAGGCTTCAAGCCGGGCGAGGAGCGCATCGTTGGGGACGCTGACCGAGAGCGGGTCGAGCGACTGCACGACCTCGTCGCCGTCGCCTATGCCGTCGCCGTCCGAGTCGTAGAGCCCGGGGTCGGTTCCGTGCACGAATATCTCGTCGTGCGTGGAGATTCCGTCCCCGTCGCGGTCGGCAAGAAGCGCGTCCTCCGCGGCGAGGGCGCGG
>JAFRBA010000140.1 GCA_017405115.1 Kiritimatiellia bacterium
GCCCGAGGTGGACGACGCGGAGGTGTCGACGAAGCTGTTCGGGGTGGATGGCGTCAAGGCGTGGGCGGTTCGTCCGTACGACTACATGGATCCCGTCCTCGAGCCAAAACAGTCGGAGGTCACGGTGAAGTCGGTAAAGGGAGAGACCGTCTTCTCCGTCCCTCCGTTCAGGTACTACACGCTGCTGGTTGTCCGTGTATATGAACCATTCGCCCCATCCCCTTAAGATTAAGGGGTTCTTGTGGTCGTGGCATTTTGGTAGAATAGATGAGGTTGGAGTTTCTGGTGTAAAACAGTAAAACAGGAGAAACGATGAAAGCTGCAACATTCCTGTCCGCATGTCTGTTTGTGTTCAGCGCGTCGGCTGACTATGTCTGGCCAACGGCGACTACAGGCAAGGATGGCAACATGGCGAGCAATGGAGCCGACGGCTGGAACGGCGGCATGCCGAACGGAACCGGCACGACCTGGTTCTACGGCGCCGGCACGTATACGCCGTACCTTAGCTGCGGGACGGAGCTTTTCCTCTCGCCAACCGTCTGCCTCAGGAACAGAAGCTCGGTGGACGAGTCGCACGTAACGCTCGACATCTCTGGCTTGGGAACCCACATGATATTCCACAAGCTGCAGCTTGGCGACAGCGGCGACAGGGCGGACAGCACGATGAAACTGTATGTGCACGACGGGGCAAAGGTGTCCGTCACCAATTCGCTCGTCACAAAGGGCAAGAACTGCTTCTTCGAGTTCCGCGACAATGCCGTTCTCGACGTCTCGAGCATATCGACTCCGGTATATCTGGGCGATTCGGGTGGGTCATGGGGGCCGGGCACTGGTAATTTTACAGTTACCAACAACTTCCTTTTCACGGACTCGGAGATGAAGGGCAACACCGTGTTTTTCGGGTACGGCGCCAGCTGGAAGGCATGCCCGCTCTACATTTGCGCCACGAACAGCACTTTCAAGTTCATGGACAAGTCCTCCTACCAGAGCCTCGGCAAGAAGGTCTTCAACAACTGCATCCACACAGTTGCATTGAGCAAGGAATGTCATGTGCAGTACGGCGCGGACGTGACGTTTGACGGCTGCGCAATAACGAACGGCAAGTGGTCTGTGGGCAATGCGAATTCTGCGACAGCCGATCCGCCAGACTCGTTCCTTGTCGTCAAGGGAGGCTCGAAGGCGTATCTGCAGGGCATAGCCGGCGCCGAATCTGCCAATTCCACGGGACGCATTCTCATTGCCGACCCGGGGACGGAGGTGTCGATGGGCGGCGCCACCTCCGTGTACGGATACACCGACCTGGGCAAGAAGGGCAATTGCTATGTCGTAGTCACCAATGGCGCCGCTCTGCGGACGGCAGGCGACTTCCCCTCCGTCCAGCCAATCAGGCTGGGCGTAGACGGAGGATCGTACGGAGAGTTCATTGTCTGCGGCGGCGAATGTACAATGACAAACACATTTGGATTCTGGGTCGGTTGCTCCGGCGACGGGGAGCTGAGGGTTTCAGACGGCTTGGTCCGGCTGAACAGGATGACTGTCGGCTACAACGGAGCCAGCACCTATACAAGGACAGCCCTTGTCAGGCAGACCGGCGGCACAATACTGATCGACAACGGCGGGACAATCGACAACAACGGCAACAACGCCGTAGTGCTGGGCAAAGTGGCGCGGCCTTCCGAAATTCGCCTGGAAGGCGGCGTGTTCGAGACCGGGTCCATTTATTCCGACAACAGGGCGAGCGCTGTCCTCGTGGGAGACGGAGGCATCTTGAGGCGCAGCCACGCGGACTATGTGTCAGGCTACTCGAAGACCAAGAAATTCGTCTACGGCCTCTCCGCCGTGCAGTGCGGCGCAAGCGGCCTTACGATCGACACGAACGGCAAGGATGTGTCGGTGGACGGCGACTTCACCAACAAAGCCGGAGACGACGGTGTCCTGGTGAAGACGGGTGCCGGCGTAATGTCGCTGAAAAACGCGGCATACGACGTTGCGAAGACGGTGGTGTGCGGCGGCACGCTCCTCCTGGACGGCGCGTCTAGCGTACTTTCCACGGATCTCTGTGTCACCAACGACGGCGTCTTCTCGCTTGTGGGATCCGCGACGACCGTCACGCTGACCGGGCTCTCCATTGACCGCGGCACGGTGGCGATCGATCCGGGGGACAAGATAGTCGTCGATGGTCGGGCCGACCTGAGCCGCCTGAAGGTCGAGTTCTCCTCGCTGCCGGCGGTCGACCAGGAGGCGGACTTCCTGGTTGTGGACGGCGAGCTGTCCGCCGCGTCGCAATCGGCCCTGCGCAAGGCGCTTTTCCTGAACGTCCTGGCAGACGGGACCCACGGCGCGTTTGCGTTTTCGTATGACGAGGGAACCGGCAAGACAACGGTCAAGATTGCCGTAAAGACCGACGCCCCGCTTTCGGACACCACGCAGTGGAACGGCGCGGACGGCAGCTGGTCTGTCGGCGGCAACTGGTCCGCGGGTCTGCCGACAGCTGCCAAGGTCGCAGTGTTCACGGACGATTCTTCGTCCGCGGCAGTTTCAATCCCCTCGGGAGCGACGGTCGGCGCGCTGTCGTTCGGCGGTCAAGCCTACACGCTGTCAGGCGAAGCTCTTTCAATCCCCTCGGAAGAGGGCTCGGCCATGCTTACGGTCGCATCCGGCTCGCACGAGATATCCGCCCCTCTCGTCGTGGATTCCACCATGCGGGTCGTGGTCGAGACGAATTCCGCGATAGCGGTCTCCGGCTCCGTGAACGGCGGGGGAGTGAAGAAGACCGGCGGAGGCAAGTTGTCGCTGGGGGCCGACAACGCTTTCCTCAGGCCAGTGGTCCTGTCGGAGGGCACCCTTGCAGCCATGACTTCGGGGGCCCTCGGCTGCTCTGCGGAGTCGGACAACGTAGTCGGCCTGGCATCGGGCACCCTAGAGGTGACGAACTCTACCGGCTTGGCGACAACGCTCGGCCAGGACATCCGCGTCGTGGCCACCAATGCGACCGAGCCGGTGGTGCTCAAGACCGACACGGATGTCGTCGTCTCATCCCTTTCTGTGTCGCAGGGCGCTATTTTGAAGCACGGCAGGGGGCGCCTTGTCCTGCAGGCGAAGGACGGCCGTACGCTTGTTCCGAACAACTGGGAGGTCGTCGCGAACACCACGGCGATGGTGTACTCCGCGAGCGGGTCCGTATATCCGCGGTCCGACGGATCGAACAGGTATTTCTATGCGCCACTTACCGTGTCGGAGGGCGAATTCCTTCTGAAAGGCACGCCCGGAGAAGACTCCACCGAGACCGTGAAAGGAACGGTGTTCGTGGGTCGCTACGTCGGCCAGGGCCTTGCCGGGGCATCCTCGATGACAATCGACGGCGCAACTTTGTCGATGCCGAACCAGATATTCTACTTGGGCTATTCAATGAGCGACTCGGGCGACGGCCTGGACTCGGTTCTCCGCATAGTAAACGGCGGCAAGCTTAACGCCGGCCGGTTGGTGCTCGGAGAATACTGCTTCGGAAAATACGTCGAGACGCTCGCCTGCACCAGCGCCACACTCCAGGCTCAGACCGTCGACTTCTCCGGCAGGTTCTCACGAGCGACTCACACAAGGGTGCTTGCCAAGGATTCGACATTCGCCGTCGGCAGCCTTACGATGTATGCGGCGGGCGACGGGGATTTCGACAACTGCTCAGTCGGCATAGACTCAGGAGCGACACTCTCGGTCGACGAACTCTCCTACACAAAGGGCCTGTACACGTTCAGGAACGGCTCAACGCTCAATGTGAAGACTCTGTCAAAGCTTGGCAAACTGACATCGGACTTAGTGTTTGAGTTCAGGGACTCGACATGGAAGACCTCCTCGTCCGTAACGTTCAGCTCCGCTACGGCCTCCTCGAACTTCTACGTGCGGACTGCCGGTGACGGCTTAGCGTTCACGATAGACATCGGGGATGGCGCGGAGTTCGCGTTCGTCGACACCGTGCCACTAACTGGCGACGGCGGCTTCAGGAAGACCGGCGCAGGCACGGTTTCCTTCGGACTTGGAATGTACGCGGCAACTGGCGCGATTTCGTGTGAAGAGGGTGTCATCGACTTTTCAGGGGCCGGCACATTGTCTGATGTGACAATTGAGCCAGGGGCCGGCACGATCAAGGGCGCGACATTCCATGGTGCCACGATCCGCCTTGACTCGTTCGGCGGCGTCACTCCCTTGTTCCAGGACTGCACATTCACCGGGAGAACCAAGGTCGTGGTAGGAGGTGCGCCGGCTTGCATGGAAGGCGCGACGGTTGCAAGATATTCAGGCACGATTTCGGGAATATCCACTTTCAGGCTGTCCGGATGGTCCGGATATGGTGGCGGTTTCTCAGCCGGAGACGGGATCGTATCCGTCGACGTGGACGTGAAGGGCGCGATAATCTTGGTTTATTGACGCGGGAGGGAGTGAATGGAGAAGTCGGTTTTTGCATTGGTCTGCGTTGCGTGTACGGGCTTTGCCCCCCTGCCGGAACTGGAAACGGTGTTCACGGCGGCACAGCTAGAGAAGGGGGCTCCGAAGCTTGACTGGACCAGAAACGTCGACGGTTCGGAGTCGACGGTCGTCTCCGAGAAGGCCGGAGGCCTCGACCTCAAGGGTGTGAAGCTGACCCGCCGTGTCTTCGGCGACGGCATCCGGCGCGAGGTCGCCTACACGCTAGAAAACGCGACCGACGGGCTACGCTACGCGTCGTTCGGCTGGCGCTCGCAGTTCTCCGTTGCCGGCGTGGATGATCGCAACTGGTTCCCGACGACCGACAACGTGCTGGACCTGACGCAGCAAAGCTCGCTCTGGGGGTACTATTCCAAACCCGGGAACTGGCAGTTCTCTCTTGTCGAGCCATGGTTTGCGGCGTACAACCCCAGTGCGCGAAGGGGATTTGCTTTCGTCTTCGACTACGCCACGCTTTCTGCCGCATACGGCGCGAACGACATGAAGACGCGCGGCGTCATGTTCGACGGCGGCATGCTGCCGCCAGGCAAGTCGATCACAGTGAAGACGACCATCCTGTCGCTAAGCGGGCTCGGCTCGCTGGCCACGGTGAACGAGCAGTTCGCTGCTGGCTTCACCGGCCCGGCGACGGCGCCGATGTTGGAGGTGCTTCCGTTCTCTGACATGACGGTCGAGGGAGTCATGTCGCAGACCGACGTGGAAGGCAGGGTTCTCGGCACCCAGAAGGTCTCCGCATCGGTGAAGGCCTGGAAGCCGACGACGCTCGGAGCCGTGAAGAGCGCAAAGCCCGCTACGCAGACCGTGCTTGCTGCGGAGCTGAACGGACTGAAGTTCGAGAGCTTCCGGGAAAACGGCTTCAGGATGGCGTCGCTTCCGCTCGTGCCGCCGGTCTGGACGCACCACCGCCCGCTTCCAAAGAAGGCACTTGTCGGCGTGTCGGAGATGTCGCAGACGGCCAAGGACAAGGCGCTTCTCGTCTTCGGCTTCTACGCCAACTTCTTCAGGTTCGATGAGATGTTCCCGGAGCTCAAGTTCACGACTGTCTCAGCAACGCCGCAGGGAATCGCAGACATTCCGCCAGCATCCACGATCGGGGAATACAAGTACGTGTTCCTCGGGGACGTGAACGAGGAAAGCGTCCGTCCGATGCTAGCGCGACTTTCGGCGTACGTCAGAAACGGAGGCACGCTTGTGGTGGGCGGCGGCCCGTTTGCCTACGGATGCGGCGGGTACGCTGGAACGTTCCTTGAGGAGATGCTGCCGGTTTCGACCCGCGCCTTCGACTGCCTGCCCGCATGCGCGGAGGACCGGGACGGGCGTACCGCAGTCGCGTTCGACGGCTGCGACGCGAGGCTCTTCTGGATACAGAAGGACGCCGTGAAGCCTGGCGCCAAGGTGCTGCTCAAGACCGTTACGGGCGATCCTCTCCTCGTGAAGGGCACTTACGGACGAGGCCGCGTGTTCGCGTTCCTCGGCGCGCCAATCGGAGACGAGGATCGCGACGCGAAGGCGTTCTGGAACGGAAACGCGGACTATGTAAAGACGATGAGGAGCCTCCTTAAATGAATATGTTGCTTGCATCATGCCTTATAGCCGGCATGATGAATGCCAGGATTAGGTTTGAGGACTCCGACGCGGTCTGCCAGGCCGGGCGATCCATGTGCCTCGCGACCGAGGTCGTGCAGACGTCCGGCAGCCACCTTGTAATAGAGCCGGGCGATCTGTGCCGTTTTCAGCCGTCCTACCCCGACGGCAGGGTCTTCGCCGCAGAGGGATCCGTCTCCGGGTGCGCGCTCGTGAACATGAAGGAGCTGGCCTGGAATTTCGTCCTTGCCGAGGCGGGCGAGTACGAAGTGTGGATGCGCGCGCTTTTCCCGCTCGCGGCGGGGTACAACCACACGGAGTCGATGGACGGCGGAGAGGCGGCAAGGTTTGTCGATTCCGCAGACGGCGGCAAGGTGGACAAGTTCTCTGAACTTCCTGGCGGCGACGCGATGAAGGGCAAGTGGCTGGAGCCCAATCTTTGGCACTGGTATCTCAACACGTCGTACGTTCTTTCCGCCGGCAGGCACAGATATGAATTCCCGTCGAACTTTGCATGGTGCGGTGGGTGCATTCTCGACAGGATCGTGCTGGTGAAGAAGGGCTCTGGGATTAAGGCCGAGAACGCGACGCTGGACAACCGCCGCGTCGCACGGCGGAAGTCGGGAACCGTCATTTCTCGCCGCATCAAGACCGAGCGCATCGCGAAGTGGACGTTTGAGGCGGACATGGACGCAGGCGGGGGGATGATATCCATTGAATATTCATACGACGGCGAGAACTGGCTGGCGCTGGAGCAGGGCGCTGTCCGCTCGGTTCCGGCTGACAGCGAGTATTTGTATATACGCATCAGGCTGGATGCGGCCGAGACAGGCATACAGCCGATGATCCGCAACTACCGGTTCAAAGTGGAGAAGCGGGCAAAATGAACTTCATGTTGACTGCAGTCCTTGCGGCGGTGCTGCCGCTCCGGGTGGTCCCCAACAAGATCACCTACCCGGTCGGCGAGAGGGGCTGGTTCAATGTCGTGCTCACGAACGGCGAGGCGAAGGCGCGCCGCGCCGCGCTGAAGGTAGAGGAGAAGTGGGGGATAGAGGGCGACGTGCGCGTCGTCTGGGAAGGCGATGTCGAGATCGC
>JAFRBA010000141.1 GCA_017405115.1 Kiritimatiellia bacterium
AGGATGGGGCTTCTGATGTTGACTCGAAAGAGGTATCGGCAATGACAGTTTCACACGGGAAGCCGTATGCGGGAAAACCGCACGTACGGTTTGATGAGGGGGCGGGCGTACCCGGCAAGGGACGCTCCGCCCTACTCCACGGGTATGGAGTGGTGGAGTAGCTGGGATACGCGGGGGTCAGCAACTGATACGGTTGATCTGATACGGTCAATGCCAGCTTGCGGGCAAAGAGAGGCAGCAACGGTCGGCAGAGAGGAGTGATGAAATGGCGATGCCGCAGAGAGACGATCCACCTACGCCAAGGCTACGGCGGACAGGCAAGATTGAGGCGATCAAGCGACTTGAGCCGCCTTCGCGCAAGCGCTACGGTGGGCCAGGCGGTTTGCTTGAGTATGCCGTCGTGCACAACGACGAAGCCGAGGCCAACCGCCTCCGCGCCGAACTCCGCAAGCTGACGGAAGAGATTTAAGGGAGAAACGAAATGCAGACGACAGATGAAGTGAAAGCGCATTGCCGGTTCGCCGGCGAGGGCGGCGGCGCGGCGGGACGCCTCGCCCCACCATAGTCTGTTGTGCAAGTGTTCGGAATATTCTGGATTTAAGGTCTGACCGTTTTTCCATAATTTTCTGAACACTTTTGGCGACAAACACAAAGGAGATACGAATATGAAGATGATATAACGGGCATTCTGAATGTCGGCGGCGAGGCCGAGTACGAGCGCAAGAGGCTGGAGCTTACCGCGAAGTACAGGGCGGAATTTGCCGCGTACGAATGCGATAGGAACATAGGTAGGAAGGAATTCACGATCGAATACGACGATAAGCACAAGTGCGCCGAAGTCGTACTCGCCTACATATTGACCAGCTACCCTGCCTCCAGAGCCTACGGCATCTACGCCGGCCGGTGAGCTGCGGTAGTTGGTAGGTGGTTCCATTCGTGTCCTGTTCGTCAACGGGCGAGATGTCAACGGGCGAGACGCCCGTTGTCCCAGTGCACACGAAACGCGGCAATCTGATAATTATGGTATAATCCTCGTCATCGGGACATGGCGAGCCGCCGGGAGCCCGGGAAAACCTGGAGACACATTGATGAACGGAATTCAACTGCTTCTGGCCGCGGGAACGGTATTGACGGCGCAGTGCGCCTCGGCGTTCCACGTGGAGGACGACTTCTCCGTCGCCGACCCGCGCGGCGGGGCCTACGGCATCGACATAGACGTGCACTCGGCGCTCTCCCACCGCCACGGATGGATCGACGAGGGCGCCTACATGATTCCCGTCGAGGGCAACCGGCACTTCGTCGCTGCGCCCGCGCTCGGCGACTTCACGCTCAGGGCCGACTTCGACATCGACCTCTTCCGCCTCAACTTCACGCTCGGCTACGTCGTCTACTTCCGATGGGACCGCGTTTCGGGGCGCGGACATCGCCTGGAGGTCGCGTGGGACCGCAACAGGACTCTCCGCTTCACGCTCGACGGACGCGTGATATTCACGCGGCAGGACGCCGACCCCCTGCCGCTCAAGGGCCAGAGCCTCGTCCTCTCGGTCTCGGGCCGCAGAGGCCGCGTCAAGACCCTGGGGGCGTCCGTCGACTTCGAGGTCGCGTCGGACTCTGCGCTGAAGGGCGAGGTCGGCTTCGATATGCCGGTCAACGAGAGCGAGAAGATGCGCTTCAGCCGCGTGTCGCTCGACTCGCCCGAATCGCCCGCGGCATCGCCGGCCGGCCGCTGGCGCTTCGCGCTCGACCAGTCTCAGGGCTTCGAGGAGCCCGCCGTCTACGACGTGGAGTTCGACCGCCATGCGGACGGCGTAACGCGCGTCACGTGCCGCCTCTCCGGCATGCTTCCGGGGCGTGCGCCCCGCAAGGAGTCCGGCGGCCACGAATGGTCCAGCGCTGTCGAGCGCCTTGACTCGCCGTATGTCAAGATCACCGGGGCGGACGGCTCGTCTCGCACGCTCTTCATCTGGAACGGCCGCCGCACTTACAGAGACCCGCAGCTTCGCGCCAAGCGGGGACTGCCGCGGCAGCCGTGGCCGGTAGAGCGAGTCTTCTACCTGCGGAACGTTCCCGCCGACTTCACGCTGGCCGCGGGCTACATGGCGGCGATGGTGAACCCGTGGCGTTTCGTCGGCAACGGCCCGCACGAGCAGGTGCAAGCCAAGGACGGGTCGTTCGTCTTCGAGGGCGAGGCCCTTGGTCCGGGCCGCATATCGTTTGCCGCGTCGAGCCCGGCGGACAAGAGGATCGTCTCGCAGATACCCTCCGACCTTCCGCAGCGCGAACGTGCCCTCGCGCACGCCCGCCGCGAACACTACTTCCGCGAGAGCGAAGAGGTGCGCTTCTCCCTCTCGGCCGTGTGGCGCGCGGCAGACTACGAGAGCGGGGAAGTGGCGCTGAAGCCTCGCGTCGAGTCGGTCTACCGCAAGCCGGCTGGAATCCAGGTCGAGACAGTCTCCGACAAAGTCGAGGACCTGCCCGCCGGCCTCCGCCGCCGCACCGTGGCCTGCTGCCTCGCCCGCACGCCGGGCGTTGGAGTGTGGCATCTCGAGACGGACGTCTCGGGCGGAGCGGGAGTCTCGCGCACCGAGCGCACCGTCTTCGATGTGCTTTCCGACGACCCGAACGGCCCCTGTCCGCCGCTTGCGTCAGGGCTGCCGACGTTCGTGTCGATGCCGAACGAGATCAAGTACCTCGAGGAGTCGGCGTTCGATCCGTGGGGCCATCTCGGCGGCGTGGCGCACTACTATGCGATCGACATGCGCTATCCCCAGACGGGCGTCGACCTGCGCGTCTGGAACGCGGACCACCTCTACCGTCGCAAGTGGTTCACGACCGTCTTGGACCGCAACACCGGTGACCTCGACCCGAAGAGCGAGCGCAACCTCACGATCATGCGCAACGTGGACTATCTCGGCATGCACATCCCGGGCAAGCACCGCGAAGGGCGCTTCGACCTCGCATTCCCCCACTTCTACAAGAACCGCCAGTTCCAGATACTGAAGGAGTACATAGCCGAGCGGCGCCCTGCGCTCAGGCTTCTCACCCCGGAGCGCCTCGCCGAGCGCGAGCGCGAGAACAAGGGCATCTCGTCCGAGGAGCTGGAGGAGTTCTTCGGCCTCTGCTGGGACGACTTCAAGGCGTATGCCGGGCGTCGCATAGCGGCGGACACGCAGGCGTTTGTGGACTACCTGCTGAAGGAGAACCCGCGCCTCGCCAGGGCGAGCTACGGGCCGATGCCGGTCTACACCGCGGTCTACAAGAGCCCCTACACTCTCGAGTACGATTCGCACCCCGTGGAGACGGACCCCCGCATCCGCGCGAACGGAAGCTTCTGGCTATTTGAGGACTACCACTACTCCTGCGACTATCCGCTCTCCCGCCCGGCGTACTTCGTGGCAGCGTACTGCATGCTCCATCCCGGCGGGCGCCGAATATTCCCCGAGATCTACTACCAGGGCTGGGGACGCTGTGAAGACGGCGCGGTGTACCAGGCGCATCCCTCCGGCTACGGGGCGAAGCTCGCATTCACGCACCAGCGCCGCGTCGCCTACCAGTACGCCTACGGAACGCCATACTTCAGGGACGGCGCCTTCGACTACTGGCGGGACTACGGCTTCCACGCCCGCAACCCGGAGAAGGAGGCGATGGACGAGTTCATCTACGCCTGGGGCCGCCTGCGGGAGAACCCGCCCGCCGCGCCGCTGCGCTCCCCGTTCTCCGTCGTCGACCCCGACGCCTTCCGCCGGCATGGCGACTTCTTCGAGCGAAGCGCGGCCTACTCCCTCGTGGGGCCGGGCTTCAACGACGACCGCCCCGATGTGAACAACACGGCCGAGGAGGACGTGGGGTGGGCGCACGAGCGCTGCTGCGCGAAAGGCTATGCGACGCCCGTGGTGACGCGGCTCTCTGACCTCGCCCGCCTTGACCCTGCGTCCGTGGAGTTCGTGATCCTGCCGCCGCTCGTCTCGGGCACGCCGCCGGATGCGCTCAAGGCGATACGCTCGCTCCACGAGCGCGGAGTCGGGCTGCTCGGCTTCGAGTCCGCCGTCGGGCTCGAGGACCTCTTCGGCGAGGTGTCCGCAGGCGAGGTCGTCGCGACGCGGCAGACGGCGTGGGGGCGCACGGCGTTCTTCCCGAAGCCGCCGACGCTTGAGGGTCGCAGCGACTTCTTCACACGGTATTCCCGCGGACGGAACACGCTCTCGCAGCGCATCGAGGACGCGCTGGCCAGGGCGTTCGCGTTCCTCGCCCCGAAGCCGGCGGTGCGCACCGAAAGGGGCGAGATATTCGCGACCCGCACAGCCTCGGGCGCGATAGCCGTCGTGCTGAGCGAGACTTCGCCGCTCTACGGCGACACGGACGAATATCCGGCGACGTTCCGCTTCACGGTCGGCGCGCCCGGCATCGGCGAGCGGACGATCGAGGCGGACGCGCCGTACTCGGTCGTGTCGCGCTCGCGCGACAGCGTCACGCTCCGCACCCGCACCGACAAGGACACAGCGCTCTTCTTCCGCTTCGTCGCGCAGTAAGGGGTAATGCGGGAATGAGGAGCGAAGGGAAGAGCAGGGGGTGCTGCCTTACGGTCGCCGGCTCCGACTCTGGCGGAAACGCCGGCGTGCAGGCCGACCTCAGGGCGTTCCACGCGTACGGGCTGCACGGCTGCACGGTGCTTGCCGCGCTGACGGCGCAGAACCCGCGCGCGGTGTCCGCCATACACGAGGTCCCTGCGGACTTCGTCGCCGCGCAGCTGGACGCGGTGCTAGGCGTCTACGACATCCGCGCGCTGAAGACGGGCATGCTCGCCGCCGCCGCGGTGATAGAGGTGGTCGCCGACAGGGTCGCGGCGCATCCCGAGATCGCCCGTGTCGTGGACCCCGTGATGATCGCGACCAGCGGGGCCAGGCTCCTTCGCTCCGATGCATGCAAGGCGCTGGCCGGGAAGCTCCTGCCGCTTGCGACGCTTGCCACGCCCAACCTGCCCGAGGCCGCCGAGCTCTGCGGGGCGGAGGGCGACGCCGCCACCCTCGCCCGGGGGGTGTACGAGCGCTACGGCTGCGCTACGCTCGTTAAGGGCGGCCATGCGGAAGGGCGAGATTCCGTGGACGCGCTCTACGACGGACGCGAGCTGCGCACGTTCTCTCTGCCGCGCATAGTCAATCCTGTCTCGACCCACGGCACGGGCTGCACTCTTGCGGCGGCGCTCGCGGCGGAGCTGGCGCTCGGGCATGGCCTGGCGGAGGCCGTGGAGGGCGCGAAGCGGCATGTCCACGCCGCGATATCCGGCGCGTATCTTGTGGGCGAAGACTGCGGGGTCCTTGGGTTCGTGCGATAGCCCGGTCTTCGGGTGCTGACCTTAAATCCGGAATTTTCTGAACAGTGTTGGGTTGGCGTCGCGCTTGATTCCAGCGTGGCGGTTTTGGTAAAATACGTGCGTCTTCGGCCGGTAGGGCGTGTCCCCATGCCGCCGCATCGTGGCGGATCGTCCGTTGACAAGACATTGTTCAAAGAGTAAATGATGAGACTATACCACGGAAGCAACGTAGAGGTGGCAAAACCGAGATTGATGCCAAGTGTGCGGGCGTTAGATTTCGGTCGTGCTTTTTATCTCACTTCCGACTTTGAGCAGGCGTCTCGTTGGGCCCGGACGGCGGTTCTTCGCCGTGGCGATGGTTGCGCCGTGGTGTCTATATATGAATTTGACGAAACGGCTGGATCGGCCTTGAGAATGCTTCGTTTTGAAGAACCCAATGCCGCCTGGCTGAAATATGTGACGCGCAACAGAACCGGGCTGGCCGACGACACTGATTACGACATAGTGGCTGGGCCAGTTGCCAACGACAACACGATGCCTGTACTTAATCTCTACTTCAAGGGCGCATATTCAGAGGAAGAGGCATTGCGCAGACTCCTTCCACAACGGCTGAAGGATCAGTTCGCCATGAAGTCGGATGCCGCACTCGCATGTCTTTCATTTCAGGAGAGGCGGATTGTATGAGCAGTGTCCCAGTGGATATGCTCGACTATTATGACGAGGAGGTCGTGCGCCGGATCATAGAGAAATACGGCTATGGCGAGCGCGAGGCGCTTGGGCTGTTTCTTGAGTCGCAGACCTACCGCATGCTTGCAAACCCCGCAATGGAGATGTGGCAGTTCGGCCCGGAGGGAATCTTCAACATCTGGGAGAGCGAGCGAATCACGGGTTCGCCGAAGAACTCGGCATATTTGAGGATGGTATGACATGAGCAAGGAATTCAAGTTCTTCATTTATCTGTTGGAACGCTATGCCGAGCACCTTGGCGTAACCGCCGATGTTGCATACCACCGCCTGTCGCAAAAGGGGCTAGTCGACTACGCCGTGAACATGTATGATCTGTACCATGTAGAAGCGATAGAAAACGCCTTTGCCGACCTTGACAGGCGATTGTCGGCATAATGGATCAATCAATCTCAAACCGCAATTTTGAAAATCGCCGCGCTTGATTTGGGCGCGGCGGTTTTGGTATAATGCGCGCGTTCGGCTGAGAGGCGGGTGAAACTGCCGCGATGCCGGGCGATAGATTTCCCGCGTGGAAGGGTGAAGAAAAGTAGCCGGAACCACGTTTGGGATGCGTTACGAGAAAGACCTGAGAATCAGACTCGAAAACAACGACGCAACAAGAGGACACTGCCGTCCGTGCAGTCTCGCCTCCTTCGTTGTATCGTTGTAGGTTCTCTCAGGCACCTCTCGTGATGCATCGGAGGAGGTGTTCGTTTTCCCGCTTTCGCCGATGTCTGGAAAGGAGCGCAAGCTCCGAGGAAGACGCAGTCTGACATTCTTCTCGCGGGATGATGGGCTGAATAAGGGTGGCGAGATGAAGATGGAGGCTGCCAGATGGCAAGCAACGAACAAGTTGAGGAACAGGACTTTAACGCACTAGTCGCGCGTTGTGCTGGTCCAGTCAAGGAAGAGCAAGAGGCATATCTTGTTAAGGTTGTCATGAAGTTGCTAATTCAGCATTTTGGACGAGGCAAAAAGCTTCCCGACGAAAATGTTCTCCGCGCCATTGGAATTTGCGAAGAGGATACGCAGGTTGCCATGAAAGTGCTGGATAGTATTTATGAATATGTGGTTAAAGCACTGCTTGAAGATCCTCGACGTGATCTTCTTGGCATTAGTCCAGAGATCATAGAATATATGCGCTCGGAATTGGAACGTAGACAGGCAATCCAACGCGAAGCGGGAATTTAAAAGGAGGTATGGCGATGAACCGAGTTCTGAATGTTGCGGCTATGGTAGTTTCCATGGTGTTGTTTTTGATATGCGATCAGCTCAATGCCGCAGTCGTGAACATCACGCAGGGATCAACATCGGGCTACACGATGACAGACGGTAACACCTACGTCATTCAGGACTCGGTTGCGTTCTCGAATACAACGGCTGGTTGCAGCGGCATAAGCGTTGAAAGCAACTCAACCGTTGTCATCTACGTGCCGAAAAACGTGACGTTGACGGCTTCGGGCGCAAATGGTGAGGGAAGAATTGGTGGCGGCGCAGGCATTTGCGTCCCCGAAACGTCTACACTCATCATCACGGGCGAGGGAATGGTTGTTGCGACTGGTGGCAATGCAGGGGAAGGAACTAATGGTGGGAACGGAGGGAATGGTTGGACACATACAACCTATAGCACACACGGATATGCAGGCACTGGAGGTGCGGGCGGTGACGGTGGGGGTGGCGCAGGAGCTGGAATTGGCGGGAGTGGTGGTTTGGGCGGACTTGCGGCAGATGGCGATGGAGGCAATGGTGAAGATGGCGCATCTATGGGTGCGGTTTATGTTTTAGGGTCAATGCAAGTAGACGCATCTGCAGGACTTGCTGGCATTGCAGGAATTTCCGGGAAATCGGGTAGCAGCGCTCGCGAATTTGGGGCTTCTGCGTCTGGCGGCGGCGGCGGCGGTGGGGGTGGCGCAGGTTCTGCGCCGACATGTTCGATAGGCGGTGGAGGTCCTTCAGGTGGTGCGGGAGGAAGTGGACAGAAGGGGCGGACAAGTAAGAAAGATGAGTATTTAGCTCCTGGCAATACGGGTGAAGGCGGTTTTTCGTTGACGCAAAACGGAGGAGGAGGGAATGCCAGTAATAGTTGCAAGGGCGGTTTGAGTGGCGCTGAAGGTAACGCTGGGACACTGTATGTGTCTTCGTCCGCAAATGTTGATGTCGAGAGAGCTCGCTTGTCAGCAACAACACATCTGGCGGCGCAATACACGATAATCTTTGACGTCAACGGAGGTGTTTTTCCTTCTGAAACGAATAGCGTGACGGCGACATTGGGCAGTGCCTTGCCAGATTGCATACCAACACCAATTCGGCCGGGGTATTTGCTTTGTGGTTGGAAAGATGGTAATGGAATGCAATACTATGATTGCGATGGAACGAAGATGCTATTGTCTTATTCGGTTTTGAGCAACATAATTCTCCGTGCTGAGTGGACAATAGCGCCAGACGCTTTGTCAATTTTGCCGGCGAATGGAACAACATTTGAATCTTCATTGACGGTTTCGATGTCGTGCCCTATTGAAGACGCAATGATTCGCTATACAGTAGACGGCAGCGATCCTACCATTGACTCTTTGGTCTATAAGAAATTCAAGATATATGGGAAGACCACAGTAAAGGCTATTGCATTCTGCGAGAATGGTAGCCATAGTGATGTGGTCACGGCGTCATACGCATTAGGGCAGTGTGCCGATCCCGTGTTCTCGCTTGCGGACGGGGCGGAGTTTGAACATTCGAACCAGGAGGTGTCGATTGCGTGGAACAACGACGGCGTGTTGCGCTACACGCTGGACGGGAGCGATCCGACGGCGGAGAGTCCGATCTACGAAGGGCCGTTCTCGTTCAGCGAGTCGGTCGTGGTGAAGGCCAAGGTGTTCAGCGACGATTTCTTCGACTCGTCCGTCGTGACGGCGAGCCTGACGCGCGTGTGGGTGAACGTGGCGACGCCGATGGTGGACGCGGCGTCGTCGTTCACGGGGTCGAAGACGAAGGTGTCGATCTCCTGCGCGACGGAGGGCGCGGTCGTGCGCTACACGCTGAACGGCAACGAGCCGAATTCCCATTCGACGAAGTACACGGGGCCGTTCTACGTGACGGACAGCTGCACGGTGAAGGCGTATGCGGTGATGCCGGACTACCTCAATTCCGAGGTGGCGACGTTCGCGATCGAGAAGGTGTGGACCATCGGGGATACGATGGGCAAGCCGGATCACGGGTTCACGACAAGCGGCGATGGCGACGCGGGCTGGACGCGCGTGATGGATGCGACGGCACCGAACGGCGAGGCGATGAAGTCCGGCGACATCGGCAACAGCAGCGCGTACGGCTCGTTCGCGCGGACGGTTCTCTCCACGACGGCGACGGGGCCAGGCACGGTGAGCTTCTCGTGGAAGGCGTCCTGCGAGGACGACGCGCCCGACTACGAATGGGACCACGGCGAGTTCGCCGTGGATGGCGTCGTCAGGGCGTACATCAGCGGCGAGACTGGCTGGACGACCGTCAGCGTTGAGGTGACGGGCCCCGGCGAGCACACGCTCACATGGACCTATCTCAAGGATGACGTCGAGTCGGAGGGCGAGGACTGCATCTGGGTGGGCGGCTTCGGCTGGGCGAGCGCAGAACCGTGCACGCACACGACGGATGTGCCCGTGCCGTATTCGTGGCTTACGGCAAATGACCCTGACGTCGTGGACGAATACGAGTCGTATGAGGCGGCGGCCAAGAAAACGGCGGCGAACGGGTGGAAGGTCTGGAAATGCTATCTGGTGGGAGTCAGCCCTGCGGATGAGACGGCAGAGTTCATGGCGAAGATCGAGATGCAGGGCGACACGCCTGTCGTGACATGGGAGCCGAACCTGAACGAAGACGGCGTAGCGCGGCGGCTCTACAAGGTCTACGGCAGCGAGACGCTGGAGAATGGCGGCGAGTGGCAGTACCCGACCAACTCGCTTCACCGCTTCTTCAAGATAACGGTCGAGATGCCGTAGGGTGCAAGAATCCAGATTGAATGCGCGGATGATGGCGTAACACACACCGTGCCGCACCTAAGTGTTCTCCTTCACCCAGACCACTTATTATAATAAGTGGTCTAGGAGTGCGAATGTACGGGTCGCGAATGGCTTGGCGGCCTTTACGTGGCGGCCGGCGACTTCGAGGCGGCGGCGAACGCGGCAAATGGGAAGACGATTTGGGGACGGCCTATGTCGGTTTGGCAGGACTATGTGGCGGGGACTTGTCCCCACGAACCTTGAAAGTACGCTAAAGGCGAGGATTGAAATGCAGGGCGAAACACCTATCGTGACTTGGGATCCGAACCTGAACGA
>JAFRBA010000142.1 GCA_017405115.1 Kiritimatiellia bacterium
ACAAATGCAAAATACCGCAAAAGCGGCACTGCCACCAACCAGCCAGCATGGAAAGCCAGACACTCCGATTCAGGACAGGCAAATCTTAGCGTCGATCCACCGATTTACCTCCAGAAAACCGGTTTAGTTCTGGAAGCAACGTAGTTTTCAAAAGCGGAAAATTTGTAGTTAGCAAAAGCGGAATGGGATTCACCTCCGATTGACCCTTGGATTGTTCGTGAAGACCACCTGCGGGACGGTGTTCAGGTCGGGCTTGTTGACCACGAGGGAGATGGTTCCGTCGACGTGTCGGCACACCCACACCCGCGTCCCGTTGGCGCACTCGGTCGGGCACAGGATGCCGTCCACGAGCAGCCGCCCCCGGCGGCCGACCGTCGCCCTGGTCCACTCAGCCCACACGAGCTCCCACCATCCGTCGCGCGGTGGCGGGCGCAGCTTGCAGCGCCCCTCCCCTATCGCCTTGTCCCACGCTTCGAGTGCCATCATGCGCAGCTCGCGGTGATCCTCGTAGGAGTTGCGGTAGTCCACGAGGCATTCGAGGTGGTCGTTGACGTCCTCGAGCGGGGTCTGCGCCGTTATGCCCTCTCGCACGGCATAGGCGGGCAGCCTGTCCTGCCAGACCTGGTGGACTCGCTCAATCTTGCCCTTCGCCTCCGGCGTGTTGGCAAACACGAACGACACTCCGTACAGCTTAAGCCGCTTGCCGAGCTGCGTGAGATTCCCGTCCTCGCCCTTGAAGAAGGAAGCCCTGTCCACATAGATCTCCAGCGGCAGGCCGTAGCGCGTGAAAGCCCTGTAAAACAGGTCTAGATACGCGTTCACGCATTCGCTGCGGTACAGCCTGCAACCGACCTGCATGCGGCTGCAGTCGTCTATCATGTCGATCAGGCTCAGCGACGGGTTGCCACGTCCGAGGAAGTAGTCCGGCGTCGCGTCGAGCTGCCACAGCTCCCCGACCGACTGGCGCTGCCACCGCCTCACATGCGCCGGAGGCCTTGGCTTCGGGACTACGATCTTGATGCCGTGGTCAATTGCCCAGTGCCGCACCTGGGCGCGGTCGACGGACAGGCCGAACTTCCTGCCGACCTCGCTCGCCGCAAACGCATACGAGTAGCGCCTCGCGTCTCCGTCGGGGCTCAGGACATGCTTCAGGAACCTCTGCGCCTCGTCGGGCCATGCGGGCATGTGGTTGCCTCCGGAGCGGCTCGGCTCCCATGCATCGGCCATCCCCGATGCCTTCGCCGCAAGGAAAGACGTCCTCAGCTCGTAGAGCCTCGTCTTGCCAACGCCGAGGGATTCCATCGCCTGCTCACGCGTCATCGAGCCTTCGGCGAACTGCATTACCGTGTCGCGCACATGGGCGGCACCCAGCCTGTTTGCTATCTGTTGTTTCATGGGGCATATTCTACCCCGTTTTTCCGCTTTTGCTAACTACACCGGCGGCCGCCCCCCTCGGGGGGCGTGTGATCCTTCCTCCACCTCAACAGCACCCAACGTTTTCAGGCACAATCACTCGCTGAAGCCCGCTTAACAAGCCCCCTCTTCCCATTCCGCTTTTGCTAACTACAGCTGTCCGCTTTTGCTTTCACCGCGACAGGGCTCAAATACAATATATATGAACAAAGACAAATCCCTACTCTATCCATTGTATTTATAAGGAAAAAAGAATCAATTGACCGCACTTATGAACCAGATTTCTCCATAAGAAATAACATTTACCCCTTAAAATCCAGATTTATATCTCAAACAGTCGTCGAAATGCGTTGATTCGCGGCAATGGATCTGCATCACGGCGTAGGCCAAGAGAGGCGAGGACATCGGGCCATTCTTGATTTGCCGGATTCCAGACCTCGATAAACTGCCGCATGCGTTCTTGAATGTCTGCTGGCGCATCCGCCCTCGCATCAACTTCTAAATCGGCAACAAGCATAAACACATCGCGCCGATGTTTCTTTGTGTCATGCAATCGAAGCGGGTCACTTGTGCGACGATACTCTTCCAGGAGATTCATATACGCCGCCGCCTTGAAGACAATCAACGCCTCACGCGTCAAACACGGAAGCCCGTAGTCCTGTGTACTGTGCTTAATCGCATACTCATAGTAGGAACGATCCAGCACGATTGCGCTCATGCTATCATCGGGAACATCCGGCAACGCCATGAAAGATTTATCGCCGTCTAATTCCGTCGATGACAACAACTCAATCATTTCCGGGAATCCCGCCGTCTTCGGGTTGACAAAACGATAAAAATGCGGCTTGCCATTCTTTGAAACATAGCAAGAATACCGGCCAGCGGACAAGAACGAATGAAAAGCCGCAGAGAATGCCGGTGTCATCCGTTCCGAAACGACTAAAACATCTATATCCTTGGTGACCCGAGGATGCGTAACAGCTTCTCCGCACACCATCTGCACCGCAGTTCCGCCGATGATGATGAACTCGTCTCGGAACGATTCGAAATACTCTTTGAACTTGTCAAACCCGACTACCATAAAACTCCTTTCAACATCGCCTCGCGCGCTTCTTCGACACGCGGATCGGCATTGTTGCGTAGAGACAGGTACAATGAAAGCGGATCAACTATTCCATCTTTGCCCGCAAGCAATCGCGGATCGTATTTCCAGCCCTCAACATAGTCCCCCTCGTACTCACGTACGTCTGATTCGGGAATCTTACGCAGGTCTGACGATACAACGGCATAAGTCGCAAAGCGATCTGGCACCAACATGCTTCGAGCTGACAGCGCGGCGATGCCGGAACGCAACGCATTGGCAGGTGGACAAATGGTTCTTATTGTCTTGCGCACAGGCGAAGTCAACAGATCCTGTGCCCAATGCCACAACCCTCTTCCATCATGTGCAAACGTAATAATGCCTTTTATTCCTGAATATTCGATTTTTGCAAGATGCCGTCTCTCCAACTCATGCGCCGCACGAGTCAGATATACTCGGTTGAGACGCAACGCTTCCGTTACCATCGAATAAGGCAGGCTGAGATTCCCACGGTTGTTTAGAATCTGATACAGGACAATCACTTGCGCCCATGGGGAAAGATATTTGCCCAATGCCGTATCAGAAGCAGAAAAAGCGTTATCCGCCTTAAGCTCAACCAACGGCGGGATATGCACGATGCGTCCTGGCACAATAAAGGCCAGATTCTCGCGGCAAAGCCGGTCATAGTATTCAGCATCCAATTCACCAAACAGCACAATTGGTCGCTCAGAATAATACCGGCTAAATGCTACAACCTGACGTATCAACGCATCGGGATTCGGGCGTTCGCCTGTCAACATCAGAAACAGATATCGCGAACCAAGCAAATTGCCCACCCGCGCCTCATAATATTCAGAGAGCGACAAAGGAACCTTTCCCTCCAAATGGCAAAACTCAACATTCGCGCACTTAAGACCAATGCGCGATAAGTAATTCTCGACTTTTGAAAAGCTTACTGCCATACCTTTTGCAATTTGAAACATGTGTATTTTACACTTTATTTGTAACATGTGCAATAGCGATTGTTACGTCTGTCGATTATTGAGCCATTGCAATGACTCTCCGTTCGCACCTAAAACTGTTCGTAAGGGACAGTGGGGCGAGCAGTGTGGGATAGTTGCGGTTGCAGGGTCTGGGCATTGGGCTTGGTGGCGGCGTGGGAGGGATGAGGATGTCCTGCCTTGTCGCGGCAGATGGGAGGAGGCTTGGGCGATGAGCGTGTGGGTGGTGGTTGGAAGGTGGTTGGAGAATGGTTGAGGTGGCGGTTGAAGGACGGTTGAAGATGGGCTGGCGAACGGTAACGAGCGCGGCAAACTGACAGGCGATGAGACAAACGACGATGTTGATTGGAGAATCGCAGAACGGGTGGCGTTCGAGCAAATGGTGCGCCACACCCACACGCACAACGCGCTTCAAGGAGAACTACGCCCGACGAAAGAAGCGCGGAGAGATGTAAGGCGAGCGAAACGAAGCGAAGAAAAACGGAACCCCAGGTCGTCAGACCGGGGGTTCCGTTTTTCGTAGCGGAGTGCAGCCGCCTTACATCTCGGAGAGCTTCTTGAGGAGAGCGTAGTTCTCCTTGAAGCCTTCCTCGGCGCCCTTGAGCATCTCCATCGCCTTGTCCTGGCCGATCTTCTTGACGAGCTGCTTGAAGCGGTTCTCGCCAAGCTCCTTCGAAACGGCGTTCGCCGCGAAGGAGACGGTGTCGGACTTGTCGGCGCTGTCGAGCACGAGCTTCTTGCCCGTCGCGTCCGGGTTGTAGCGCCAGAGCGGGAAGTGGACGGACTCCACCGCCGCCTTCTGGTGCGCCGGGCCGGTCTTCGTGAGAAGACCCTGCTCGATGCAGTGCGCGTACGCGATGATGATCGCCGGGCCGTTGTAGTTCTCGGCCTCGTTGAACGCCTTCACCGTCGCCGCCGGGTTGGTGCCCATCGAGACGTACGCGACATAGACGTTCTTGTACTGCATCTGCATGAGGCCGAGGTTCTTCTTGGCCTGCACCTTGCCGCTCGCCGCGAACTTCGCGATTGCGCCCGTGGGCGTCGCCTTGGAGGCCTGCCCGCCCGTGTTGGAGTACACCTCGGTGTCCATGACGAGGATCTTGATGTTCTTGCCCGAGGCTAGAACGTGGTCAAGCCCACCGTAGCCGATGTCGTACGCCCAGCCGTCGCCGCCCAGGACCCACACGGACTTGCGGACCAGGTTGTCCGCCACCGCGAGGAGCTGTGCGCAGATCGGGCAGCCGTTGGCCTTGCCGGCCTCGCAGCCCTTCTTGAGGTCCTTGACGAGCGCGCGCATCTCTTCGACGCCCTGGCCCTTCTCGTCGTACTGGTCGACGGCCTTGATCTTCTCGCAGAGCGCCTTCATCTCGGCCGGCGTCTTCTCGTGCGCGATGACCTTGTCGACGAGCTCCATGGCGAAGCCGTAGAGCTTGTCGGCCGAAACGCGCATGCCGAGGCCGAACTGGGCGTTGTCCTCGAAGAGCGAGTTGGACCATGCCGGGCCCTTGCCGTCCGCGCGCTGGCAGTACGGGGTCGTCGGCAGGTTGCCGCCGTAGATCGACGAGCAGCCCGTCGCGTTCGCGATGAGGAGCCTGTCGCCGCAGATCTGCGTGAGGAGCTTGACGTAGGGCGTCTCGCCGCAGCCCGCGCACGCGCCGGAGAACTCGAACAGCGGCCTCTTGAGCTGGCTGTCGAGGAGCTTGCGGGTGTCGAGCTTCGCCGGATCGACCTCGGGGAGGCCCAGGAAGAACTTCCAGTTCTCGGCCTCGGTCTTGCGGAGCGGGATCTGCTCGACCATCTTGAGCGCGCCCTTCGCCTTCATCGGGCACTGGACGACGCAGAGCTCGCAGCCCATGCAGTCCTCGGGGGCGACCTGAATCGTCACCTTCGAGCCGAAGTTCTTGGTGAGGGCCTTCGCCTCGGCGGACTTGAACGTCGCGGGAGCGCCCGCGAGGTCGCCGTCGTTGTAGACCTTCATGCGGATAGCAGCGTGCGAGCAGATCGCAAGGCAGTTGCCGCACTGGATGCAGGCCGCGGGATCCCACTGCGGGATGAACGCCGCGACGTTGCGCTTCTCCCACTGCGTCGTGGCGGTCGGCCACGTGCCGTCGACGGGAAGCTCGCTGACCTTGAGCGTGTCGCCCTTCTGCGCGATCATCTTCGCGGAGACGTTCTTGACGAAGTCGGGGGCGTCCGCCGGAACCGCAGGCGGCATCTTGGCCTTGCCGGCGGGAGCGGACGGATACTTGACCTCCTCGATCGCCGCGCTCGCCGCCTCGATGCACTTCCAGTTCATCTCGACGACTTCCTGGCCCTTCTTGGAATAGGCCTTCTCGGCGTAGTCCTTGAGGACCTGGATCGGGTCGAGCACCGTTCCGTCGGCCTTCTTGAGCGTAATGCCGGAGAGCTTGAAGAACGCGGTCTGGAGAACCGTGTTCGTGCGCGTGCCCATGCCGTTCTCGCGGGCGATCTTCGCCGCGTCGATCACGTAGAACTTGAGCTTCTTGTCGATGATCGCCTGCTCGACCTCGTCGGGCATGTGGTCCCAGACCTCGGCCGCCGTGTAGGGCGACGCGAGCAGGAACACCGAACCCGGCTTCGCCGCCTTGAGCATGTCGTACTTCTCGAGGTACGGGAAGCAGTGGCACGCCGTGAAGTCGGCCGAGTTGATGAAGTACGGCGAGCGGATCATGTCGCTGCCGAAGCGGAGGTGCGAGATCGTCACGCCGCCGGACTTCTTGGAGTCGTACTCGAAGTAGCCCTGCGCGAAGTTCTCGGTGTAGTTGCCGATGATCTTGATGGAGTTCTTGTTCGCGCCGACCGTGCCGTCCGCGCCGAGTCCCCAGAACATGCACTCCTTGCGGTCGCCCTTCGGGACTACGAAGCTGTCGTCGCCAAGGATGTAGCGGCCAGTCACGTCGTCGACGATGCCGACGCAGAAGTGGTCCATCGGCTTATCCTTCGCCATGTTCGCGAAGACGTTCGCGCACATCTGCGGGGTGAAGTCCTTCGAGCCGATGCCATAGCGGCCGGCGAGGATCTTCGGGTACTTGAAGCTGACGACGCCGTCCTGGAGGCCCTGGCCGATCGCGGCCGCGACGTCGAGGTACAGCGGGTCGCCGATCGCGCCCGGCTCCTTCACGCGGTCGAGGACCGTGACGACCTTGACGGTCGCGGGGAGAGCCTTGACGAAATCGACCATCGAGAACGGACGGTAGAGGTGCACCTTCAGAAGGCCGACCTTCTTGCCCTCCTTGACGAGCGCGTCGACGGTCTCGTGCAGCGTGTCGCAGCCCGAGCCCATCGCGACGACGACGTACTCGGCGTCGGCGGCTCCGACGTAGTCGTAGAGCTTGTACGCGCGGCCGGTGAGCTTGGCGAGGCGGTCCATGTACTCCTGGACGATCGCGGGCGTCGCGTCGTAGTACTTGTTGCAGACCTCGCGGAGCTGGAACGTGACGTCGGGGTTCGACGCCGTGCCGCGCATCGTCGGGTGCTCAGGGTCGAGCGCGCGCCTGCGGAAGTCTTCGACATACTCCTCGTCAATCATCTGGCGGATGACGTCCTGCGGGATCTCGTCGATCTTCTGGACCTCGTGGGAGGTGCGGAAGCCGTCGAAGAAGTGGAGGAACGGGACCTTCGACTTGAGCGTCGCCGCGTGGGCGACCATAGCCATGTCGTGCGCCTCCTGAACGCTGTTCGAGGCGAGCATGGCGAAGCCCGTCTGGCGGCAGGCCATCACGTCGCCCTGGTCGCCGAAGATGCAGAGCGAGTTCGACGCCAGCGAGCGCGCGGAGACGTGGAACACGGTCGGGGCGAGCTCACCCGCGATCTTGTACATGTTCGGAATCATCAGCAGCAGGCCCTGCGACGCCGTGAACGTCGTCGTGAGCGAGCCCGTCGTCAGCGAGCCGTGGACAGCGCCGGCGGCGCCGCCCTCGGACTCCATCTCGACGATCGAGGGAATCGAGCCCCAGATGTTCGTCTTGCACATGGAGGCGAGCTCGTCGCACGTCTCGGCCATGGGCGAGGACGGGGTGATTGGGTAAATCGCGGCCACTTCCGAGCACGCGAACGCTATCTGGGCTGCGGCTGTGTTGCCGTCGACCATGATCTTCTTTGCCATGTCCTGTTTTTCCTTAGGTGTGTTTTTACAGTAAACCGGAAAATGTTGCCGCATATTATACCCTCTTTTCCGCCGCGATTCAAGCGGTTAGCCTAGACTAACTGCGTGCGCTGCCCTCAATGGACTAACGCGGGATCGACCTGATCTCGCATGGCTCGAGGGAGAGAGCGTGACTCGCCCCGCCGAGCTCGTAGCGGAACTTCCGGGCTCGGCGGGTGTCCATGTTGAGGAAGAACACCCTGTCTGGATAGACGGCGTAGGTTATCGCGTTCACAGTCGCGGGGTCGTCGGACGATATCTTCACGGTCTGCCTTACCTCGGAGGCAAGCCTGCGCACCAGTTCCTCGTACACCTTGCTCCCCTCTTTTGTCGCGGCCGGGAACTCCCTGCCGGTGAAGAGAAAATAGCGCCCCTTCCCGAACCTCCTCTCCACCCATTCTCCAGGCTTCCCCTCGGGGGGGAGGAATCCGAAGGGCGGCATCAGGTCCCTGTCGGAATACCCCAGGAAGTCGCGGTCCGTCCGCATCGTCAGCTCAGGACGCGACATCACCAGCGTTCCGCCTTCCTTCACGTACCGTTCCAGCACGTCTCGTTCGAGCTGCACCATCGTGTTCCAGCCGCCGAAAACGACGAGGTCGTAGCGCCGAAGGTCTGCGATCGTGGACTCCTCATCCACCTGCATCACGTCGACCTGCCCGTAGGGCGTGCCGGCGAGCCAGTTGTTGCGGAAAGGCGCCACGAGGTCCTTCGGCCGGGGGAAGAATATGTCCTCCAGCAGCGCCTGCGTGCTCTCTGGCGCGCCGTACTTCCAGAGCGCGGCGTTCGTCGCCGCGTTGTCGTGCTGGCTCCAGACGGTGAACCCTCCCCGCTCGCCAAGATACGCATCGAGGTTTCCGAGCGCCATCGCAATCTTCGTCTCGGGCGTGCCCCTGCCTCGCGGATTCGCCTTCACCCACTCGTAGAACCTCTTGACGACGTCGCGGTAGTGCTTCGCGACATATCCGCCGTAGCCCTCCTTCGCACGCTCCTCGGTTGGCTGACCCGCGAAGTCGGAGGTGTACTTCCAGGCCTGCTTGCCCTGCGCACCGGACTCGAGAACGATGATGGACGTGCCGAAGACGTACTCCTGCAGAAAACCGACAAGGCAGGAGTCGTATTTCTGGTCAGTGCGGTACGGAATGCCGCACGTCTGCCATTCGTGGGCGTTCCACGCGCACCAGTACTCCGGACCCCACTTCCTCGCCGCGCCGCGCGCCTCCGCCGACGTGTGCGCGACGTTCTGGGCGCCAATGGCCCACTGCTCGTTGCAGATGAAGTCGATTCCGCCTGCAAGCTCGTAGCACGAAAGCGCCGCGCCGCAGGTGGAGAACATCCACGGGAAGTTCGCCAACCACCCGAACGCGGCCTTCCCCATGTATCGGTTCACTAAGCTGTCCTTCGCCGCGGCGAGGTCGAGCGACATGGGAATAGGGCAGTTGTCGCGCCCCTGGTACATGAAGCTCGCATACTCGCCTGCGTTGTTGCCGAGGTAGCGGCCCCCGAACGCAGCGTCGAGCTTCGCCTGGATGTCGGCGCCGTCTCCCGAGTAGATGCTCATCGACCACATCTTCCTGTCGCTCACCGCCTTGGCCCATTCGCCGCGGATGTCCTCCGGCACCTTCACGGGGAGCATCTTGGCCGCCGTGTGCCATCCGACGTAGAGATTGCACAGGTCGTCCTTGAGGATGTCGCGCGTGAGATCGTGCGCATCGCCGTAGCCGGTATGCCCGACCATGACGAGTTCGTTCGGCGCAGGCTGCCTTACAGGATTCCCTGGCCGCGCGACGACGACTTCCTCGACGTACTTCTCGCCCTTCCTGTTCTCCAGCCCCACGACTACCTTCCACGGGCCTCTGCCGGCCGGGAACCTGCGCCTGAACAAGGTGTCGGAGGGCTTCGCGACGGCCGTCCTTATTCCGGACTCGACGTCCGGGTTCGGGTACTTTACGCGCATCTTCGCTATTTCGCCCCGATAGGCGTCGGCCGATATCCAGTAACTCCTTCCTGTACGGTCGTACTTCACCTCCAGCGCATACCTGGACGGCAGGCCTTTCGGCAGTGGCGCGTCGCGGACGACCTTCAGTTTCGCGCCCTTCGGAACCACAATGGCCCCCTCGTCGAAGTCCACCCCCCTGACCAGCCGC
This sequence comes from Kiritimatiellia bacterium, assembly GCA_017405115.1. The sequence goes on from JAFRBA010000142.1 coordinate 9,805, forward strand.
AGCTCGACCTTCGCCCCCGGCGCAATGCGCACCATGCCTGGCTCCAGTCGTGCATCCCAGAACAGCGTGACGGCCCCGCCCTCAAGCAGTACCTCGAGCGAGCAGTTCTTCGTTCCACTAATCGTCACCGGCCCGCCCAGGAGCAGTTCCCCTCCATCGCGCAGCACGACCTTGAGCTTGTGACCCCAGTCGCCCTTTGCCACATTGATTCCGCGCACCAGCGCCGCGCGCCCGCCGATGTCCCAGAGATTGTCCTTCATCGCGCCTTCCAGCGAAAGCTCAGTGAGATCAGCGATCCACTCGGCGCCCTTCGGCAGCACGACGCGCGTGTGGTCCATGCGCCAGGAGACGCCGTCCATCTCGAGCCTGGCTCCGGAAGCGACGTCGAAGACCCGCGTCCCGGCGTCGCCCAGGCCCGTCCCCAGCGAGCAGCCGCGCGCAAAGCGGAGCACCGCTCCGCGCATGATGTCGACCTTGCCGCCATGGACGTTCACGGACTTCGTGAAGACGAGCGTTCCATTTGCAACCGACAGCGCCTGCCCGTTCCACTTGTCCTGGCGCCACGTCCGGACCTCGCGCGTCTTGCCGCCCAGGTCCAGCGATATCGGCTCCTCGTCCGTGAAAGCCATCCCCCTGTCGCTGGTCGAAACAGCGGCGAGAAGCGTACATGCGGCGAAGAACGTCGTCACGGCCGCACCTCCCTCATCTCCTTCGGGCCAAGGGTAGTCTCGCGACCGTCAACGAGCACCGTGCGGCTTCCGACGCAGTCCGTGTCAAGGAGGTACATCGTCCCGTCCGGATATACGGCCCAGTTGACGTAGTCCGCCTCCGCGCCGGAGACGCGGCGGCTGCGAGGAAGAGAATCGACAATCCCCACGAGCAGGGCCTTCCAGAAATCCAGCCTGAAGCTCCTGAAGGACGGGAACTCCTCGCGCTCCCGCCGCGCGGCTGGATAGTCCCAGGCGAGGCACAGCCAGAAAAAGCCCTTCCCGTGGGCGGCACGAACCAGATACGGCCTTCTGCCCATCGTTGCGACAGCGACGGCGCTCTCGCCGAGCTTGACGTCGGCGACGCGCAGCTTGGCCTGGAGATGCGCCGGATACGCCCTGCGGAGGAACGGCGGTGCGTCCCCGCCGACCATGAGGATGTCCTCGACTGCGACTGGTCCCCCGACGGCAACCCCGGGGACGGCCTGCACGATGTCTTCGTCGGTGTATTCGGAGAACTCGCGGTCGACCCGGGACGACATCTGCGGAACGCACAGCGCCACCTGTCCTCCGGATGCGACATAGTCGCGGAGCGCCGCGGCGATTTTAGGCGTCATCGTGTTCCAGCCGCCAAAGGCGACGGCCCCGTAGCGCGAGAGCCGATCCGCCGAGATGCCGTCGTCGACGTTGACGACGTCGAGCTGGCCATGCGGGGTGCCGCCTAGCCAGCCGTTGGCAAAGGGCCTGAGCGCGTCGGCGGGGCGCGGGAAGAACGTCTCCATCACCGCCTCCCACGTGAACTCCGGTGCGCCGCAGCGCCAGTTGGCGTTGGTGGCGGCGATGTGGTGCTGGCCGAATACGGCGAATATGTCGTGCGTCATCCCAACATAGCCGTCGAGGTTGCCGACGAGAAGCGCCGCGTCGACGACGGGCGAGCCCTCGGCCCTTGGGTGTTCCTTCGTCCAGCGGTAGAAGCCGCGCATCGTCCGGCGGTACGCCGCAGGGACCTCGCCGCCGTATCCCTGCTTCGGCGACTTGAAGTCCGACATCAAGCCGTCCGGAGGAGTGTAGTCCTGCGCCTGCGTAGTCTGCGAGCCGGACTCCAGCACCATCATCGACGTGCCCATGAGCCACATCTCCTTCAGGCCGACTTCGAGGGAATCCTGCTTCTGCGCGACGCCGTAGGGCAGGCGCGGCCAGCACGTCTGCCACTCGTGCGCGAGCCACGCGCTCCACCTCGCGCGTCCGTGCCGCCGCGCCGCGCCGCGGGCCTCTGCCGTGGCGTAGGCGAGGTTGCCGCATCCGACGGCGTACATCTCGCTGCAGATCTCGTCTATGCCGCCCTCGAGCTCGTAGCAGGCGAGCGGGGAGCCGCTGGTCGAGAACAGGCAGGGCTCGCGCTCGTCCGCGGGGCGGGCGAGCTGTGCCTTCCTCGGCGCCGCGAGCATGGAGCCGACAAGCCAGTCGTGCGCCTCCCGCAGGTCGCGGCACTTCGGCCATTTCGCGGAATAGCTCCTCTCGTCCTGGTAGAGGAACCCGGCGTACTCGCCTATGTTGTTGCCGAGGTAGAGGTCGCCCCATGCGTCCTTCAGCGCCTTGCTCTTCCGTCCGTCCTGGTTGCCGTAGATCGTCATCACCCTTATGCGGTTCTCTTTCGCCTTTTCGAAGAGTTCAGGCGTCATGAGCTTCGACTCTCCCGGAATCAGGTTCTCGCTGCGCGCCCACTGTACAAAGAGGTTGCACTCCCCGTTCGTGACCACCTCGGCGAACTCGGGGCTTTCTCCGTATCCCGTCACCCCGACGAGTATTTCAGCAGCTAGTATCGCCGGCAGCATCTCAGCGCACCTCCACTTCCCCGAACGAGTTGGCCTTGAGCCCGTCGTCCCACATTCCGGCGTTGGCGAAGCGGATGGGCCGGCGCGGCGTCCCGCCGGGCTTCTCGTCCCTGAGCGGAGCCGAGGCGCGGACGAACAGCCCGTACCTTCCGCGCTTCAGGCCCTTCGGCACGGCGAACTTGACGGCAAGACGGGTCTTTCCTCCGCCGGGCATGGACGAAAGGCCGCCCGAGGCGGGAATCGCATGCGCCGCGCCGTCCGCCGCGACAAGCACCACCTCCATGCGCGACGGCAGGAGAAGCCGCCCGAAGCCGGTGTTCTCCACATCCATGGCGACGAGCGCGGCCTTGCCGGGCGCAAGCCGCCTTGGCAGCCGGGCGTCGCGCACGACGAAGCGCCAGCCCATGTGGTCGTACATGAACTTGTGCAGGTCGAGGCCGTCGTATTCATGCAGGTCGGGCATTCCGTCGAAGCGGAAATGGTCGGCCCTGAACTCCTTGTCGGCGATGAATGCGCAGAGGGGATGCTTCCTGTCGCCGACGTTGCGCAGGTAGTTGAGGTGCGTCTCATACCAGTCCTTCACGATGTTCCACTTCTCGACGTCGAAGAGGTCTCCGCATCTCTCGCGGTTGCCTTCGAGCCAGTCCATATTCACGTATGCAAGTTCGCCGCCATAAGGATGGTCGCCAAGCGCCTGCAGGAGCCGGCATCCCTTCTCGCGCTTCCACTCCCCGGCCCATGTTCCGTAGTCCCACCACGTTCCAAGGTAGCCGTCGTTGTACATGCCGAAGCGGCAGAGGTCCACATCCCCGAACGGAAGCATGGCGAGGAGCCCGTCCGACTTCGTCCCGGCGTAGGCTGCGATGTAGTTGGCCGTGCGCACGAGGAGCGACGTCTTCCTGCCCAGGTTGCTGCAGTAGGTCTTGAGCACGCGGTTCATGTACTCCGGCCTGCAGTAGTCGGAGGAGTGCATCTCGCCCCAGGGCCCCGCGACGCCGGCCTCGACGCCCACGACGACGTCGTCGAAGTCGGCCATGATCTTCGCAAGGTCCCTGACGTGGCCGAGCACGACGTCGAAGTCGCTCGGCTCGCAGCCCTGCTTGTCGCTCCATGTGTAGCCGATGCGCACGATCAGCGATCCCCCGTTCCTGCGCGTCTCCTCGAGATAGCGCCTCACGTCGGCCTTCATCGCGGCGGTGAGCGGGATGTCGGCGTCGTCCACACGCTCGGGGGGCGGCCTTTTCCCGCCCTGCTCACGTCCCCCGGAAAAACGGCTCAGCTCCCACAGGGACGAATTGTAGGCCTTCGCCCCGTGCCAGTCCGGAAGGCCCTCCGGCTTGAATACGGTCCAGCCGCCTGCGGCCCACCCCCTTGCCGGACCGGCAAACGTCTCGGCGCCGTCGGAGTACGATATCTCCGGCTTGAAATAGTCCTTCGGGTCCGGAGCGCCCGTAAGCGTGGCGCAAGCCGTCAAAAGAACCCCTGCTGTCCCAATCGTTCTCTTCATCTGCCCACCCTCCTTGTCGTCATCCTTTCGACTTTGCCTATTTTATCATTATCACGGTGGCCGGGACTGGGTACTTCGCGCCGAACGTACCGTAGAAGTCGCCGCCATTCCACCCGCCGACAAGCGAAAGCCTGCTTACAGAGCTGGGGCTTGCGGCCGCCGGAAGCCACGTACCGCCATTCTCGTCGACAAGCGGAACGTCGTCCAGCACGTACGAGACTCGTCTCCCGGAGAGGCGGATGCGCAATATGACTCTCTGGCCGTTCACGACGCTGTAGCCGGAAAGCCGCTTCCACCCCTCGGCGCAATATCCATATGGGATTGGAGAACCATCCCTTTCGGCGAGGAACACGAAGCTCGCCGCGCCGCCGTCAGGACACGGAATCTCGGCCATCGTGTCGACGACCATCTCGACGCATGCTTCGCCGGACTTCCCCCGCGGCACTCCCGAGTCGATCTCGAAGTTCTGCGAAGCGAACCCGCCTGCGGAACCGTCGGCGAGCCATCTGCCGCCCAGGGCCGCGCGGCTCGCGTCGTTCCACGCGAACCAGAGCTCGCCCCTCGGCAGGTCGAACACCGCCCCGAGCGCGACACGGCAGATTCTGTTCGCCTTTTGCGAACCATCCCAAGAGCCCTCGTTGGCGAACCTGACCGGACGTCGCGGCAACGCCGCCGAACCTGTGCGCTCGTCGTCAAGCGGCGCCCATGTGCGCAGCATGACGTCGTATTCGCCCGCCGGCAGCTGCGCGGGGTAGTCGAATTCGAAGGAAAGCTCCGCGGACGCTCCGCCTGCGAGGGCGCGGAGCGCGGACGCTCCGCCGCCGCGGACGGGGACCGCGAACACCCCCGCTTCACCGGACAGGACGACTTCGGCGGCGACATCGAACGGAATCGTGCCGAAGCCAGTGTTCTCCACGCCGATCCTGACGCAGGCGCAGCCTGGATTCCCCTCGTACCCGACGCTTCGCACGACATACCTGTAGCCCATGTGGTCTTCGCAGAACTTCCGAAGGTCCATGCCATCGTACTCCGAGAGGTCCGGCATGCCGTCGAACGCCCATCGCGCCGAGGAGAAGAAAGTGTTCGTCAGGTTCTGCACCACGGTCATGTCGTACGCCCTGATCGTGCGCAGATACGAGAGGTGCGTGTCGTACCACTCCGCGACGATGTTGAAGCGCGACGGATCCAGCAAATGGACGTTGTCGTCGAAATAATTTGCCGAGACGCTCGCGAACTCGCCGCCGTACGGGACGGCCTGTCCCCGCAGGAACGCACGGCCCTCGTCACGGCTCCAGGTCGTCGTCCCGCCGCCGGCACCCCATGTTCCGTAGTCGTAGTCCGTGCCGAGGTAGCCGTCGTTGTAGAAGCCCATGCGCGAGCGGAGCGCCTGGTCCATGGACTCCATACCGCCGCCGAAGAATGCGGAGGACGTGGTCTGGAGGTAGTTCATCCACACCGACGGGGAGCGCACCAGAAGGGCCATGTTCGCCGGCAGGGCTGCCAGCCACGCGCCGACTACACGGTTCTGGTATTCCGCCGCCGCATACCTCGACGTATGCATTTCGCCATACGCGCCGATCATGCCGCACTCCACGGCCGGCACCACGTCGCGGAACTGGGCGAGGACGCCGCCTATCTGCGCGATGTGGCCGATGATCACCTCGAAGTCGTCGGGCTCCGCGCCGCCCCATCCGTCCCACGTGTATGCGAAGCGCGGAATGCAAGTGCCGCCGTTCATGCGGCATTTGAGCAGCGAGTTCGAGACGGACAGAAGCGCCTTGTCCGTCAGCGGAATGTCCACCCCGCCCACGAATCCGTTGGTTATGTGGGCGTAGTGGCTTTCGCTGTAGAAATAGCCCTTGGAGAACTTGTGCATGCTCCAAAGCTTCGTGCAGTTGGCCCTGTCGCCGCAGAGGTTGACTCCATTGGTCGAGATGTCGGGCGTGAGGTCCGTCCAGCTTCCGCCGGCGAACCCGCAGCCCGGATTCTCGATAAGCGCCCTGCCGTCGACGGGGGATATCGAAGACCGCAGGGTCGCCGCGGAAACAGTCGCCGAAATGGACAGCGTCGCAGCGGCAACTACTGCATCTAGCGCCCTCACGGTCTCAGCAGATCTCCGTCACTCACTTGAGGATGACCTGGAAAGCGACGCCCTTGCGGACGGAGAGGACGTCGTACTCGTCGTCGCCGTCTATTGGGGTCGCCTCGCAGGCCCAGCCCCTGGCACAACGAGGCAGGTCGGAGTTCTTCCTGATCCTGCCGATTGCAATCACGTCGCTGACGCCCAGCGAACCTTCGCCAACAAGCGTCGGCACGAGTCTTCCTCTGCTGTTGACATATGTGCCTACGTTGACGATGTCGTTTGTCGTCACTGCGCCGTTCTCCTTCCAGACCCTGACTGGGAAGTTGCCCACGAGGTTGAGCGTCCCGAATGTCACGCTCGCCGGCGAGGCGGCAGATGTCAGGTTCGTGAGCGCCACATTGCCCGCGACGACCGTTCCCGCCCAGTTCGCGCCGTCGGCGAAATACAGCGCGGTCTCGACGTCGCCATCGGCCTTCGCGACCTTGATGGACCCCGTCGCCGTGTTCGCGCCGTTCACCATCGTCACCGTGAACGGATAGGCGGGGACGCCGTTGGTGACCGTAACGTCGCCCGCGCCCGTGAACGGCTTGTCCGTCACCTTCACGTGGCGGTTCCAGTTGTAGCTCCCGGTTCCGATTCCGTCGATTGAGGCAATGGTGAGGTCGCCGTCAAGACGTGCCGAGCCGAAGCCCTGCAGAAGGTCGGAACGATTCGTCGGATATGCGAGTTTCGTCACGCCGAGCACGCCGCCGTCGGAGACGAACACACCGCGCTGCCAGCCATCGGAATTGTATGTGACGGCGTAGATGCCGCCGGTGCTGACGGTAACGGTGTCAACGTCCGTCTGGGAGTCGATGCCGAATTTTCCGTCGTTCGTCGCGAAGTCGATGTAGCAGCCGTCCTCGACCACGATTGTCGCGGCATTCTGAATGGCCATCGGGTACCAGTGTCCAATGCAACTACTCGCGCGCTGCAGGTGCGATCCGTTCCTAAGCGTCAAATGCGCCGCGCCAGATGCGTAGAAGTCTCCCGAGACATTCATGTGCGTCCCGTCCACCAGCACATCGACAGAAATGTTCGTCGGATTGTTGCGGCAGAACTCCCAGTTGCCGAAATCAGGCCATCCCGTGACAATCCTGGTGGCATTGCGGAGCATAATGGTTCCGACAGGAACGACCGCACCGCCTGAAGCCGGATAGATCAGCGTCACGGAACCCATCTCACGACCGTTGTTGTTCGCATGAAGGTCAAAGACGCCGCCGTCGGCCGTGAAGGCGAGGTAGCTCGTCTCGCCGTTCTCGGCATATCCAAACACCGGCGAGTAGTCGGAAGTGGACGCCTTCGTGATTGTGCCGTAGAGGCGGAAATCGACATTCTTGAACTTCATGCCGGAGGCGACGGAAAGCGTCGCGTTCGTGGCGATTTCGATTACAGGCAGAGCGACAGGCGAGACGCTCGAATCACACGTCGTCGTCAACATCGCGTTAAGCACCGCCGAGACCGCAGGCTGCGTGGCATTGTCGCCAAACACGACCTTGGACGCCGAGTCTATCGTGAGCGGCGGCAATGCGACGTTTGCAAGCACTTTCAGCGTCGCGCCGTTGCGCACGGAGATCGAGGCAAACGTCGGAAACGCCGCCGCGTCGGAGATCGTCGCCACTGTCGAGGCGCCGGAGACCTTCACATCCTGGTTCGTCGGCACGGATCCGTTCGCCCAGCCGTCCGCCGCGCAGAGGTCGGTGAACTCATCCGACTCGAACACGTAGTCCGTCGCAACAGGCGCAAGAACAAGGTCTACCACGGTGTCGTCGCCGTCAACGGCCCTTGCGGAAATCGCCCACGCCGAGCTGGCGGCCGACGGGACTGCCGAAGTCGCCGGAACTCGCGCAATCGTCCATTCGTCGCCCGCATCCGCCTCGGAGCCGTCCATCACGACTATCGCCGCCTTTCCGCCGTTGTCGACGAATCCCGCGCCCGTAAGCGTATAGTGGTCGCAGGTGCCGTCGCCCCAGATGCGCCATGTGAAATCGCTGGCGAGGTCGATGCCGCCAAAGGTCATGGCATCTGCGGCGGAGGTGGTGTGGTTAATGGACGCCTTGCCGTTCCAGACGACCGTTCCTGCCCACGTCGCGTTGGTTTCTATTGCGAGCGCCGCATTTTTGTTGGGATCGGCAGAAAGAGTTCCGGTCGCCGAGGCGACTTTGGACTGGTATCTCAGCGTGCGCGTGGTGCTGCGCGGCGAGGTAAAGAACAAAGATCCCGCCCCCGTGTAGTTCTTGGTCGTGTTCACCGACGCATCATCAATGTTGTTTTCTATCGTCAATGTCGCCCCGCTGTTGAGATTGACGGACTTGAATCCGCCGAACGGCTGATTGCGGTTGTAGCTTTTATGTGAGATCGGATGCTTGGACGCACCGTAAACCTCGACGACCGCCGTCGAGTCGCCAGCGGAGTGGTACATCTCGATTTCCGCGTTGTCGAGCGTCAGCATCACATGGCCATCGATATCGGCCGAGAATCTCGCCTCGCCGTTTCCGACGGAGCCGCTGTTGTTGGATGCATCCCCGAAGAACGACGACGTGCCGGGGCCAAGGTAGATGCTCGCCAAGCCGTTTACGTAGAACATGCACCTGTAGTTCTGGCCGCGATCACGATAGAGGGAACCTCCGTTGACGAACCTCAGGGCGGAGCCGCCGGACACATAATAGTTTCCCGTCCTCGGATAGTTCAGCGTCGTGTTGTCGAAGGTGAACGTGATTGCCGTCGACGTCGGGTTGTTAACGCCGAACTGGAAACCGTGGTCGTTGTCGTGCACAAATGTTGCCCCGGTGAACGAGTTGGTTCCAAGCGGAGTCACCGTTCCGCCGCTCGCCGGACAGAAGAAACGAATGTCGCCAGATGTCGTGGAGAGCGTGCCGCCGTTGACCGTGAGACCAAACGAGGCGGTATTGCCCGCCGCCGCATAGCCAAGGACGAGATCACCGGCCGAGGTCGTGGCAAGCGTGCCCGAGACGGAAAGAGTGCCGTCGGAGAATGTCGTTGCGCCGGGGACATTCAGCGTCGCGCCGGAAGCAACCGTGACGGATGGTCTGTTCGCGCCGGAGGGCGAAATAGTCGGAGCGGAGCCGAGGGTGACGGTACCGGACGAAATCGTCAGCGCGGCGGAGTCGGCAAGCGTGAGAGACGGAATCGTGCCGCCGTTCGCGATGGTGAGCGAGGCGCCGTCCATGATCGTCATGCCGGCAAACGGCGGAAGGTCGGTGGTCGTCGGGGCGACGCCCGCACCCTTGATAGTGACGACCTTGTTGCTCGGCACCGCACCGCCCGCCCAGCCGGCCGGATTGTTGAGATCCGAGACGGAAGTCGAGTCGAAGACATAGGCGGAGGTCACGACAAGGTCGTTTCCGTTGATGGTCACGGCAAAGCCATCCGGAAGCGTTGCGTCGAGACCTGACTTGGCGAGCGCAAGGACAGCCACATTTGCGCAGGAAAAGATGGTCGAACCGACAACCGGAGTGGCGATGCCGGAGACAAAGCCGCCGTTGCTGAGGAGCGAGGAGTCCCAGTTCGTGAGCGTTACTCCCGTCGCGCCGATCTTCACCTTGCCGCCTGACGCAAACGTGATACCGGAAATGTCATACGATGTGTTGGCGGAGTTCAGCGCAATGGCGCCAGCCGCCACCTCGAACGTGTCGGGAAGAGTCATCCCGTTGGTGAACAGGAAGTCACCCGCGCCGGTCATGTTGATGGCGGTACCGCTGCCGTAGGTGAACGACGACATGTCAACGGACGAACCATCAAGGATTTCAAGAGTAATGGAGGCGTTGTCAGGCATTGTAGCGGAATCCATCGTAAACGAGACATCGTTGGAGATAACGACCGTGCCACCGGCGAATGTCACGACATACTCGCCCGACTTGCCGTTCTTGCTGACGGGACCGCCGAGCTCGAGCGTGCCGGAGTTCTGGATGACCGAAAACCTGAAACCGGCACTTGTTGATCCGCTCGAGAACTCCAGCCCAGAAGGGAGCGACAATATGCCACCATCATTCTGGAAGTACGATTTCTGCGCAGTGTCGCCGTAAACATCCACTTTCGTCGGCCGAACGACAGCAGTTCCTCCACCATAGACAACAAGTCCATAGTTGTAAATGCGCAGGTTTCCGAAGATGTCGACTTCTCCGTCACCATGGACGTATTGGTAGTGCTTTCCGCCATCCCATATCGCCGGCGTAAATGTCGTTCCTTCCGCGAAAACGAGTTTCGCCCCGCTTCGGATTCCGATTACATCAGCGTGCGTCGTAACATTTCCGACGACATTGAGAGTGCCGTTTGAGAGATTCATGGTGTAGCTGTTCCAATCAACTGACGATGCTCCGTCAGGAATTCCAGACGAATCCCATCCCCCTATTGAACATGTATTCCCCTCTAGATCAATGGAACGATGCTGATATCCATAGAGTTTGTCCGCTGCACCCGGCGCGGCCGCTGCATCCGCTCCGCCAACGCCTTCGGTCGACCAGTTGGATGTATCCGACCATTCGCCGTATGAGGAATCGCCGGTTGGCCCCTTCCAGTAGTACGTCGTCGCCTCAAGTGCCGTCGCCGCGCACACGAGGGTCGCCGTGAGGAGATAAGTGAACGTTCTCGTCCCCCGCCCTCGATTCTGCGAAGTTAGAATTTGAACGGTCTTTTGCACGACTGATTTATTATCCAGCTTCATGTTTTAACCCTTTTTTACGACCTAGCCACCCGTGTCCTTCAAGCGACTTTGCTGTTATTATACCAGATTAATGCAAAACGGCGCAAGTGGGGCAACGCTCTGGAATATCCCCACCTTTGAAAAACGCTGTCGAGTCCTTGGAGAGCCTTGCGCGTTTTGAGGTACAACTCCGATGGCTGGCAAAAGGCCTTCGTGCGGGCCCTTGCGGCCGCTTCGCGGCTCGGCCTTCGGCCTCGGCCAACCCGACGCCTTCGGCGCGGGCGCATCCCCACTGCGGCATTCGCTCCGCGATTCCCAGCCGACAAGACTTGCCGCCTGGGCGGTTTGCGCCTATCGGCGCGACCACTGAAGCCGTCGACAAGGCGAATCGCTGCGCGATCTGCGGCGTTGGTTTTCCGCATGGCGCCGAGGCTTCCTCCTTCGCGCGATGCGCTACGGAGGACGAGCCGCCTCCGCGTGCGTAAAACCTCCGCCGCTGCCCTGCGGGCATCGCCTTGCCGCCGGACACTGAAAGCCGCTTCGCGGCACACGGAAACGCCCGCTTCGCGGGCTTCACGGAAAGTGGCTGGTGCTGAACGGTTGGTGAAGAGCTGAAAGGTTTGTGGTCTTCTTCCAAAATCAACCATTTCTTTCCGTGTACCTTCCGTGTGCCGCGAAGGCGGCTTTCGTGTCCCGACATGGCGGCGGGCCGAAAGGCCGGACGCGGGGAGCCGCCGCAGGCGGAGGCGCAAGCCTCCAGACCTGACGGCGGCTCGACGCGGACGAATCGCGGAACGCGATTGCCGCCATGGAGGGAGTCCGTGGTCGCGCCGCAGGCGCCAGACACCGACAGGCGAATTGATCTGCGGCTGGAAGACGCGGAGCTCAAGGCGCCGCGTTAGTGGCGCCTCTTTGCCAGCCGTCGGAGTTCTCGAAACGACCATTTCACTTGCTGAACGCACCGAACAGACGAATCAGCCAATGTTTTCAAGGGTCTGGTTTGCACAGCCATCCGGAAACTGGGGATATTCCAGGGGCAACGCTCGGAGACAACCGAGAACTCCGCTCTAGCAGACCCACGCTCGTACTCGACCACCTTGACGCCGTTCAGCCAATGTTCGACGTGAGCACCCTTCGAGACGATCATGCCGATGTTCCACTCGCCGGGCCCCTTCAGGATCGAGTCGGCGTGCGCCGGGATGAGGTCGTAGAGCGAGGCGGCCTTGCGGTTGCCGTCCATGCCCTTGACGGAGTCCGGATGCCCGTTCTCCAGTATCTGGTATTCCTCGCTCATGCCCTTTTGGCAAGTCTAAGAACATTCTACCATATTCAGCATAGCGACACAAGGGCAGGTGTCCGCGATTTTGCGCGACTTGCGCCGTCTCGCCTCTTTTGGTAGAATCTACGCGCAAAGGGCGCACTTGCGCCAAAATAAGAAAGGAAAAGCAATGGAAATCGTGATTGAGGAGAATCCCTGCGGCGGCAAGGGGCAGATGAAGCTCGAGAAGATACTCGCCCCCGCGCAGATGAAGGACAAGTGCGGGCTATACGCCAGGGTCACCCTGCCGCCCGGCGCCGTGCTCGGCTTCCACGAGCACCACGGCAACAACGAAAGCTACTTCATCCTTTCCGGCGAAGGCGTCTACGACGACAACGGGGCGAAGCGCACCATCAAGGCCGGCGAAACGACCTGGACGCCGGACGGATCCGGCCACGGCCTGAGCAACGAGTCCGGCAAAGAGGACCTCGTGTTCATGGCCCTCATAGTGAACAGCTGACGCCCTTCGGCGCCATCAGGTGTAGCGCAGAACCTCGTCGACCGTGGTGTAGCCGTCGAGGATGGAGCGAATGCCGTCCTCGCGCATCGTGCGCATGCCGAGTTCGCGGGCCTTCTCGCGGATGATGAGGGTCGGCGCCTTGTTGTTGACGAGCTCGCGGAGCGGCGGGGACATCCTGAGGTACTCGAAGACGCCCTTTCTCCCCTTGTAGCCGGTGCCGTTGCACGTCTTGCAGCCCTTGCCGAAGTAGAACGGGCGGCCGCCGATCTGGTCGCGCGTCATCTCGATGCGCTCGAGCGTCTCGTCGTCCGGCTCGTACGACTGCTTGCACTCGCGGCAGCAGGTGCGCACGAGACGCTGGCCAAGCACCGCCTCGAGCGTGGATGCTAGCAGATACGGTGCGACGTTCATGTCCACGAGTCGCATCACGGCGCCGGCGGCGTCGTTCGTGTGGAGCGTCGAGAAGACGAAGTGCCCGGTGAGCGCGGCCTGCACGGCGATCTCGGCCGTCTCGAGGTCGCGGATCTCGCCGATCATCATCACGTCGGGGTCCTGTCGGAGGAAGGCGCGCAGCACCTTCGCGAACGTGTTGCCGGCGCGGGAGTCGATCGGCACCTGCACGATGCCGTCGACGTTGTACTCGACCGGCTCCTCGGCGGTGAGCAGCTTCGTGTCGATCTGGTTGATGCGGCGGAGCACGGAGTAGAGCGTGGTCGTCTTGCCGGAGCCCGTCGGGCCCGTCACGATGAAGATGCCGTTGGGCTTCTCGATGTCCATCGTGATCTGCTCGTACACGTCCTCGGGCAGGCCGACGTTCTCGAGGTCGAGCGACGTCGTCGTCTGGTCGAGGATTCGCATGACGACCGACTCGCCGAAGGCGGTTGGCAGGCAGCTCACGCGCAGGTCGACGGGGCGGCCCGCGACGGTCAGCGCAATGCGGCCGTCCTGCGGCACGCGGCGCTCCGCGATGTTCAGGTTCGCGAGGATCTTGACGCGCGAGATGATGGCGGGGGCCATCTTCACGTCCGGCGCCTTCATCTCGTACAGCGCGCCGTCGACGCGGTATCGGATCTTGAAGTCCTTCTCGAACGGCTCGATGTGGATGTCGGCGGCGTGGTCGACGACGCCCTGGTAGAGGACCAGGTTCACGAACCTGATGATGGCGGACGAGTTCGCCGCGCTCTCCATCGACGCGATGTCGTTCGCGTCGGCGCCGGCGGCGAGGGCCTCGTCGTCGGTCATGCCCTCGCCAAGCGACTTGATCATGTCCGCCACGGACTCGTTGTTGTCGCCGTAGTACTGGGCGATGCGGTCCATGACGTCCTTCTCGCGGGCGAAGACGAACTTCACCTCCTTCGAGAGCGTGAAGAGCATCTCGTCCGAGATGCGGGGGTCCACGAGGTCGAACGTCGCCAGGGTCACCGAGGAGTCGTCCGCCGCGACGGGGAAGACGTTGTACATGCGTGCCGTCGAGGCGGGGATCGCCTCCGTCACCTCGGAATCTATCGTCATCGAGGCGAGGTCTATGGCCTCCGTGTCCTGGTACGCCGCCATGACGGAGAGCAGCTCCTCCTCGGAGAGGATCCCCTGGTCGATGACGAGCTGGCGCGTCGTCTTGGACTCGGTCTTGGCGAGGTCGGCTAGGTCCTGGGCGCCCGCCTCGTCGATGTACCCGTTCTGGACAAGTATCTGGAGTATCTGGTCCATGTATTCATTCTCGCTTTCAACTGTGGCGACTATTATACCATAATTCGCCCCCGAAACGCCACGCGCTTCACGACCACTGTCCAAGCGAACCGACAAGCGGACGCCCGCAGAGGCCGAAGCAGTCGCGCGGCGTGACGGCGAAGCGGACCGGGATCCCCTTCCGCAGCTCCGCCGCGGAGAACAGGCACTCGCCCGGGATGTCCGCATTCTCTTCGGGATAGGCGAACCCCGCCGCGACAAGCTTGCGCACGACGGGAGGGCGCGTGTCCCCACGCGCCGACGCGGCGGCTGGGGACAGCCGCCCTCCCACCCCATCCACGACTGTCGCCTCCACAATGTAGTCGAACACTCGGCTCCCCTTCACGGTCTGCGCCCGCGGGAATGTCACGTATACGCAGGGCTCGCCCTTGTGCGCCGCGCTTTCGAGCGAGTGTCCGCCTGGGCAGAACACCGCCGTGACCTTCGCATCCGCCGCGAACTGCGGCACCGCCCCATGCGCCTCGCGCCACGCCTTGCGCCTCGCGAAGTCGAAGGGTCCGCCCTTCTTCGCCGGAATCGGCACGACCCACGCAGGGCCGATCAGACGACCGAAGTCGACAGATTGCCGATGCACCACGAGATGGTCGTCGAACACCTCGAACAGCTCGCAACATCCCGCCTTCGCGTCGCCGCCCCAAGGCCTTGGGTCGGCCAGCGACGCCATCAGGTTCCTGCGCGCGCTCGGATGCCAGAACGCCGAGACATTGTCGTACTCGAAGCCACCAAAGCCCTCGTGAAGGCAGCCCGCGCCGATGGAAGTAAACGCGCCCTGCCAGACGGTGCGTTCGTCCGAGATCGCACAGTGCGAATGGCCTGTAATCGCCACCGCGTTAGGGAACGGCGAAAGCGCCCTCACGGATTCGCCCTTGTCGACGCCTGAAGAACCGGTGTGGCACGTCCCCTTCGGATGCGCATGCTGGCAGTAGAAGAACGGCTTGCCGGAATCAAACGCGGCGGCGTTCTCCTTCATGTACTTCTCGATTGGCGGATTGAGGCTCGACCACTGCGATCCGATGAAGGTGTAGCCCTTCACCTCGCGCCGCCATATCAGCTCCCACTTCTGGCCGAAGAGCCGCCGCCATGTCTTTTCGAGATTGTCCTTGTAGTTAAACCTCTCGGCGAGCATCTTCTCCTCTGTGAAGTTCTTCCATCGGCCGCCCCACGCATCGACGTCGTGGTTGCCGGTGGAGATCATGAGCACCACCTCTTCCTTCTTCCCTCTTTCTTCTTCCTTCTTCCCTTGAAACACTCGGTGCCAGGCGTCCGCAAACGCCTCAAGCTCGCGGATGTTGCCCGAATGCGCGATGTCGCCCGGGCACAGGACGGCGTCCACGTTCTTCGACGCGAACCAGCGGAGGACCCTCTCCGCGCGCAGAGCCGCGTCGGGCTTGCCGCCGATGTGAACGTCGCTCATCACACCGAAGCGAAGCCTGGGAGGGCGCGTGTCCCCACGCGCCAACGCGACGGCTGGGGACATTCCCCCTCCCACCCCGAACGCGAATGCCCCGCCTACAAAACCCCTGCGCGAAATCGCCATGGCTACTCCTTCGCTTTCTCGCGTTCCGGAAAACAGATCTCCTCGCCGTCCTTCTGGTAGAGGCGGATCCAGTCGACCCAGTAGTCGATCGGCAGCGTGTCGTCCGCAGTGATGCGCTTCTCCTTCGGACACCACCCGTGCCCCGGCGTGAAGATCTCGTTGTTGATGTGTATGTTGTGGAAGTCGTGATGCCCCGCCATGCCGAGCTTCTCGTTGGGGCAGTAGTCATGCGCCTCGTCGATCGGGAACGTCGTGTACTTCTCGCCGTCGACATAAAACGACATCTCCTCCGGCGTCCACTCGAAGCCGTAGACGTGGACCTCGCTGTTCAGCTTCGCGCAGTCCTTGAAAACATAGGCGCGCCTGAGGCTCCCCTCGCCGCCCGGCAGCATGTAGTGACGGCGTCCCGGCGCCCACTTGTGAAGGTTTGCGACGACCGCGTTCGACGACGAGAACACCTCGAATATGTCCACCTCAGACATCCAGGCCGCCTTCTGCATCTTCGGCTGGGCGGTCATCCAGAAGCTGGGCCAAGCGCCGTGCCGGAAGGGAATCCTAGCGCGCATCTCGAGGTATCCGTACTTGAACGCCATCCTGTCGCGGGTCGACACGCCGCGCGGGAGCATATGCGGCTTCTTCGGGTCGCCGGACGGCACGACCATGAGGTGAAGGCACCCCTTCTCCACGCGCGCCGTCCGCTCGTCGTTGGTGTAGACGCAATCGGTCGAGTTCATTGTCGCGTGGAACTTCCACTTCGACTGGTCGAGCGACGATCCCTTGAACTCGTCGCTCCAGACCAGCCTGCGCCCGTACGTGGGAGGGACGCGCTCCTGCGCGTCCGATGCTGCGGCGAAGGGTCTCGCACCCCTGCTAGAGCATCCGCTTCGCGGACTCGCTTCGCGAGGGGGATACGCCCTATCGTCGTTCGGGGCGGTGTCACCCGGTAGGGCGGGCAGACCCCTGCCCGCCGCCACAAGCACCAGCGCCAGCACCGGCAACATGGATCTTCTCATGCGCCCCCTTTCCTGCGCGTCCTCGCAATCGTCAGCATGGCGCTATCTGTGCTCCAGTTCTTCGCCAGTCTCGCGACTGAACGCAATGACATGCGGCCAATCCCGCGCAATGGCGCAAAGACCTTTGCGCACTGGATTGCTGCAAATGTAGCGAAACTTCTCGGCATAGTGCGCATCATCGCGCAGACGAGTATCGAAGAAATCACGCTGAAAGCAGATTCCGAAACGCCGTGAGACAGCGTGCTTGAAATCTGAAACGACAGAAGCCAACGTGGTAGGGCGGGCAGACCCTTGCCCGCCGCATTCGGCAGGGCGGCGAGACCCCTCGCCGCCGATCGGTATATGCACGATTAAATGAATGTGGTCTGGCATGACAAGGAACAATGCAAGTCTCCACTTGCCGATTTTCTGATAAAGGCGTGCCGTGGAGAGAAGCCCATCCACCACGGCGGCGAGGGGTCTCGCCGCCCTACCGCCATTGCCGTCGTCAACACACCATACCTCGTGTCCCTCCGCACATATCGTGATAAAATACCATGCGGACGACACATCAACCGACAGCGGTCCACGATGATCCAGCCGCTTCCGCACCGGCAAGCCTGACACGTCGCGCACACCGCTGTTCCTGCATTCTATCGACAGTTTCTCCATGTCGACCCCGTTATAGTATTTTGCTGTCACAAGACATCACGCATATTATACCAAAGCGCGGCGCTCCAGTCCCCGTCCTCAACACCGGCAATCGCCACAACGCCGTCGGGGCGAAGCAAGAGGTCAGAGGCAAGTTGCCATCGTTGGCCGCCATGCACCAAGGTCATCTACCGGATGAGGATACTCATGCCGGGCGGGGGGACGCTTCTCCATATGAGGCGAACCATCGCAGGGCTCGTCCCCTCAATGTAGCTGTATGTCGTGCCGTCATGCCACTTCTTGGGCGTCCACCTGCCGTCGACAAACCCCTGCGTATAGTAGCCAATCACGGGCGCCGGCACATTATTCTCGTCCAGGGCGGTTGTCGCGGAGAACTCCCACGACCCTTCCACCTTGTACGCGCCCTCCTCGGCCTGCGTTCCGCCGCCCGCGACGACGAAGACGTTCGTCACGCCCAGCACGCCGAAGTAGCGCACGGCGTCGACGTTGCGGTTGCGGACAAGTTCCTCTTCCGTCAGCACGCGGTCGTAGTAGCGGAAGTTCTTCAACGTGCCGACAAGCCCCTCAGTGCCGTTGTTGTTGCGGTTGCCGAGGCCGTATCCCGTTGTGTTGACAGAAGTTACCGAAGCAAACTCATTGTAGAGCCGCTGCGCTCCGTAGGTGCCGTCCTTATGATACTCAGTCGGAATCGCCGTATCGGGGAACATCATCGCCTTCTTGTTGTCATAGTCCATCATTGCGGTAGCGAAACTATACTTGTTATCCTTCGCATGGAAATACATGAACATTCCACCCTGAGCCTTCCAGCAGAACGAACTCGCGGCAGAACCATCATACGATGGCGACACAAGCGAAATGTTGAAGTGGTTGTCGTAGGCGTTCATGATGTACGAGAACTGAGACGACGAGGCCGTCTGTCTGGCGATGTCGGCGTCAATGAGCGTCTGAAGCGTGAAGTTCTTCAAGGGGCCGACCTTGCCGCCGCCCCGGAAGCGCGGACCGCCACGGAAGATGTAGCCGTCAGCCGCCCATTCGCCCGTGGTGGTCTCACCGCTCCTGAACGCGAGGTCGTAGTCTGAGCCAGCCGAGCCGAGGTTCTTCCATGTCGTGGCGGAGGAATCGTGGTCGGCGTCCGTGCCGCCCTGGTTTCTGATGCCGTCGTAGTTCCAGAGAAGTCCCGCCTGCGAATAGTCGTCGAAACTATAATCCGCTGCGGTCCGGAGACCGCGCGTCGCTTTCCACTTCCAAGTAAGACGGACGAGCGCGGGCGAGGTGCCGACCGTGTAAGTGTAGGAGTTGCCGGTTTGGGATGTGGCATTGGTCCATGTCGAGGAGCCATCCCACTCTTCGACAATGTAGCCGTCGCAAGCGTAGGTGATGCCCTTCGCCGTCATCGTCGCTGGCGCGGCGAAGACGTGCGAACCGTCAACCGCATATGGACCGTCAGGCTCGTCGCCGCGCAGATACGGAACGGTCGACTGCACGACGACATTCGGATTGTCCGGGATGCCGAAGTAGCGCCAGTTGTCGACGGCGCGGTTCTTCGCCACGTCGGCGGGGTCAAGCGCATGGTCGTATTGGCGGAAGGACTTGATTGTGCCGACCAAAAGATAGACTCTGTCGTTCTTGCCATAGCCGCCAAGGCAGAAGCCCGTGTCCGAATATCCATAAGAGGTGTTCGTCTTGTAACCATTGCCGGACGTTGGCTCCGTCGTGCCGCTGAAGAACGTCTGCTTGTTGTCTGCCCTCATAATGGCTGTAATGTAATCATATATCCCTCCTGACAAATACGGCATATTCGAGTTGTTGTTTTTATATCTCCAGTAGAGGTTGCCGTCCTCCGACTTGATCCGAAACGCGAACGTGTCATTGTTTGCTCCAAGCAGATAGAAAAGTTCATCACTTCCCTGGTCCGAAACCTTGGCATCGACCAACATCTGGAGAGAGTAGCTTGTGCCAACGTTGAAATCTCCCGGCGCGTTGCAGCGGAAGCGGCTCGCGCCCTTAAGCGCGAAACCGTGCTCTGTCCAACAGCCGGGATCGCGCCCGCCGACGGGATTGAGATCCGTTGCGGCATCCCACGCCGATCCAGCCGCATTCAAGCGCTGGACGAACATGTCATTGATGTCCCCCTTCGAACCGAGGTTCACCCAGTTCGTCGCCGTCGTTGAGTGCGCGACATTCGTGCCCTGATTGCAGATGCCGTCATAGAATACTTCAAGTCCGTCCCAGACATAATCGTGTACGGTATAGCCAAGATTTTTGAGACCGGCCGCCTTTGCCCATTGCCACGTGAGGCGAACGCATTCACCTTCGGTCACGACACAGGCGACGGGCTGATAGAGCGCGGCTTTGTGGAAGACGGGGTCGGACCAGCCGTCGCCGCTGCGCGTCTCAACCGTGTAGCCTGTGCAGACGTAGTCAATGCCACCGACATTGACGGTCGCAGGCGCAACGAAGGTGTGGCGGCCATCGACGGCGTAGCATCCGGCAGATTCCGCGCCCGTCGCACCGGCGACGGAGGTTGCTACCTCCACGTTCGTCACGGGCAACGGCGCTGTGCGGCCGAAGAAGCGGCGCTCGTCAACGACGCGGTTCCAGGCGAGTTCTTCCTCTGTGAGGACTTTCTTGTAGTAGCGGTAAAAGTGTATCGTGCCGACGAACTGTCCGTCGTTGCCCGTGTAGCCGCAGATGCAGTAGCCGTTGTCGGATTTGCCGGACACACTGGAGAACTGGCGGAATCCGTCGTCGCCGGATGTCGGGATTTCCGTGCCGCTGAAGAACGTCGCCGTATTGTCCGTCGCATTCAAAATGGCCGTCATGTAGCCAAAATCATCGCCGGAAATAAACGGATGGTTGGATGTCGTCGAGTTCTGCGTCTTCCAGTAGAGTTTGCCTTCCGATTTGTTCACGGTGAAGGCGAAATGGTCTTTTTGAACCGACATAAGGTAGGTAGTGCCGTATGTCTGGCTGGAAGCCTTGGCGGTGACAAGCGCCTGTATCGTGTAGTTGGTTCCCGTGTCGATTGAACCTCCAGACCGCCATTCGCTGTCGCCCGTAAACGTAAAGCCGTTAGCCGTCCAGGATCCGAGGTTTTTTCCTCCAACGGGATCAAGACTGGATGGCGCACTGCTGTTGGCCCAGCCGCCGCCTGACTTCTGGTAGCGCACCCAGACATCATTGTTCGCGCCTGACGATCCGAGGTTCACCCATGTCGTCGCAGTGGGATCGTGCGTTCCTGTGCCGGCATTGTCGATGCCATCGTAGTGCCACACCGCGCCCGGCACGTAGTCGCCAACGTCGAACGCTTTGTACGCCGGGTTGTCCCAGTACTTGATGCCGGCCTGGCATGCCGCAGCGACGGCCACTGCGCCCAGTGTCACAAATAGTTTGCTCATTGACTTTCCTCCGCTTGGTGATCGGTTGGCATTTTATCATTTATGACGATTTTCAACAAGCCTGCTATACGGTGTTTTCACCAAAAAAAACAATGCACTTTCGCCAACGAAAATGCTATACTGTCCGCGATGGTCAATGCCAGGCCCAAAGTCATCGTAGCCATTCCGACAAACGGAAACGACGGACGCGAACAGCTCTCCGGCGTGTTCGACTACATAAACGAGCACCCCGACTGGGAGATGCAGATAATCCACTCGCGCACTGACATAGCCAACGGCGTGCTTGAATCCGCCCTTGGGAGCGCCGACGGCCTGATACTGTCCATCGCCTACGGAACCACCCTGCTTGCCGACAGGCTCCTCAGCGACAATCCAAGGCTCAGGGCGGTCGTGACGAACGACCATCTCGTGCCGCTCGTCGAAAGGAATCCGAATTGCCGCACGCTCCTGATCGACAGTGTATCCGTCGGGCGGGACGCCGCGCACTACTTCGGGTCGCTTGGGCGGTTCGCGTCGTACGGCTTCGTCCATGGCGCGATTCGCTATCCGTGGTCGATCAAGCGGGAGGAAGGATTCCGCTCCGCCCTGCCGCGAAAGGCCTCGCTCTTCGTGTTCCCCGGCGAAGAAGGCGGCGCTGCAGCAAACGACCCGACGTCGCTCGTGATTTCGCACGACGAACTTGGCCGATGGGTCGAAGGACTCCCGAAGCCCGCCGCCGTGTTCGGCGCGAACGACCTCTTCGCAAGCGAAGTAATCACCGTCTGCGAACGGCTCGGGCTCAAGGTGCCGCAGCAGGTGTCGGTCGTCGGATGCGACAACGACCCGCTCGTGTGGAGAAACGCGCACCCGCCCCTTTCGAGCTTCCAGCTGCCGTTCCGCGAAGTAGGCTACAGGGCGGCGCAGACGCTCGACCGACTGCTGCACGGCAAGAACCCGCCGCAGCGGACCGTCCGCGTGGCTGGCACGCGGCTCTTCGAGCGCGAGTCCACCGCCAACATCCCGCCGGCGACAGCACTTGTCGAAAAGGCCCGCGCATACATAGCGGAGCATGCCTGCGACGGAATACGCGTTGCGGACGTCGTGCTGCATCTCGGCGTGTCGCGGAGCCTGCTCGACCTCAGGTTCCGCCAGGTCTGCGGCAAGTCGGTTCTCGAAGACATCCTTGACGTGCGGTTCGCCGAGGTGCGGCGGCAGCTGTCAAGGACCGGCCATACGATCCTGCAGATCGGGCACGAATGCGGTTTCAACGACCCCGACAACCTCAAGCGCATGTTCAAGATGCGCTACGGCATGTCGATGCGGCAGTTCAGGACCCGGCCGTCGCAGGCGGCGCATGCCGCCCCGGCGGGCGGCGGCTACGAGCCGTAGCCCTCCTCCCTGAGCTTGGTGACGACGGAGTCCGGATCCTGGGACTTGGTGATCAGCTCCTCGTACGCTATGAGGCCCTGCTTGAAGAGGTTCGTGAGCGACGTGTCGAGCGTGGTCATGCCGAACTTGGCGCCGGTCTGCATGTCGCTCTTGATCATGTTCGTCTTGTTGTCGCGGATGCGCGAGCGGATCGCGTCCGTCGTGGTCATGATCTCGAACGCCGCGACGCGGCCGTGCACCTGACCGTCCTGCCCGAGGCGCGGCAGCAGTATCTGCGATATCACGGCCTGCAGTCCCGCCGCGAGCTGGGTGCGGATCTGCGCCTGCTGGTTCATCGGGAAGGCGTCGACGATTCGGTCGATCGTCTCCGCCGCGCCCGTGGTGTGCAGCGTCCCGAAGACGAGGTGGCCGGTCTCGGCCGCGGTGATGGCCGCGGCGATCGTCTCGAGGTCGCGCATTTCGCCGACGAGGATGACGTCCGGGTCCTGGCGGAGCGCGCGGCGGATCGCCTCGGCGAATGTCGGCACGTCGTCGCCGACCTCGCGCTGCGTGACGAGCGAGTTCTTCGAGTTGTGGTAGAACTCGATCGGGTCCTCAATGGTCACGATGTGCACGTTGCGCTCCTGGTTGATGACGTCGATCATGGAGGCGAGCGTGGTGGACTTGCCGGACCCCGTCGGGCCTGTCACCAGGATGAGCCCGCGCGGCTTGAACAGGAGCTCCTTCACTACCGGCGGCAGCCCGAGCTGCTCCATCGTCATGAGCGTGTTCGGGATCTGGCGGAGCACCGCGCTGTAGCGCTTGCGCTCCTTGAAGACCGACACGCGGAAGCGCGTTCCGTCGGGGTGCGCAAGGGCGAAGTCGGCGCCGCCGTTCTTCTCCAGCTCGGCCATCTGCTCGTCGTCTGATATCTCGCGCACAAGGGCGGCGGAGTCCTCCTCGGAGAGCGGCTCGTCGGAAAGCGGCAGAAGCTCTCCGTGCACGCGGAGCTTGGGCGGCATGTACGCGCGGATGTGCAGGTCGCTGCCGCCTTCGTCGATCGTGGCCTGCAGCAGCTCTTCCATGTGGATGTCCATCGTCAGACGCTTCCTTTCCTTACTTCTTACTTTTCCCTTACTTCTTCCTTCTCACTTCTTACTTCTTCCTTACTTCGAGCCTCTCCTGGCCGTTCATGTACGGCCGCAGCACCTCCGGGATCGTCACGGAGCCGTCGGCGTTCTGGTGCTGCTCCAGGAGCGCCACCATGAGGCGCGGCAGGGCGACGCCGGACCCGTTGAGCGTGTGCACGAGCTTCGTCTTGCCGTCGGAGTCCTTGAAGCGGCAGTTGAGCCGCCTGGCCTGGTAGTCGGTGAAGCAGCTGCAGGAGCTGACCTCCAGCCACTGCTGTTCGCCGGGCGCCCACAGCTCGAGGTCGTAGCACTTTGCCGCCGAGAAGCCCATGTCGCCCGACGAGAGCATGAGCACGCGGAAGTGCAGCCCCAGCCCGGTAAGCACCTCCTCGGCCTCCTTCACGAGCGTCTCGAGCTGCTCGAAGCTCGTGTCGGGGTGCACGAAGTTCACCATCTCGACCTTGTCGAACTGGTGGACGCGCAGCATGCCGCGCGTCATCTTGCCGGCGCTTCCGGCCTCGCGGCGGAAGCACGGGGTGTAGGCCGTGAGCTTGATCGGCAGGCTCTTTCCGTCGAGGATGTCGTCGCGGTAGTAGTTAGTCACCGGGACCTCGGCGGTGGGGATGAGCCAGAAGTCGTCGATCTGGCAGTGGTAGAGGTCCTCCGCGAACTTGGGCAGCTGGCCCGTGCCGGTCATCGAGTCGCTGTTCACGACGAACGGCGGCAGCATCTCGGTGTAGCCCTGCTTCGTGCAGTGGAGGTCGAGCATGTACTGGATGAGCGCACGCTGCAGCTTGGCGCCCTGCCCGAGGATGATTGGGAACCCGGTGCCGGTGAGCTTTACGCCGCGCGGGAAGTCGAATATCCCGAGCTTCTCGCCGACGGCCATGTGGTCGAGGATCTTGAAGTCCGGGTCCTTCCACTCCCCGACCTTGCGCACGACTACGTTGGCGGAGCTGTCCATGCCCGTCGGTATCTCCGGCGCGGGGATGTTGGGAATCATGAGCAGGGTCTCGCGCAGGTCGCGCTCGACCGTCGCGAGCTCCGCGTCGATCTCGGCGATGCGGTCGCCCACCGCGCGCATCTCGGCCTTGGCCGCGGCGATGTCGCCGCCCTCCTTGGCTATCTTGCCTATTTCCTTCGACGCGGCGTTGCGCTTCGCCTTCAGCGCCTCCGTCTCGCCCACGAGGGCCCGACGCCTGGCGTCCAGGTCGCGCGCCCGCTCGACGCGCTCCCTCTCCACGCCGCGCCTTGCCAGCGCGGCCGCCGTGCCCTCGAAGTCCTCCCTCAGCTTCCTGATGTCGATCATGGTCTTTGCCCTCTTCCTTTCGTCAACAGGGTATTATACCACAAATCGCACCGAAGCTCACTACCGCTCCACGTCCCCTTCGTCCGGATCCGGCACGGCGAGTCCGCCGCCGAGCGCCCTGTAGAGGCGTATGAGCTCCGTGGAAATCTGCCCGCGCGAAACGACGAACTCCTCTTCCAGCTGGAGGCGGCTGCGCTGCGCGTCCAGGACGTTGTTGAAGTCCTTGAGCCCGTTCTTGTAGAGGTCCTGCGAAATCGTCACGGCGTCCGTCGCCGCCTTCACGGCGTTGCGGAGCGCCTTGTAGCGGTGGTACTCCTGGGTGTATGCGCTGTACGCGTCGCGCACCTCCCCGCAGGCCTTGTCGAGGGCAAGCTCGTAGTCGAGCGCCAGCTCGGCGGTCTTCTCCTCCGCCGCCTTCACGTTCGCGTATACGGACCCGCCCTGGAAGATCGGCCAGCTCACCGACGGCCCGATGGACGCGAAGAACGACTCGCGCGAGAAGAGCCTCGACTTGTGGCGGTTCTCGAACCCGACCGTGCCGGTGACGAAAAGCCGCGGGAACCACGCCGCCTTCGCGATGCCTATGCGCGCGGTCTGTGCGGCGAGCGCGCGCTCCGCTGCGCGGACGTCCGGGCGCGCCCGCATCATCCCGAGGCTGAGCTCCGACACGCGCTGGGGGTCCAGAAGCCAGTCGCGGCGCTCCTGGAGCGGACGCAGCGTCTCGTGCAGGGCCCCGGGCACCTCTCCAACGAGAATCGCCAGCGCGTTCTTGAGCGCCTCCTCCTGCGCGAGAAGCTGCGGGAGCCTCGCGCGGGTCTGCTCGACGATGTATGCGCACTGGTTCACCGCCAGCTCGTCGCCGATGCCGGAGTCCAGGCGGGACTTCAGGATGTCGTACGTCTCGCTCTGCAGCACGAGGTTCGTGCGCGCGACCTCGATGCGCTCCTGCATGGTGCGGAGGCTTATGTACTCCATGCCGATCTGCGTCGTGAGCGAGACCCACGAGTCGCTAACCTTCCACCTGGAGGCCTCCATCTCGGCGAACGCGCTCTCCACAAGACGCCTGGTGCCGCCGAACACGTCTATCTCCCAGTCGCCGTCCAGCGTCGCGCTCCTGACGTTGGCGTGGTTGTACGACCCTCCGCCGGAGCTGGTCCTCGGGCTGTACCAGGAGCGCCTCCACTTGCCCCCGACGTCGAACTGCGGCAGGAACCCCGCATAGCTGCCGAAGAGCTCCCACGCCGCCTGCCTGAGGCGGGTCTGCGCCATCTTGTACGAGATGTTGTTCGTGACGCCGCCAGTGACGAGGGAATCGAGCACCGGGTCGCCGAAGCTCTCCCACCACCGCTCGACGGCGTTCGTGGTTATGACGACGCGCGTGTCCTCGTTGGACCCCGCCGGACGGTATTCGCAGGAAGCCGTCAGGTTGGACGAGGGCAGCCCGGCGTCCGGCAGCGAGACCACCTGCGGACGGAGCTCCGGCTCTTCGTAGTTTGGCCCCACGGACGGCAGCGACGCGCAGCCTGCGGCCGCCAGAAGCGCCCCTGCGGCGATCTTCATCTCTCTTCTCATGTCTTTTTCCCCTTGAAGTTAAGTAGTATACCAAATCCGCTCGAATCAGGCGACGCGCCTCAGCCGACGGCGCGGCGGGCCTTCAGCGTCCGCCGCCGCGCGGCGCGCGCCGCCAGGTATCCGAAGAACCGCTTGACGCGCTCGCGCCAAGTCTGGAAGAGCGCGTAGAGGCCCGGCACCAGCAGGATGCCGAAGGCGACCGAGAACAGCATGCCGAAGAACTCGGTGGTGCCGAGATGGTTGCGGCTCGCCGCGCCCGCTCCCGTCGCGATCATCATCGGCAGCGTGCCGAGAAGCGTCGTAAGCGCCGTCATGAGAAGCGCGCGAAGGCGCTCGCCGGCCGCCGCGCCGGCCGCGTCGACGATCGAGAACCCCTCGCTCTCGTGCTTGTCCCTTGCGAACTCCACGAGCAGGATGGCATTCTTCGAGGCGAGGCCCACGAGCAGCACCAGCCCGAGCTGCGCGTAGATGGACAGCGCGAACGGCTAGCCCGTCGCGAGCAGGCCCCAGTACTTGAGGCCGAGGAGCGCGCCCAGCACCGCCACGAAGATAGAGAGCATCACGGGCAGCGGGATCGTCCAGCTCTCGTACTGCGCCACGAGGAACAGGTAGCCGAACAGCACCGCGAGCAGGATGAGCGGCGCGGCCGTTCCCTCGTTGCGCGCCTCCTGGAAGGAGAGCGCAGCCCAGTCGTAGCCGTACCCGTCCGGGAGGTCGGTCTTCAGTAGCTCGCGTATCTCGTCCATGACGAGCCCGGACGGCACGCCCGGCATGGGAAGTATGTTGAGCCCCGCCGTCACGTACTTGTCGCGGGTGTAGATCGTGCGCGGCCCGAGCTCGCGCGTGATGGTGCCGAGCGAGCCGACCGGCACCATCGCGCCGGTGTCGGACCTCACGTAGAGCCGCTCGACGGCCTCGGGCGTGGCGCGCGCCGACGCCTCCGCGCAGACGGTGACGCGGTTCACCTGCGTCCCGAGGTTCACGTCGTTCACGTAGCGCGATCCGAGGTAGTTCTGCAGCGTCGCGTAGATCGTCGCCACCGGCACGTGGAACATCTCGGCCTTCACGCGGTCGAGGTTGAACTTGAGGTGCGGCGTCTCGGCGTTGTAGCCGGCGAACGCCATGAGGATGTGCGGGTTCTGGTTGAGCTTGGCGAGGAGCTTCTTCTTGAGCTCGTCCATCTTCATCGGGTCGGCCTCGGCCTTGTCCTGGATGTGCACGGAGATTCCGTTCGACATGCCGAGTCCGGGGATCGCGGGCGGCATGAACACCTGCCACTTGGGCTCCGGTATCGACGCCAGCATGAGCTGAATCTTGCCGACAAGCATGGCCGCGTGCTGCTCGGGCAGCGGACGCTTGTCCCACCCCTTCAGGTCGATGATCAGCGTAGTCTGGTTCTCGCCGCGCCCGCCGATCATGCCCCATCCCGTGATGGAGAGGACGCTCTCTACCTCGGGAAGCGTGCGCAGCAGCTCGACGGCCCTCAGGGCCACGTCGCGGCTGCGGTCCCGGGCCGTCCCCTCGGGCATCTCCATCGACGCGAATATGACGCGCTGGTCCTCGTCGGGAAGGAAGGCCGTCTGCGTCTTCATGAAGAGCGAGACGGTCACGAGGACCGCGAGCAGCAGCAGCACCCCGGCGAGGAAGATGCGGCTCGCAAGCCACCTCGCCGCCGTGACGAAGAAGCCCTTGAAGCGCTCGACGGCCCAGTTGAACCAGGCGAGCGGGCCGTGCCTGTACGGACGCGACTCGCGCAGCAGGAGCGAGCACAGCGCCGGGGCGAGCGTCAGCGCGCACACCGTCGAGAAGCAGACGGCCGCGGAGAGCGTCACGGAGAACTGCTGGTAGATGCGCCCCGTGATGCCGCTCATGAACCCGACCGGCACGAATATGCCGAGTAGGACGAGCGTCGTCGCGATGACGGCGCTGGTCACGTCGCTCATCGCCTGTATCGCCGCCTCCTTCGCGTTGAGCCCGCGCGTCTCGATGAGGAACTGCACGCGCTCCACGACGACGATGCAGTCGTCGACCACCACGCCGATGGCGAGCACAAGCCCGAATAGCGTGAGGATGTTGATCGAATAGCCGAGAAGCGCCATCAGGATGAACGTGGAGCAGAGCGACACGGGGATCGTCAGGCACGGGATGAGCGTCGCGCGCCAGTCCTGCAGGAAGAGGTAGCAGACGAGCACCACGAGGCCGAAGGTGATGAGGAGCGTGAGGACGATCTCCTTCACGCACATGCGCACGTAGTCGGTGGCGTCGTACGGGGTTATCCACTCCAGGTCGTCCGGAAACGACTCCGCGAGGCGCTCCATCTCCTTGTAGATCTGGTCCATCGTGGCGATTGCGTTCGCCCCGGGCTTCTGCTGGAGCGCGACCGACACGGCGTTGCCGGCGTTGAACTGGCCGGTGAACATGTAGTTCTCCTCGCCGACCTCCGTGCGGGCGATGTCCTTCAGGCGCACGAGACCGCCGTTCGCGTCGCGGCGGACCACGATCTCGTCGAAGTCCTTCGGCGTCATGAGGCGGCCCTTGGCCGTCAGCGTGTAGACGTGCGCGCCGTTCTTCGGTATCGGCGACGCGCCGACGGAGCCGACGGAAGCCTGCACGTTCTGCTTGGAGACGGCCGCTATCACCTCCTCGGAGTTGAGGCCCTGCGCCGCCATCCGGTCGGGGTCGAGCCATATCCGCATCGATATCCTCGGCCCGTACACCGTCGCCTCGCCGACGCCTGGTATGCGGAGCAGGACGGGCTGGATGTTGCCGTAGATGTAGTCGGATATCTGAAGGCGGGACATGGTGCCCTTCGGGGACCTGAGGCAGATGACGCCGAGCATGTCCTCGGCCTGCGCGCGTATGCGCCCGCCGAGCTGCTTCACCTCCGTCGGGAGCTTCGCCTCCGCCTGGGCGACGCGGTTCTGCACCTTCACCATGTCCATGTCGCGGTCGCTCTCCACCTCGAACGAGACCTGCAGCGTGTACGTGCCGGTGTCTGAGCAGGAGCCGACCATGTAGAGCATGTCGTCCACGCCGTTCACCTCGTCCTCGATCGGCATGGCGACGGTGTTCAGTATCTCCTTGGCGTTCGCGCCCGGGTAGTTGTACGTGACCGATATGGACGGCGGCGTAAGGCGCGGGTACTGCGAAATCGGCAGCCAGGTGATGGACATGACGCCCGCCAGCGTCAGCACGATGGAGATGACCATCGCGAAGCGCGGCCGCTCGACGAACGTCCGGGAGAATGTCTTGATCTGGTCGATCGACTGCCTTATTCCAAGTTTCATCGGCCTACTCCTTCACAGGCGGCTGGTAGTTGGGATCAAGGTCGTCGTTCATCGTCGGCTCGGCAAGATGCACCTTGACGCCGGGGCCGAGCTTTCCAAGCCCGGAGATCACGACCTTCTCGCCGGGCGCGACGCCCGACACGACGGGCATCCAGCCCTCGCTCATCTCGCGGAGCTCCACGACGCGCTGCTCCACGGTCATGTCGTCCTTCAGCACCCAGACGCACTGGCTCCCCGTCGAGAGGTCGAATACGGCCTGCTGCGGCACGCAGGGCATCTTCGGCGGCGTCTTGCGGTCCGTCAGGAGCGTCACATAGCTGTTCGGGATGAGCAGCCTGTCCGGGTTCGGGAAGGATAGCCGCATTATGATGGTGGCCGTGTCCTTGCTCATCTCGTTGTCGTCGAAGTCCCACGAGCCCTCCTCGCCGTACTCGCTGCCGTCCGGCAGCACGAGCCTCATGCGGTAGTCGGGCGCATTGCCCTTCTTGAGCGCCGAGCGCCAGCCGATATAGGCCCGGTCGGTGAGCGGGAAGCTGACGCGGATCGGGTCGATCTGCACGATGCGCGAGAGAGCGCCCTTCGACGGCGCCACGTAGTCGCCCACGTGCGCCGAGGTCTTTCCTATCTGCCCGCTGATCGGCGCCACCACCTTGGCCTTCTTGCAGTCGTACTCCGCGACGACGAGGTTCGCCTTCGCCTGCATGACCGACGCCTTCGCGCGCTCGTAGGCCGCCTCGGCGTTGTCTCGCTCGAGCTGCGTGATCCCTCTCTCGTCGGCAGTCTGCATGCGGTCGTAGTAGCGCTTGGTGCGCCGCTCCTCCGCCTCCGCAGCGGCGAGGTCGGCCTTGCGCTGGTTCACGACGGCCTGGTAGCGCTCGTCGTCCAGCACGTACAGCGTCTCGCCGGCCTTGACGATGTCGCCCTCCTTGAAGAGTATCTCCTTGACGTATCCGTCGACCTGCGGCAGAAGGTCGACCTCCTGCATCGCCTCGGCGTGCGCGACGAACCTCTCTGGCAGGTTGTACGAGCGCTCCTCAACGGGGCGGACGGAGACCGTGACGGGACCCCTCGGAATCTGCGGAATCACGACGGCGCCCTTCGGGCACAGCTCGCGCGCTATCCAACCGCCCGCCGCACACGCCGCCGCCAGCACAACCGTCGCAATCACCGACCCGACGGCCGACTTGCCTGACTTTACGTTCTCTGCCATTTTGCCTTTCTCCTGTTGCTGTGTTTGTCTATCGTCCCCTGGGCAACCCGCCCGCGTCACGCGGGCGCGGCTACGCGCATCGCCCTCCATATCGCCCCGTAGGACTTGGCGAGGGTTCGCCCCATGTCGCATTCAAGAAAGTGGTCGATTCGCGCCTGGACGAGCCCGTCCCAGATCGCCATCGAAACCGCCGCGATCTCCTCCGCGTCGACGGTCGCGGGGACGCGCCCCGCCGCGATGTCGTTCGCGACCGCCCTCCGGAACGCCTCCTTGGGGCCGAACCTGTCGTCCGTCATCAGATCGGTGCGGACGCTGTCCATCGACCTGTCGGACCAGCGTATCTGGCACTTCATCAGCCGGAAGAACGCACATCCCCTCGGATCGGCGACAAGCGTCTCGGCGTTCTTCACCATCATGTCGGCCACGGCCGGGAACGTCAGCTCGCCCGTCGGCATGAGCTCCTCGATCTGGCGGCGGAACTTCTGGAGCGCACGGTCCACCAGCTCGACGAGCAACGCCTCCTTGGACGCGAAATACCAGTACACCGCCCCCTTGGTGAGCTTGAGTCTGGCGGCGATGTCCGTGAAAGTGGTGTGCTCGTAGCCCTTCTTTACGAAAAGGGACAACGCGCTCGCCAGAATCCTGGTGCGCGTCTTTTCTGCTTCCTCTTTCGTCTTCCTCGGCATGTCGGGTGCGTATTATACATACTTTCGGGTAGGTATGTCAAGTCGCCCCTCGGAAAGGGCGGCATCGACTGCGGCGCGGCGTGCTGCAAAGTGTAGAAGACCAGGCTGATGGGCTGACCCACAATTTGCAAATTGTGGGTCAGCCCAATAGTGTCACATAGTCTTCACGCGTTTGGCATTATCCTATGGCATCTCGACCGTGACCTTGAAGAACCTGTGAAGCGAGTTGGTCGGATATTACTACTCGCCGCCGTTCTCCAAGGGCTCACCATCTGCCCATCGTGGTTGCCGTACCGGGCGATGAACCGTTCGCGTTGCTGTAGTATGTCGTGTTGCCCATCCTCGTCGATGACCCAGCCGATGATCCATTCGCGTTGTAGTAATAGGTCGTATTGCCCATCGTAGTGGCTCTTCCAGCCGATGAACCGTTCGCGTTGTTGTAGTAGGTCGTGTTGCCCATCCTTGTGGACATCCCTGCCGACGAGCCGTTGGCATTGTTGTAGTAAGTCGTGCCACCCATCTGTCCAGACGTTCCCGACGACGACCAACCCGAGCTTCGGCTTTGCCTCTGCGACTGATAAGACGTCCACTGCGCCTCCGCCATGTTCGCACAAGCGACAACGGCAACACACATCACGATTTGGATTATTGTTATGTACTTCATCTTAGCTTTCTCCTTGGCAAGTACTACAGGAACAAAGACACCTTATGGAGAGACATGAAGATTCATTTCTTCCCAGTCTCGGAATGAGCGAAAAATCACGCCCGTCATTTCAATTTCGCAATTTGTAATAGTCCAATTGTTCATCCAACCCTTTGAGATTACAGTATCCCCTTTTTTCCAATCCTCGATAGATTCATTCCCAGGCGAAGTTGGCACAAGCAGTCTCATAGTACCACGAGTACGACGCGCAAGGAATCCTGCTTTCTCAGCCAATTCTATATATCGCTTTGTTTGACATTCACGACCATTCCACACCATTCCAAGCGTACGATTTTTCTCGCCAAAAACCAATGGAGCTAATTTAACACTGTATGCGCGCCCGCCCCTCCTCAACTCAACAAGAGAAACATCGTTTACAACAAAGACTATGTTATCGGGAACCTTCGATAATAAAACCTTGCTCAACGGATTATTGTTGGCATCATGCAGCATAAGAGCTTTCTCCCAAATCTCGTCAAATAGCCGCTGCTTACAAATTTTAGTTGTATCCTTATGCCAAAACTCAATATAATCGGCTGGTTCAAACTCTCCTTTTGATATTTCTACTTTGTTTGCATCTATATCCGACAATAGCGTTTGCGCACTCTTCACAGTGGCACGCACCTTCTCTCTTAATTCCAGTCCGTTGTCTGAGCCACGACAATAGAACGGCGTGTGAGATATAGCCTCGCGAGGTATTTTAAGAGTTGACAACATGGCCTTACCCACCGAAACAACTTCTCTTAGGCTATATCGACGCTGTTTTAGATCGTCCAATTGGCCAAGCATATTGTTCGTCCGCACAGAACCTCCTTCATTACCATCTGCAATTACGTTGCATGAATCGCGGAAAAACCGTGTGGCATTAGCCTTGTTAAACACCTTGCCTGTTCCAGCGCATGTCACACACTTTTCTTCCTTATACCCCTTGCCACTACATTTGGGACAACGCCCACTGCTATTGCACTTGCTACATGTTGCACTCTGGCTAAACCCGGCAGTACACCTTGAGCATCGACCATTTCCATTGCAATCATTGCAACGCTGCTTTTTCATGCCCGATCCGGAGCATTGATTGCAGTCTTCTTTTACCATAGCCTCAAACCCTGCAGCATTTATGAGTTTGCCCTTTACACGCTTCTCGTACACATCATTCTTGCCACACGCAACAAGACATGCCGCTGCAGCTTTGAGATACTTCTGCCGCTCAATGTTATTAGTTGTTGCCATTGCGGCAGAATACAATTTACCCCCACTCCTTACGTCTGGAATAGACTCTGCAAGAGCCTGTAATTCGGATGCAGAGAAACATGAATTTTCATGACTCAAACCCTGATTGCATTCTGCACTGGCATTAACTGCTCCTGTCGCCTTGCCTTTTTCAGAGAGGGACATTCCATTTGTCGACTCATATGCAAACTTCATGCTATCCGCAATAGCATTGCATGAATCGTGGAAAACACGAGCGGCAACGGTCTCACTAAAAGCCTTACCCGTTCCAGCACATGTCACACACTTTTCCTTCTTTGAGCCTTCGCCGCCACATTTAGAACAACGCCTATCGCCATTGCACTTGCTACATGTTTTGTGGAGTAGAGCATTCCGCCTCGGTTCTTCCGATGCGGAAGCCCCCTCATCAAACCGTGCGTGCAGATTTCCCGCACACGGCTTCCCGTGTGAAACTGGTGTCATCGGTATCTCCTTCTCGTGAGGGCTAAAAGCC
>JAFRBA010000143.1 GCA_017405115.1 Kiritimatiellia bacterium
GCCCGCGCAGACTGCAAGGGATTGTCCGCGGCGGCTGCCTGGCTGCGCGGGAGAGCGAAGTGGGTGTCGCGAGTGAGACCAATCCGGACAAGCACGGCAGTTGGACTCAGCCCGCAGCCGGAGACTGCCGCCGAGGGGAGTGTCTCGTCACGGCATATTGTCGAAACGCTCTGCCGTGCGCGATTCCGGATTGTCGAGACCGAGCGACAACCCCGCAGCGACCCCGCACTTCACTAACCGATTACCCTGGAATCGCGGACTGGTGATGACGGGGAATCGGAAGTTTTGGTATAATCTGCGGCGGTGGAAAAGGTTGCGACAGACATATACACGTTCGAGAAGCTGCGAAAGAACGGCTTTACGTACGTCGACAAGACTGACGCGCTCTATGCCATGGCATCGGGCGACATCGGTTCGCAGTTCTTCATCGCCCGTCCGCGCAGATTCGGGAAGTCGCTCGCCGTCTCTACGCTGGAGGCGCTTTTCGAGGGGCGGCGCGAACTGTTCGAGGGCCTTGCCATCGAGCCGAAATGGGACTGGTCGAAGAAATGGCCCGTGCTGCATCTCGACATGGGAAGTGCGCAGACCGCGACCGTGCCGGAACTGCACAGACGATGGCGGGCGATTCTCGCCAATGTCTGCAGCGACAACAAGATTCCTTTCCGCGACGACGACAATCCCGCGACGGCCTTTGAAAATGTCATCAACGATCTTGCCGCAATGTCGGATGACGGACTTGTTGTCGTGCTGATCGACGAATACGACAAGCCTATACTCAACCACTTGATGAAGCCGGACGTCGCTGATTTCCGCGACGCCATGAAGGCGTTCTATTCCGTCGTCAAGACGCTGGAGAGGAAACAGCGCTTTACCTTCATCACCGGCGTAAGCAAGTTCTCCAAGGTCTCCATCTTCTCCGATCTCAACAACCTCAAGGACTGGACGATGCACGCGAAGGCGGCGACGCTCTTCGGCTACACCCACGCGGAGGTCCTGAAATATTTCCCGGGACGCATCCACGAACTCGCCGAGGCGCAGGGACTGACGGACGAAGGAGCCTTCGACAAGATTGTGGAATGGTACGACGGCTACAAGTTCCACCATGCGGTGCAGCCGGTCATAAATCCTGTCTCGCTTGGTCTTTGTTTCGACAACAACGATTTCGCCAACTACTGGGCGCAAACCGCGATGCCGACGTTCCTGGTTGAAATCCTGAAATCTCGCCCGCTGGATTTCTCGTGCGTCGATATCGACGAAATGGAACTCGACAACTACGAGCCTGCCGATCCGAAAGCCGTGACGCTGCTTTTCCAGACGGGCTATTTGACGATAGATTCGTTTAGCCAAATGGGGACGTCACGCACCTACACGCTTAGGCTGCCTAACCTTGAAGTGGAAAATTCTTTCCTCAAAGATGTGGTCGGCGCGTATACTGGGCAGGACAGCAGCACGACGACAAATTATGCGTACGTAGCTGGAAGGTCGCTCTATGCGCACGACGTGCCGCGATTCCTGAAGGCGCTCAAATCGTTCTTCTTTGACATTCCGTATGACATGACCGACCGGCAGAACGAGCAGATGTGGCAGACGATCTGCTATGTCGTTCTCCGATCCATCGGCGTGAACGTGAACGGCGAAGTGAAGACGCATGACGGGCGCATGGACATGGTGGTAGATCTTCCGAACGACATCTACATAGTCGAGTTCAAGCTCGACAAGCCGGCGTCCGAGGCAATCGAGGAGATCAAAGGCAGGGACTACGCAGGCAAGTACGCCCTGTCCGGGAAGCGCATCACGCTCATCGGCATATCGTTCTCGTCGGAAAAGAGAACCATCGTCGAGGAACTCGTCGAAGAGATTTGACCAACCGCGTTCCATGCTGCTGCCGCTTGATTTCTCGGACGGGTTGCGGTATAATTACCACCAAACTTCTGCGTCAGGAAGCACGGGAGAGGCCCATTTCTGTGGTCGGCTCTGAGGCACGACGTGGTGACGTCAAACAAAACACAGGAGTAACGAAATGGCAACCAAGAAGGTTGAGAAGAAGGTAGCGAAGGTGGCCGACAAGGCCGCCGCTCTCGCGATTAACGGCGGACCGAAGGTCTTCAAGAAGCCCTTCCCCGCATGGCCGCAGTTCGACAGGAAGACGGACAAGAAGGTGCTCGACATCCTTCACTCCGGCAAGGTCAACTACTGGACCGGTCCCGTCGGGATGCAGTTCGAGGAGGCGTGGGCCAAGTGGCTCGGCGTCAAGCACGCGATCTCGGTCTCGAACGGAACCGCCGCGCTGCACGTCGCGCTCACGGCGCTCGGCATCGGCTCGGGCGACGAGGTGATCTGCACGTCCTACTCGTTCATCGCGTCCTCGTTCTGCGCGCTGCAGGCGGGCGCGCTGCCGGTCTTCTGCGACGTCGGCACGGACCACCTGCTCGACCCCAAGAAGATCGAGAAGTGCATCACGAAGCGCACGAAGGCGATCGTCGTCGTCCACCTCTACGGCATGGTGGCGGACATGGACCCGATCATGAAGATCGCGAAGAAGCACAAGCTCTACGTGATCGAGGACTGCGCGCAGTGCTTCGGCGGCGTCTACAAGGGCAAGAAGGCCGGCACGATCGGCACGGTCGGCTGCTTCTCGTTCTGCCAGTCGAAGCACTTCACGACGGGCGGCGAGGGCGGCATGGTCTGCTGCAACGACGAGGACCTCGCGTGGGAGTGCCGTTCGGTGCGCGACCACGGCTACGACGTGCGCGCGAAGCTCAACCTCCTCAAGATGGAGGGCAAGCAGCTCTACATCCACCGCCGCGTCGGCTACAACTTCCGCATGACGGAGATCCAGAGCGCGATCGGCCTCGGCGAGCTCGCCCGCTTCGACAAGTGGAACCTGCCGCAGCGCAAGAAGCTCGGCAAGGCGCTCATCAAGGGCCTCAAGGGCCACCCGCTCATCAAGTACCTCCCGGTCGACACGCCGGAGCGCCAGAACTGCTTCTGGCTCGTCCCGTTCGTGCTCGACACGTCGAAGCTGAAGTGCACGATGAAGGAGTTCATCGCCGCCGTCCAGGCAGAGGGCGCCGCCGCGTACTCCGTGCTTTGGCCCGAGATGTACAAGGAGGAGGCGTTCGCGAAGCAGAAGGGCTTCGGCTCGCGCCAATATCCGTTCAAGGACCCGGCGTTTGGCAAGGGCATCGACTACACGAAGGTCAGCTGCCCCGTCGCGCACTCGCTCGCCGACGCGACGATCTCCTTCTGGACGCACCCGACGTACACGCTCGAGTTCATCGAGAACGACGTCAAGGCGTTCAAGAAGGTCGCCGACGCGATGATGAAGTAAGACAGAAGAAGCGGAGGATGCCATGAAGGTCAAGTATGTTCTGGTCGGTTTCGGCGGCATTGCGGAGAACCGCGTCGCCAAGGAAGGCTACGCCTGCGACGTCAAGCGCTTCAAGGCGCTGAAGAACGCCCAGCTCGTAGGCGCGACGGATCTCAACCCGGCGCGCCAGGCCGCGGCAGAGGCGCTGGGCCTGAAGTGGTATCCGTCGCTGGACGCCGTCCTCGCCGACAAGGCGGTGGACGGCGTCTACATCGCCACCAACAACGCCTCGCACGCGAAGCTGGCGTGCGCGGCGCTGAAGGCCGGCAAGCACGTAATAGTCGAGAAGCCGATCGCGACGTCGGTCGCGGACGCGAAGGCGATGAGCAGGCTGGCGAAGGCGAAGAAGCTCTCGCTCACCGTCGACCACATGATGGTCAACAACGCGTGGAACGTCGCGGGCAGGGCGGCGATCGCCGCCGGCAAGCTCGGCAAGGTCAACGACTCCTGCTTCCACATGGAGTTCGCGTACGGCTACGACCCCGCCGAGGCCGCGACCTGGCGCTGCTCGAAGGTCGAGGAGATGGGCGGCCCGATCGGCGACGTCGCGAGCCACTGCTTCTACGTCGCGGAGTTCATGTTCGGCAAGAGGATCAAGAAGGTCGCCGCGGTCTACTACCCGAAGGTGATGAAGATCAAGGCCGAGGACGGCGCGTACATAAAGTTCTTCTTCGAGGACGGCACGCAGGGCAGCGTCAACGCCGCGTTCAGCGAGATGCGCGGCGGCCTCGCGGGCACCCTCACCAACCTCGGCTACGAGATATACGGCGACAAGGCCGCGATGCGCGGCTATGGCACGATGTTCCAGCTTTCCGGCTACGCAGACGAGCCGATCGTGCAGCGCCTTGAGATCGACGACGGCAAGAAGGTCGCCGCCGTGAAGCCCGCCAAGATACAGAACATCTACCAGACGCTCATCGAGGGCCACGCGAAGTCGGTGCTCGCGAAGAAGCCGCTCGCCGGCGACGACGCGATACACAACCTCGCGCTCTGCGCAGCCTGCCACGAGTCCGCCAGGAAGGGCGGCAAGGTGGTAAGCGTCAAAGACTGAGGAAGCCCATGGCCAACATAACTCGCCGATGGTTCATCGGCGGCGCCGCGTCGTTCGGCGCCTTCGGCGGAAGCCGCTTCCTTGTGGGGAACTGCCATGCCGCGGGGCGCCCCAACCTCAGGTTCGGAGTGGTCTCCGACATCCACATCTCGTGCCACTCCAAGCCGGGCGACCTGGAGACGTCCGCAAACAACGAGCTGACGTTCGTGCGGACCCTGGAGTGGTTCCGCGACCAGGGCGTCGACGGCGTTGTCGTCGCCGGCGACATGGCCGACAATGGGATCGTCCGCCAGCTCGAGTACGTCGCCGAGGCCTGGAACCGCGTGTTCCCTGGCGACCGCGCGCCTGACGGGCGCAAGGTGGAGCGGCTCTTCGTCTACGGCAACCACGACATGGGCGGCATACCGTACGCGCGCTCGCACTTCAAGGGCAAGAGCGACGAGGAGATCAACGCGAACATCATCTACCCCGACCCCAAGGGCGCCTGGGAGCGCGTCTTCCACGAGCGGTTCGAGCCGATCTGGGCCAAGGAGGTGAAGGGCTACCGCTTCGTCGGCGCGCAATGGTGGAGCTCGCAGGGCTGCAGGGGGCGCGACGAGAAGTTCAACGACGGCATCGTCGACTGGTACGCGGCGCACGGGAAGGAATTCGACCCGTCGCTTCCCTTTTTCCACATCCAGCATCCGCATCCGCTGAACACGTGCTACGGCCCGTGGGCGTGGGGACGCGACATCGGGCTTTCCACGAAGGCCCTTTCGGCGTTCCCCAACGCCATAGCGTTCTCGGGCCACTCGCACTATCCGCTCACGGACGAGCGCTCGGTCTGGCAGGGCGCGTTCACGTCCGTCGGCACGAGCTCCCTGAGGTACATGGCCTCTACGTTCGAGGAGTTCCCCGGCGAGGGCTTCGCGAACTCCGGCACGGCGGGCCCCGGAGCCCGCGAGGCGGAGGCGGCGAAGCTCCAGCCCCGGATGCCGAATCCCTACGACTGCCGCGAGGGCATGCTCTGGAGCGTCTACGGCGACAGGATCGTCGTGGAGCGCCGCGAGTTTCTGAGCGGGCTCGACGTCGGCGAGGACTGGGTGCTGCCGCTGCCTGCGGCCGAGCCGAAGCCGTTCGCCTTCGCGGAGCGCGCGAAGAAGATCGGCGCTCCGGCGTTTCCGGAGGGCGCTTCGCTCCGCATAGACCGCAGGAAGGCGAAGACGCGCGGCGCGAAGGCCAACGGCAAGGCGCCCGAGATCCCGTCCGTCGAGAAGGACTGCCTTGCGGTGGCCATTCCCGCGGCCGTGGCGAAGGACGGGGCGCGCGCGCACTTCTTCGAGGTGTCCGCGACGCCCAAGGGCGGCGGCGCGGCCGTCGTGCGCCGGATCCTTGCCGAGGGCTTCAACCACGCGTGCGGCCATGCCCGCGCGAAGGCCGAGACGGTCTGCCTCTTCGGCGTCGACGAGCTGCCGAAGGGCGGCGTCGTGTTTTCGGCAAGGCCCGTCAACTGCTACGGACGCGCCGGCGCCGCCATCTCGTCCGCAGCCATCGCCGTATCCGCATCATGATCGGCATCCGCCAGGCGACCACACGGTAAACCACTTCAAGTCAACAACGATAGCTTCAATCAACAACAAAGGGAGACAGAGGAAAT
Organism: Kiritimatiellia bacterium; assembly: GCA_017405115.1. The sequence goes on from JAFRBA010000143.1 coordinate 6,058, forward strand.
GAAAAAGCAATTCTTGGCGTGCGCGCTGGGGGCGGCCGCACTGACCGTCGGCGCCGCCGACTTCCGGGCCGGCTTCGCCCGCACCGACATCACCCCGCCGCTCGGCGTGTTCATGCCGGGCTACTACCAGAAGCGCTACGCGAAGTCGGTCCTGGACCCGCTGCAGGTCAACTGCGTCGCGTTCTCTGATGGCTCCAAGACCGCGCTCCTGATGCAGTTCGACACCGAGGCGCTGTCGGACTACGTCGCCGACAAGATGCGCGACGCGATCGTCAAGGCGACCGGCGTCGAGCGCGACGCGATAATGCTGCACGCCTCGCACACGCACGACGGCGGCCACCTCGCCTGCAAGCAGAAGATGGGCGCGTCGTCCGTCGGCCAGGGAGAGGACGCTCTTACGGACCTTTACGTCGAGATGTCCACGACGCGCGCGGCGGACGCGGCGACGGAGGCGATCCGCGACATGCGTCCGGCGAGCCTCTCGTACGCCCGCACGGAGGCCAGGCGCATATCGTTCGGCCGCCGCTACAAGATGAAGAACGGCAAGGTCTACACGAACCCTGGCGTGAAGAACCCCGACATCGTGGGGCCCGACGGCAACCCGCCGGACGAGTCGGTGCAGGTTCTGCGCATCGACCGCGAGGAGGGGCTTCCGATCTGCCTCATCAACTTCCAGACGCATCCCGACGTGGTCGGCGGCGAGACGATCACGGCCGACTGGCCCGGCCTCACGCGCACGGTGTTCGAGGCGGCGACGATGGGGCACGCGCTCTGCATGGTCATAAACGGCACGCAGGGCGACGTCAACCACGTGAACGTTATGCCGCTCCCCGGCGAGGAGAACGGGCTCGTGAACGACTTCGACAACGTGCCGCGCGGCTACGACCACGCCTGGCACATGGCGAACGTGCTCGCGGGCGCCGCGCTCTCCGTGTGGATGAAGTGCGAGCCGCTGCC
>JAFRBA010000144.1 GCA_017405115.1 Kiritimatiellia bacterium
CGATCAGGCCGGTCAGGGGCACGGAGATGAAGGTGCCGCCGGTCTGCTCCACCAGCAGGGTCTTCAGGTCCGGACGCCCCCGCAGGATCCCCGCCTTCAGCAGCACGTTCTGCTTGACGCGAGGCACGGTTTCCAGGTACTTGCCGAAGACTTCGGCGTTGAAGATCTTGGAATCGAATACGCTCATATCAATCCACATGCCGGGCGGCGACCGGCACAAATAGGGATGAAAACGAGTGCCGCGAGATTTCCCGTTTTCATGTATACTGTACTTGAGAGAGACACACTACAAAGCACGGTGGAGAGAGTTGCACGCAACTCTTCGGTCACAAAGGCAGTATATCAATCAGTGTGAGCGTCGCCTTTCAAGCACAAATAAGTAGGTCGCTCGAGTCCGTACACTAAGAATTGTATAAACCTCTTGGTTTATTGTGTAGTGGCGCAGTCACCGTCTCTCTCTTTCAAATACAGGAAGGAGGATAGATATGCGTCTGGTTTATCCCGTCTGTTGCGGCGTCGATGTGCACAAAACCTTTCTCGTCGCCACAATCATCACTACGACCAACAGCATCTTTCCCAAGTACCGGCAGAAGCGCTTCTCCACCTATTACAGTGGCCTGCTTGAATTCAAGCAGTGGCTCCTTGACAACAACTGCAAGGATGTCTGTATGGAGAGCACCGGCAAGTACTGGGTGCCCGTCTGGAATGTTCTTGAGGCTGCTTCCATCAATGTCGTCATTGCCAATCCCAAGTGGGTTTCCGCCGTCAAGGGCAACAAAGACGACAAGAAGGATTCCAAGTGGATTGGTGACCTGTTCCGCATGGGACTGGTCCCTGCAAGCTACATTCCCATCAAGGATATCCGCATCCTCCGCGAGTTCACCCGCTATCGGAGCAAGCTCGTGTCCATGCGTTCCAGTGAAAAGAATCGCTTTCAAAACGCTTTCACTGTGTGTAACCTGACGCTGGACGCCGTCGTTTCCGATATGTTTGGCGTGTCTGCCACGGCCATCGAAAACTACCTGCTGGATACGGATGCCGTTGATCCCGACTATTGCGTTCACCTGCTCCGCGGTTCTCTGAAGAAGAAAGCTTCAGATGTGGTTGAGGCCGTCAAGGGCTTCAATATGACCGCAGAACAGAAAGAGCGCGTCCGCATTGTTCAAGGCCACTTTGACGATATCGACAAGCGTATTGCGCAAATCGATAATGTCATCACACGACTTGTTGCCGACTACGAAGGCCAGATTGCCCTGCTTTGTACCATCCCCGGCATTGATCGTCGTCTTGCCATTACGATCATTTCGGAGATTGGTACAGACATGTCCGAATTCGGCTCCTCCAGGCGTCTGTGCCGTTGGGCGGGCCTGACGCCTGGAAACAACGAGTCCGCCGGTAAAAAGAAATCCGTCAGAATTTCTCGCGCCGGGGTTTACCTCAAGCCTGCTTTGGTTGAAGCTGCTCACGCTGCCGTCAAGGCTACCCAGAAAAGTCCTTATTTCAGAACCAAGTACGAACGTATTATGAAGCGTCGCGGTAAGAAACGTGCTATCATTGCCATTGCCCGCATGATGTTGACTGCCATCTTCGCCATGCTGCAATCCGGCGAGGTGTTTAATCCCTGCGACCTTCACAAGTTCGATATGCCCGAAGAGTTGAGAAAAAAACAAACTTTGTCCTCTGCCAAGGACGCTGTTAAACTCCTCGTCTCTCTTGGTCTTGTCCCTGAAGGTTCTATCTCCCTGGAACCTTTAGCTGGGTAGCCTCTCTCCCTTTCTTGGCTCGCTTACCGCGGGCTTGTTTGTTGTGCTCTTCGGACTGCTCCTGCTTGTGCCTGGTGTTTTCACACTATTCGCTCCTTTCAGTCGCTCATTGGAGTATTTAGTATCTGGTATTTAGTATTTAGCGAAGGTTGAAATCCTCCGGATTTCTTTGACATAAGCTGACGCGACAACCTTCCGACTTCTGCCAATTTAATCAAAGAAATCCCGCAAGGGATTTCTTCCACCACTAAATACTAGAGTGTGTTTCAAAATGCATAACGGCCCAGATTATGCAAGGAGTATGCGAATGCAGGCCAAATGGACGAAGGAGAGGAAGCGGGAGGCAAGCTTGTCATAGCGCATGGCGACACG
>JAFRBA010000145.1 GCA_017405115.1 Kiritimatiellia bacterium
AAACTTGGCTTGAGCCATTGTCCGAAGCCCCATTCCCGATGGCGGTTCTCAATGATTTTCTCAAGGAATACTCGCAACCAGGCTTCAAGGCTCACATGATGGTGAAGGAAGGCAAGTTGATTCGACTGAAGCGCGGATGGTTCTGCGTCAACCCCAAATATTCAAAGAAGAGCATAAACCACGGAGTGGTGGCGAATGTCCTCTACGATGGACCTTCATACGTTTCCATCGAGACAGCGCTTTCCTATTACGGACTGATACCCGAACGGACGATGGGCATGACATCTGTCGTAACTGGACGTTCCAAGACATTCAAGACGCCTATCGGCTGGTTCAGCTACAAGTCGATTCCTGAAGACCTGTTTCCGATTGGCGTGAGAAGCGTAGATGGTTATCTGATGGCATCGCCTGAAAAGGCGCTCTGCGACTACCTATACACGCGGAAAGACCTTCGTATCTACTCGCCTAAGACTCTCGCGTCATATCTCGAAGAGGACGTCCGCTTCGACTTCGACTCATTCGCAAACCACGATCCGCAGATATTCGCCGCGTATGCAGCATGCGGCCACAAGGCGGCTCTCTTCAACGCCGCAGAAAGGCTTTTCAGATGACACTGTTTGACAAGATGGTATCCGACATGAAGCAGCAGCCGGATGTAATGGAAGACAACATCCAGCATGAAGTCATGCAGAAGATCGCACTTGCAGGGCTTGCTCGCGGAGGATTTTTCGAGAAGGCCGCGTTCTACGGCGGCACATGCCTCCGTCTGCTGCACAACATGCGGCGGTTCTCGGAGGACATGGACTTCTCGCTGCTGGAGCCAGACCTCAACTTCCGCTTCGAGGACTACTTCCCCGCCGTCGTCGAGGAATTCAAGCTCGCCGGCAAGGACGTGGAAATCAAGATGAAGCACAAGGGGCAGCCGTCTGCGATTGAAAGCGCGTTCCTTAAGGAGTCGTCCGACGTGTTTGACATCGGCTTCACGACGGAAAAACGTCTCAAGGTCAAGATAGAGGTTGACATCGATCCGCCGCCAAAGTTCTCGACCGAGATGAAGACCGTCGCCTCTCCCCGGACATTCTGGGCTCGCTCCTACACGCTGCCAGACCTGTTCGCCGGCAAGGTGTCCGCCGCGCTCTTCAGGAAGTGGAAGCGCCGGATCAAGGGGCGCGACTGGTACGATGTAGCCTGGTACATCGCAAAGCACGTACCTCTCGACCTGGCGCATCTTGTCGAACGAGCCAAGGAAAGCGCGCCAGAGGCGGACGTCTCGACGCCGGAGAAGGTCATCGCCACGTTCGATGCCCGAATCGACACCATCGACTTCGAGAACGCAAGGGCGGATGTGGAACCCTACGTGATGGACAGGACGGAACTCGACATCTGGAGCGCGGAGTTCTTCCGCCAGATGGTGCGCATGATCACGTTCGCATAACCCCAAGAAACGGCAATCCCTACAAAAATGAAACGGAAAAGAGTCCTGGTGATGATTACGCCGATCAGCTATCTGAGGATCGGCGGCGTGTCGCGGTTCGCAAAAGACCACGACTGGGTGCTGACCATCCACGACCGACTTGGCGGTCTGCCGCCCTCCACCGACTACGACGGCGTATTGGTCACGCTCAGGGGCGACAAAAACACCGTTCGGTACATACGGAAGATGACCGCACGCGGAATCCCTACTGTCGATCTCACCATCCAGCATCCACGCCTTCGCCTTCCGCGCGTCGTCTCCGACCACCACCAGATTGGCGCCATGGCCAGCGAACACTTCAAGGAACGCGGTTTCAGCAACGTCGCATGGTTCTCGACTGGCTGGACACACGTTCACGAACTGCGCTTCAACGGGCTTGCGGAATCGCTGGGCACCACGCCGCAGAAATGGATCTCCGCCAATGATGCGCAAACCGTTAAACTGCTGAACGCCGCGAAGAAGCCGACAGCCGCCCTCGCCTACGACGAGACGGACGCGGTGCGGCTTCTTCACCTCTGCCTCGCCGCCAACATATCCGTGCCGGACGATATCGCCATCCTCTCCATCGGCGACGATCCGCTTGTCACCGACAACCAGCCCGTGCCTATTTCCTGCATACGGCAGAACCTCAGTCGCGGCGGATATGCCGCCGCCGCCCTCCTCGACCGGCTGATGAACGGCGGCAAATACCCGAAAGGACCAATTCTCATAAAGCCCGAAGGCATCACTGTGCGCCGTTCGACCGATACAGTGGCAGACGACAATCCGCTCATCCGAAAGGTGCTGCTCTACATCCGAGACAACCTACACCGCCCATTCGGCGCGGAACAAGTCGCGCAAGCGCTCGGTGAATCGCGTTCGCGGCTCGACAAGACATGTGCCGCCCGCTTCGGGCAGTCTCTCGGCAAGACCATTCTCGCCCACCGCATCGCGGAGGTAAAGCAGCTTTTGCTTAAAAGCGACCTCAACATCAAGGAGATTGCATCCCGCACCGGCTTCTGCGCCCCGAACTACCTCATCAAAAAGTTCAAGTCCGCCACAGGCTGCACACCATTCAAATGGAAAAAGCGTACAAGCCAATGATCCCCTTTCCACCGCACGTCCGCGCCAGCCCTTAACCCCCGCCTCTTCTTCGCCTCGCCCGAGAACAGCCGCAGAAATTGGGGATCAGGAAGTGTGTCATCAGTTCCGTTACATAATGCCGCGACTTCTTAGATCGTGTGCTCTTCACCGCCTGACATCGACGAAGAGGTCTTTAAGCGTGACCTCCGATTGAAACGCGCCAAGATACCCGCTTCGGGAGACTCCGTACGTCGTAATCATCGTGAGGTGGGGCGCCAGCCTGGTCTTCGTCACAGATGCGAACACCGCGACCTTCCTGCACAGCTTCTCGTTGTATTCCCTTGTTATCAAATACGGTTTCTGGGTGAATTTTATCTCGCACACGTTGACAACCCGATCCGCCCGCTCTATAAGCAGATCAATCTGAGCTCCTTCGGGGCAGTCAGAGTCCGGAGCGTGACGCCATGCGAACACATGCGTCAAAACTCCGCCTACACCAATCGCCTCCTTGATCTGCGCCACGTGCTGAAGGCATATCCGTTCAAAGGCGAGCCCACGCCAGACGTTGACGGACGGCTGGTTTGCGGAGTGCTGCCAGAAATGCTCATCGGGATTCGACTCCCCGTCGAGGAACTTCATGTGGAAGAGAGTGAAGTTGTCCATGAGCTGGTAGAGCGCGTCACGCTTTCGCTTCCCGAACGCAGTGAACTTTCTTATGAATCCACATGCCTCGAGATCATCAAGGTATCGCGTGGCGTTTCCGCCCTTGACCATTCCGCATGACGACAGGAGAGCGTCCCGCGGCATGCCGCTCTTTACGGACGCCAGCGCCCTTACAATCGTTTCGTACGCCACGCTCTCGCCGAACAGCGATCCGAACACGTCGCGAAACTCGTTCCTGAGCTTCCCGTTCCGCGAGAAGAGAAGCCTGTCCAGGTTCTGCGCAACGCTCTCGCCCTTCTTGAGCATGCTCCAGTAGTACGGAATTCCGCCGAAGGCCATGTAAAGCTCCGCAATGTCGATGTCGGAAAGGCTCAACCCCTCAACGCGGCAGTACTCGCGACACTCGTGGAGCGTAAACGGGCGAATGTGTATCTGCTCCGAAACCCTGTTGTACAGCCCGCCACGATTGCGGAACACCTTCTTCACAAGCCATGACGCCGCAGAGCCGCAGACAATCAGGACAACGTCCTTGCGTGCCGACGCCCAGCCATTCCAGAACGCCTCGAACCACTGGACGAATCGGGACTTCGGGGTGTCCATCCACGGCATCTCGTCTATGAACATCACCTTCTTCCCTTTTCCGCCTTCTTTCACGAGACGCTTCAGCTCGTTGAATGCCTCGCGCCAGTCCGCAAGCTCCGGCACATCCTTCGCGCCCGCTTCAATCAGCGAATCCCGAAATGCGGCCAGCTGCCCCGCCATGGGCACGTCGAGAATCCCGGTATGCTGAAAAAAGAAACCGTCCGGGAACGTTTCCCTGACAAGAAACGTTTTTCCCACACGGCGGCGGCCATACACAACGATCAACTGCGCCTGGGACTTCTCTGTAGATTCCCTCAGGATGTCGGCTTCGTTTTTCCTTCCAATCATTCCACACCTCCGTTTCAAAACATACACCGCCCTATCGTGGTTCTTTATACCATTTGGGGCCACGCATATTGTATCAAAACCTTCATTTAATCGCAATGGGCAACATCCAACTCCTGAATCTACCTTAAATGCGCGAGTGACGAAGGCGGGAGGTCAGGTGACGCCGAGAAGGTCCTTGAGCGCCGCCATCTGATGCGCGTCGCCGAGGACGAGAAGTTCGTCGCCTATCCTGAACTCCCACTCCGGGCCGACGTTGCGGGTCATCTGCCCGTCGCGAACAACCGCCACGACGGACGCGCCGGTCTTCGCCCGTATGTTGAGGGTGACTACGGTTTCGCCTACCGCAGGCGAGCCCGCGCCGAGGACGAGTCGATGGACGTCGCCGGACGGAGCGGGCACCGTCATGGTGGCAGCCAGGCCCTCCCGCCTCTCCTCTGCCGTAAGAGCCTCGTGGAAGCGCTGCGAGGCGCGGCGCCCCGCCTTGGCGAACAGCCGCCAGCCGACGACGCCGACGACGATCACCGCCACGAACGCGCCGACGCGCGCCGCGCCATCCTTCGGCACGATTGACAGGTTGATCATCACCCACTCAATGAAGAAAAGCGCCACCACCGCCGCAGTCGCCACAAAGCGCACAAACGGACGCAGGTGCGTCTGCCACCTGGCGTCGCCGTCGCCAGCCAGCAGGACCGCCACGGAGTCGCCAAGCGACCGTGCGGCGGACGGCACCAGGGAGAACACCGCTACGTCGAAGAGGTTGGCCAAAGCGAAGAAGATGAGGCCGTCGTGCCGCTCAAGGAACGGCGAGAAGCCAGAGTAGTCGTGCTGCCCGAGGAGCGTGCAGACGATTGACACCGCCAAGAGAAGCACTGCGTACACTCCGAGCCGCACCCCTGCCATGCGCACCCCCTGGAACGCCGGAGAGCCGCGGCTTGCGCGGATCCTCTCCAGCCAGGCTCGGTACGACACCAGACGCCGCTCGAGACCCGGCGGCACCTTCGACTCGGCCCACGCGCCTGCGCGGTCGGAGATCCGCACCAGGATCGGATTGACGAGAACAGTCAGCAGCGACGCCCCCACAGCGACCTGGAAAAGCGGTCTCTCGAAATCGCCCGTGAGAGTGGCGTAGAGCATTGCGACCATGAACGCGAACTCGCCGGTCTGGGCGAGCGAGAGCCCGTTCTGGACCGCAGTCCGCACGTCCGTGCCAGCCGCGAGCGACGCGAGGCCGATGTTCAGCGTCTTCCCGAGCACGATCACCGCCGCGACGAGGAATATCTCCGGAAGGCAGTGCGCAAGTGCCGACGGGTCGACCAAAAGCCCGATGGAGACGAAGAACACCGCGGCGAACATCGCCTTGAGGGGGTCCGCGAGGGCGACCAGCCGGTGGCGCATGCCGCTCGTGGAGGCCACGAGCCCCACGAGGAAGGCCCCCAGGGCTAGCGAGAATTCGAAGATGTACGCCAGGTACGAGACGAAGAAGCATACGCCGAGGGCGACCAGCACGAGCGATTCGCCGTCGCCGCGCTTGCCTATCGAGTCGAGGAGCCTCGGTACCAGCACGAAGCCGAAGACAAGCACGGTGAGGAAGAAGAGGCACAGGCTGCCAAGCGACTTACCGAGGGCGGCGAGCGACATGTCGCCGCCGGAGGCCACTCCTGTAACGACCGCGATCGCGCCTACGCAGATCACGTCCTCGCACAGCGATATGCCAAGCACGTTCGTTGCGACCGGGCGGTTCGACCACCCCAGTTCGTCGAAGACCTTCGCAAGCAGCGTCGTGGCGGAGTCGCAGATCGCGACTCCGAGGAAGAGCGACGGCACAGCGGACCACCCGAATATCCGCGTGCCGACGGTGTAGCCCAGCCACGTCATCATGACCGTGTCGACAACGGCGGCCGGAATTGCCACGGAACGCACGCGGCGGACGTCCTTCGGCGAGAAGGAAAGCCCCATGCCGAACATCAGGAACACGACGCCCAGCTGGCCGATGGTGCGCGTGGAGCCCACGTCCGCGAGCAGGCTGCCGTTCCAAGTGTGCTCGCCGAGGACTACGCCCGCGAGGATGTAGCCAAGCACCTTCGGCCAGCCAAAGCGACCGAAGACGCCGGCGCCGCCGCCGGCGACGGCCATGAGGACGGCCAGGTCCTGGAAGAAGGCACCCTCGCTCATGGCTCAGGCGCCGTCAGAGGATATTCTTGAGCCTGTCTGCCGCCTCGAGGACGTTCTCGCGGGAGTTGAAGGCCGAGATGCGTATGTAGCCCTCGCCGGCCGCGCCGAAGCCGGCGCCGGGCGTCGTGACCACGTTCGCCTCGGCGAGGAGGCGGTCGAAGAACGCCCAGCTGTCGCCCTTCACGTCCACCCAGAGATAGGGCGAATCGTCTCCTCCGGTCACCGTGTAGCCGAGGTCGCGCAGTGCGCCCTTCATGACCGCTGCGTTTCCGAGGTAGAAGTCTATCGTCGCGTGCGTCTCCGCCTGTCCCTCGGGCGAGTACACGGCCTCGGCGGCGCGCTGGGTGAGGTAGCACGCGCCGTTGAACTTCGTCGTCTGGCGGCGGGTCCACATGCCGCGAAGCTCCACAGCGCGCCCGTCCGCGGCGTAGGCCGACAGTCCGTCCGGCACGACCGTGTAGCCGCAGCGGATGCCGGTGAAGCCCGCAGTCTTGGAGAACGAGCGGATCTCGACGGCGCAGGACTTCGCGCCCGCGCACTCGTATATCGAATGGGGAATGCCGGGCGTGCGGATGAACGCCTCGTACGCGGCGTCGAAGACGATGAGCGACTTGCGCTCGTTGGCCCAGTCTACCCAGGCCTGGAGCTGGGCCTTCGTCGCCACGGCCCCCGTCGGGTTGTTGGGGTAGCAGAGGTACACGATGTCTGCCTCGCATCCGTCCGGCCCGGGGACGAAGCCGTTCGCCGCCGTGCACGGCAGGAGGCTGATGTCGTGGCGGCCTGCCATGACGTTGGTGTCTACGTACACCGGGTAGACGGGGTCTCCCACCGCGATCCGCACGTCGGAGGCGAAGAGCTCCTGGAAGTTCCCGCAGTCGCACTTGGCGCCGTCCGAGACGAGTATCTCGTCCGCCGATACGTCGATGCCGCGCGAGCGGAAGTCCGCCTCGGCTATCTTCTCGCGCAGGAACGCATAGCCCTGCTCCGGGCCGTAGCCGTGGAAGCGCGAGCGGTCGGCCTCGTCGTCGACGGCCCTGTGGAGCGCGGCGACGACCGACGGCGCGAGGGGCTCGGTCACGTCGCCGATCCCGAGGCGTATGACCTTCGCCTCGGGGTGGGCGGCCTGGTGGGCCGCCACACGGTGGGCGATCTCGGCGAAGAGATACGTCGGCTTGATCTTCGAGTAGTTTTCGTTGACGTGCAGCATCAGTTTCCTTTCTCGGGCAGGAAGCCCGGCATTGCGGCAAGAGTTACGAAGAAGAGCGTGAGCACGGCCGGCGAGCGCAGCGGGCAGTCGCCGAAGGCGTGCACCAGGGTGCATGTAATGGCGACGAGAAGGCAGAACGCCGGGGCCGGCAGCACGAATATCTGCACAGGCTTCGGCGGGAGGTCCTTCGGCTTCATGAACCGCGTTTTGCGCGCCATTCGGCGCCAGACGTGGCCGACTGGCCATACGAGCAGGACGACCATGGTCACCAGCGCGCCAAAGCCTACGACGCCATGTTCGGCGAGGAACTGCAGATAGTCGTTGTGCACGTTTATGCCGCCGACCATCTGGACGTCATCGCGCTCCTCGGGCGTCATCATCGGGAGGCAGAAGTGGACGTAGCCCCAACCCCCGACGCCGAAGAGCTTGTGCTCG
>JAFRBA010000146.1 GCA_017405115.1 Kiritimatiellia bacterium
CGCCGGCGCATTGGTGCCGGAGGCCACGTTCACGGAGCTCGCCGCGACCTGTGTTCCGCCCGCGGCGGACGTGACGGTAGTCGGCATGGGTCTTGGCGTCTCCGAATTCTCAGAGGGCGTCGTCTCGCGGATCCTCTCCGGATCATGCGGGCGGTTCGTGCTGGACGCCGACGCGCTTGCGGTCCTTGCCTCGCTGCGCGGGCGCGCGGACGGGTTCGCCCCGGCGAAGGGCCAGGAGCTTGTGCTTACGCCCCACGAGGGAGAGGCCGCGAAGCTCCTTGGCCTGCGGCGTGGCCATGTGTTCGAAGACCGCCTTGCCGCGGCGCGCGAAATCGTCGTTCGATACGGCGCGACGGTCGTCCTGAAGGGCCCCGAGACGCTTGTCGTGTCGGCGGACGGTTCGCGGGTGTACCGCAACCCCACGGGCAACCCCTTCATGGCGATGGGAGGCATGGGCGACCTGCTCGCCGGCGTGATAGGTGCGCGCTGGGCGTATCTCGGCGGCGATCCGTTCCTGGCCGCGTCGTCGTCGGTGTGGCTGCACGGCGCGGCGTCCGACGCGCTCGTGGCGGAAGCCGTCGATCCGTCGATCGTGCACACCGCCGACAGAATCGGCTCCATGCGCGTGCTGCTGGACTCCTGCGTCGAGGCCTGACGGCCCGTTCTCTCGCCGTGCGGCGCGGGATGTCGCGGGCTAGCCAGCGAAGAACCTCTGCACTTCGGCGAGCTGCTGGCGTCCTTCCTGCAGTCCGATTTCGTATACGCGCCGCATGCGATCCGGGTCGTGGCAGGTCCTGGATATGGGCAGGGGCTCTTCCGGCGATATCACGAACGCCGCGCCTGCCGCCGCGCGCGACTTGATGTAGTCAAGCGCCGCGTTGTACCGCGCGGGGCGTGTGGCGATCACCCTGCGCACTGCCGGCCAGCGGAGAAGGAACGGGCTTGCCAGCAGCCTCTTCCACGACGGGATCTTGCGGTAACCTGGCGGACGCGTGGTTATCACGAGGTTGCGGTCGTAGCCGATGGACTCGAAGTAGCGCAGCGGTATGCCGTCGGAGAGCCCGCCGTCCAGGTGCCAGCTTCCGTCCAGCGGCACGGGGCGCGCAACGACCGGCATCGAGGCAGAGGCGCGGATCCACTCGAACGTCTCGGCGTCGGCCCTGTCGCAGCGGCGGTAGACGGGCTCGCCTGTCGCGCAGTCGGTGGTGACGCAGTAGAAGGCGGTCGGGTCGGACTCGAACGTGCGCCCGTCGAAGGCGTCCAGGCTCTCCGGAAGCAGGTGGTAGCAGAACTCGGCGCCGAACAGGTCGCCCGTCCGCAGCAGCGAGCGGATGCTGCAGTAGCGCGGGTCGCGGGCGAACCTCGTGTTGTAACGGATGACGCGCCCCGGCTGATGCGACTTGTAGTTGCATCCGAAGCATGCGCCCGCCGACACCCCGATGATCCCGTCGAAGCGCACTCCGCCGGCGAAGAGCGCGTCGAGCACGCCGGCGGTGAAGAGTCCGCGCATGGCGCCGCCTTCCAGCACCATGCCGTTCATTTGCGCACCTCGCGTCTGCCTTTCCCCATGGCCGTATTATACCACAACCGCCCCTGTGCGGTTTGCAGGTGCACCGCCCGCGGTTTACCGCCATCCGTGCGCAAGTTATGGTATAATATGCATGTCATGAGCGAAGAGAGCAGCATTATAGATCTGGGGTCCATCGACTTCACGCCGGAATGGGCGAGGAAGTCGGCTGGAGTTAGCGTCGGAAAGGTCCGTCCGTCTTCTGCGGACGCAGGGCGGGGCCGGGGTCCCGAGAAGGGGCCCAGACCCTTTGCCGACCGCAAGCAGTTTGGCGTTGACCGGAAACCGTTCGGGGGCGACCGCAAACAGTTCGGCGGCGACCGCAAGCAGTTCGGGGGCGACCGCAGGCAGTCCGGCGACCGCAGGCAGTTCGTGCCGCGCGAGCGTCCGCTCGACGCCGAGGTCAAGTTGCTGCCGGAGACGAAGGCCCTGGGGGCGATCATCCGCCGCATCCAGCAGGACATCCACGCCTACAAGCTGAAGGACCTCGCGTACTTCTTTCTCGACAACCCGTCGTCGGTGCTGCTGAAGATAACGCCCCGCGCCGCGCAGGGCGAGGCGCCTGCGGTTTTCCACCAGTGCAAGGCCTGCGGGTTCGCATCTCTTTCCGAGGCCGACGTCGTGGCCCATGTGCTTGGCGCGCATCTCGGGGACTACTACGACGCGAGGGAGATCGACTGCGAGCCGCCGAAGGGCAACTTCAGCTGCGTGGCCAGGTGCGGGCTTTCCGGGGAGCTGCTCGGGCCGCCGAACGTACACGAGTTCAACTCCGTGGTGCGCGAGATGATGCGGACGCGCTATCCCGACATGTCCGAGGAGCAGTACCGTTCCCACATCGAGATGGTTCGCGACGCCGAGGTGATCGAGACGTGGCGCAAGGGTGCGACGAAGCGCACGCTGTTCTTCGCAAAGGGCGCGCCCGAAGACGCGCAGGGCCTTACGCGCGAACAGGCCGAGGGCGAGTTCAAGCGCACGATCCTGTCCTCGCTGCTGGACACGCCGAAGAACCTCATGATCACGGCCGACGTCGCGCTGAAGAGCCCGGTTCGTCCGCTGCAGTGGGCGGCGCGCGACGCGCTGGAGGCCGAGCGCCGTTCCCCCTACGCCATGTGCTATGCGCTGCGAGGCGCGTTCCACCACCGCAAGATGAAGTTCTTCAGGGCGAACGACGCGCGCGGGCAGGAGTTCGTGACCAATGTCGAATACCGCGAGTTCGACGCCGAGCACGCGATTCCCGAGCTTGCGTCGGCGGCGAAGTTCGTGGCCGAGCATCCATGCTGCGACAGAAGCGAGTTCCCGAAGGAGGGCGACTTCGAGAAGCATCTCAGCTGGCTCGTCACGACCGGCCATGTGGTGGCGTTCACCAACGGCGTGTATTCGATGGTGGAGAAGTTCCCCAAGTACGGGCCGCAGTGGAAGAAGCGCAAGCCCGCCGAACCGAAAGCGGAGAAGCCCGTCGAGCCGGGAAAGCCGGAGGCTGCGGAAACTCCGGATGTCCCGGAGACGCCCGTGGAGACGACAGGCGAGACTGGCGCGGCGGGCGAGACTGGCGCGGCGCCGGTCCCGCAAGACACGCCGGCCGCGCCAGTCCCAGAAGAATCGCAAAGCAAGGAAGAACCCAAAAATGAAGCTCCCTCTCAGCTGGCTGAATGATTATGTGAAGGTCGACGACGTCGCGCCGGCTGAGCTCGCGGAGAAGCTTACGCGGGCCGGGCTGCAGGTGGAGTCCGTCGAGACCGTTGGCGGGGTTCCGCTGTCGGATTCGTTCGTGGTGGTCGAGGTCACGGCGTGCGAGCCGCACCCAGACAGCGACCATCTGCACGTCTGCCGCGTGACGGACGGCGCCGAGGAGTTCCAGGTCGTATGCGGCGCGCCAAACATGCGCCTGGGCATCAAGACGGCGTTCGCGAAGATCGGCGCGGTCGTGCCGGAGGGCGGGTTCAAGATCAAGAAGAGCAAACTCCGCGGGGTGGAGTCGTTCGGCATGTGCTGCTCCGAGAAGGAGCTGCAGATCGGCGAGGGGGCGTCCGGCATCATCGAGTTCCCGCCAGAGACGAGGGTCGGCGCCTTCGTGCGCGACGTGGTGCCCGGCGAGAAGCCCGAGACCGTCTTCGACATAGAGGTCACGTGGAACAGGCCCGACGCGCTCTCGGTGGTCGGCCTGGCGCGCGAGTTCGGCGCGGTGCTGCATCGCCCCGTGACGCTGCCGCCCGTCGACTTCGAGGAGACGGACGTCGACGTGAACGACGAGGTGAAGGTCGTGGTGGAGGCCCCGGAGAAGTGCCTGCGCTACACTGCTCGCGTCATAACCGACATGGCCCCCGACGCGCCATCGCCCGAGCTGATGGCGAAGAGGCTTGAGCTTTGCGGCGTGAGGTCGCTCGGGCTGGCGGTGGACGTTACGAACTACGTCATGCTCGAGCTCGGCCAGCCGATGCACGCGTTCGACCACACCAGGCTGAAGGACCGCACGATCGTCGTGCGCAACGCGCGGCAGGGCGAGACGATGAAGACGCTCGACGGCGTGGTGCGCGCGCTCGACCCGTCGATGCTGATGATCTGCGACTCCGAGAAGCCGAACGCCGTGGCCGGCGTCATGGGCGGCGAGGACTCCGGCATCGCGCCCGGCACGAGGACCGTGATGCTCGAGAGCGCGCTTTTCGAGCCGACCTGCATCAAGTCCACGGCGACCAGGCTCGGGCTCTCGAGCGAGTCCGCCTACCGCTACATACGCGGCGTGGACAAGGACCTCGCCGACTTCGCCTCGAGGCGCGCGGCGCATCTGCTGCAGAAGCACGGGGCGGCGAAGGTCGCGAGGGGCGTCGTGGACGTGGACGCCAGGCCCAGGCCCCTGAATGCCGACGTGGCGCTCGACTTCTCCCGCGCGCGCCAGCTGATCGGCATCAACATCGGAAACGACGCGATGGTGTTTCTGCTGGACCTGCTCGGGATAACGCCGGCAGACAGGTCCAACATGCACTTCGCCGCCTTGGAGTCCGCGGTGTTCCGCGTTCCGTCATGGCGCTGGGACATCACCGAGGAGGCCGATCTCGTCGAGGAGATCGCCCGCCTGTACGGGCTGGACAACATCCCGGACACGATGCCGTCCGCGCCGAGCGTCTCCGACCTGGACGACGAGCCGTTCCGCGCGAAGTGCAGGGTGCGCGAGGTCTGCCTCGCGCTCGGCTTCTCCGAGGCGATGCACTATTCGTTCCTCGGCAACAAGGAGCTGGACGACTTCGATCCGCGGCCCGAGAGCCGGTCTGCGCGGCTTCAGATACCCGACCCGGTGTCGGCGGAATACGCCGTGATGCGCGACAGCCTGCTTCCGCAGCTCTATGCGTCTCTCGGCAGGAACGCCTCGCGCCAGGTGGACTCGGCCCTCCTGTTCGAGATGGGCAAGGTCTTCGCGCGCGGGGCCGACGGGGCTCCCGCCGAGCGCGAGCGGCTTTCCCTTGGCTTCTTCGGCCCGGTCGGTCGCGAGGCGCTGCGCAGGCGCGCGGCGGTCTCCGAGGAGGAGGCCGTGCTGTGGCTGAAGGGTGCGGTCGAGGAGCTCGTCGCGCGGCTGCACGCCGGGCGAGTTGAGTTCGCCGCGTGCGACTTCCCCGCGTTCGCCAAGGGGGCGGCCCTGCAGGTGAGGCTGAACGGAAGGCCGGCGGGCGTCCTCGGCGCCGTGTCGGCGCGGCTGCGCCATCCGTACCGGCTCACGACGCAGATGGCGCTATGCGAGCTGGAGCTCGGGCCGCTCCTCAAGCACACGTGCGACGTCGGCAGGGCCTCCGCCCCGCCGCAGTTCCCGGCGGTGCGGCGCGACATCGCCCTGCGCGTCGCCGCGGGCGTCACCAACGAGGACATCGTGCGCGTCATCAGGAAGAACGGCGGGCGGGAGTTGACGCGAGTCGAGCTCTTTGATATATTCAAGGAGTCTAGGGCGTACTCCCTCGAGTTCCGCAGCGCCGAGAAGACGCTTACGGACGATGAGGTCGGTGCGGCCTTCCAGCGGATAGTCGAGTCCCTCAGGGCTACCGCCGGCATAGAGGTGAGGGAGGGTTGATCTTTGGAGCGTAGGTCCTGTGTTGCACGCGGATTCAGCAGATATTTCTTCGACCGACATTTGAAGATGGGGCGTCAGCCCCGACTTTGGAACGACGGGTTCCGGGGGTTCTGTGCTACGGCAACGCGGGATCTTTTTTGACGTGAGGATGCAGATGAAAGGATGGGAAGCCATGAGAGTCTGGTTGATGGCGGCCGCGGCGCTCTGCGCCGTAGCCGCGGCGGCGATGCCGCAGATACCGAAGGCCAGCGCCACGGCTCTGGGCGTGACGCGCGGGCGTCCGTTCTCAAGCGGCGTGGTGTTTCTGGAGGGAAAGTACCTGGAACCCCCGTATGTCGTGGAGCGCTGGGGCACGGGAATCCGCATAAACGGCAAGCCGGTCACGGGCCAGGTCATAAACTGGAGCGAGTTCCTCAAGACGCAGGATGGCGTAAAGGTCAGCAAGAGCGAACAGGAAGCCGCGCCCGCGCCTGCCGCCGCCCCGGCCGCAGCGCCCGCGGACGACTTTGACGACAGTTCGCTGGACGACCTGTTCGACGACGACCCCAAGCCCAAGAAGAAGAGCGTCTCGACGAGTCGCGTGCCATCGCGCCCGGCCGCGTCGCCGAAGCCAAAGGTGTCCGTGTCGTATTCCCTCGAGGGCGACTTCAAGCCCAACGCGGCGTCGAAGGCGCTGGTCGCGCGCATCAACGCCCTGCGCACGGAGATAGACCGGATCCTCCGCACCGGCGGGTTCATCTGCTTCGGCGAGAGCTATTCGCGCGTGACGGGCGACAACCGCACCGCGCTAAAGCTCCTGGAGAAGCTTCCCGATCTGCTGCGCAGGTCGGAGGACCTTGCGGTGTTCCGCGCTGGCGTGCGTGCGGCCGGCCTCGTGTACCTCAACGAAGTCCTGTGCGAAGAGCTCTACCGCAACCGCGTCGACTACCCGCGGCTGCAGGAACGGCACGCGAAGATGAAGCGAGACGACGAATGGAACCGCATGCTCAACGACGTCTCGCAGCCGCTTCTCTGACGGAACATTTTGGAGGAACTATGAACAGACTGGCGAGAGAGCTGAACCGCACGCTTGGTCCGGCGTCCGCTTTCCTGTCCCCGGCCGGGAGGCGCATGTACTTTCCGAGCGCCGGCATACTTGGGCAGGGGGCCGAGGCCAAGAAGTGCGACATTAACGCAACCATCGGCATGGCCTTCGAAGAGGACGGCTCTCCGCTTGTCATGGACTGCTTCGTCGGCCGCGTCGGGATTGGCAAGAAGGCGTTTCTCTACGCAGGCAGCTACGGGCTGCCCGCGCTGCGCGATGCGTGGAAGGCGATGGAGGTCAGGAAGAACCCGTCTCTCCGCGGCGTCTCGTTCTCCCGCCCGGTCGTGACCAATGCGCTTACCCACGGCCTGAGGGTCGCCGCGGAGCTGTTCGCCGGCGCGTCGGACGAGCTTGTCGTGCCGGACCTCTTCTGGGACAACTACGAGCTGATCTTCAAGGAGGCCGTCGGCTGCCGCGTGCGCCACTTCAACACGTTCCGCCGCGGGGCGTTCGACGCCGACGCGCTCAGGGCCGCGCTGCTCGCGCCCGGCGCGAAGAAGATACTCGTGCTCAACTTCCCGAACAACCCGACCGGCTATACCGCCACCTTCGAGGACGCCAGACGCATCGTCAGGGCCGTCAGGGCCGCCGCCAGGGCGGGGAAGCGCATCGTCGTCGTGCTGGACGACGCGTACTTCGGGCTCGTCTACGAGAAGGGCGTCCACGGCGAATCGCTCTTCGCCGAGTTCGCGGCGCTTGACGGCAACGTTCTCGCGGTAAAGCTCGACGGAACGACCAAGGAGGACTACGTCTGGGGACTGCGCGTGGGCTTCATCTCCTTCGCGTTCAAGGGCGCCACGGAGGCGCAGCTCAAGGCCCTGGAGGACAAGGCCGCCGGCAACGTGCGAAGCGGCATCTCCAACGCATCGTCGATAGGCCAGCACCTCGCCGTCGCCGCCTACGCCGACGGCGGGTACGCGCGGCAGAAGAGGGAGAAGTACTCCGTCCTCAAGTCCCGCTACGCGGAGATACGGCGCATTCTGAAGGCCCATCCGGAATACGGGCGCAACTTCACGCCGATGCCGTTCAACTCCGGATACTTCATGTGCGTCAAGCCAGTCGGCGTCGACGCCGAGAAGGTCCGCCGACAGCTGATCGAGAAGTACTCCACGGGCACGATCGTCCTCTCCGGCCTGATAAGGATCGCATTCTCCACTGTTCCCAAGGGCAGGCTGGCGACTCTGTTCTCGAACGTCAACGCGGCGATTTCCGATCTGCGTTCGTGACTGCCGCGGCATATGCCAAGGTCAACCTGACGCTGGAGGTGCTCGGTGTCCGCGCCGACGGCTACCACTCGCTGAGGTCCGTCGTTCTCCCCGTCTCGCTCGCCGACGACCTGGACGTCTCCGCGACGTCAGACGGCGTCGTGTCGAGCGACACCGGCTACGCCGACGACTTGTGCGTTCGCGCCGCGCTTGAGCTGCGCGAGGCGCTTGCCGCGCGAGGCGACGCGGCGTCCGCGCGCCTCGGGGCGCGCATATCGGTGGTCAAGCGGGTACCTGCGGGCGGCGGGCTCGGCGGTGGCAGCGCCGACGCGGCGGTTACGCTCATCGCCTTGAACGAGCTGGGGGGCGCCGGCATGACGCGCGAGCGGCTTTCATGCGTCGCGGCGCGTGTTGGCAGCGACGTTCCGTCTCTTGTCCTCGGGGGCCCGGTGCTCATGGAAGGAAGGGGAGAGGTCGTCTCCCGCCTGCCGCCGCCGCCCCGGCCTCTGCACCTTGTGCTGGCAAACCCTGGCGTTGCGTCGTCGACGGCGCAGGTCTACGCGGCATGCGCTCCGAGGGGCGACGACATGCCGTCGGCTACGGCGGCCATGGCCGCCGCGCTTGCGACCGGCGACATCGGCGCGATCGCCGCGGCGGAGGCGAACGACCTGTCGGCGGCGGCAATGAAGCTTCATCCCGAAATCGCGGCCGCGGCGGACGTGCTGTGCGCGGCGGGGGCGCGTGGCGTGATGATGAGCGGCAGCGGGTCGACGGTGTTCGGTATCGTCGAGTCGGAGCAGGAGGGGCTTAGGGTTGCCGGCGTCGCGGAGTCCTGCGGGCTCTGGGCGCGGCACGTCCGTTCAATGTCCGCATAGGCTGGTTGTCCCGCCTGGATTCGAACCAGGTCTAAGGGTATCAAAAACCCCTGTGCGGCCAATACACCACGGGACATCCTGCGTGATAGGCGATAGTATACCATATTTGAGACGGATTGCGGCTGGCTTTTGCCTTGAAGCAGCCAGGCGGGGTTGTACAGGGAGATAGCCAAAAGCTCACTAATCCATCGCGGTTTTTGGTATAATCTCCTCATGGCAGAGCGGGCAGTGCGCATGGCAGAAGCGGGGATGGTCGCCGTCCTCGTGCTGTCGTTTGCCTTCGCGGCGTCCGGGGCGGTTTCGATTTCGGACCGATACAGGTCGCCGCGCAATCCCGAGCGGCGCGTCCGGGCGTCCACCGAGCTCATCGTGCTGCACACCACCGAGGCGCCCGCCCGCAGCTCGCTCAACAAGGTGAGCGACCGCGGCGAATGCCACTTCTGCGTAACCGAGGAAGGATCGGTCTACCGCATCGTCGACCGCGACCGCGAGGCCTTCCACTCCGGGCGCTCGATGTGGAACGGCAAGGAGGACGTCGACAAGTTCTCGGTCGGCATCGAGTGCGTCGGTTACCACGACAAGCGCATGGGCGACGTGCAACTCAACGCGATCCGCAGCCTCGTGAAGGAGCTCCAGGCGATGTACCGCATTCCCGACGAGCGCGTCGTCTGCCACAGCCACGTCGCCTACGGCGCGCCGAACAAGTGGCACCGTTTCAAGCACCGCGGACGAAAGCGGTGCGGAATGCTCTTCGCCATGCCGAGCGTGCGCGCGCGGCTTGGCCTGCGCTCGCGTCCGGCCTACGATCCCGACACTCGCGCGCGGCGTCTTCGCAATGCGGACGACTACCTGCGGCAGGTGCTCTACGGAAACGTAGACACCATGGGCGGCCCCGCTGCGCCCAGAACCACCTACATCGCCGCGACGCGGACGAAGCCTCAGCCCCGCCCGCCGGTCGCGGCGGCTCAGCGGCGCACTCCTGTAGGCGCCGCGACGACAGTCCCGCGCAGACCTGCCTCCGCCGCTGCGATTCCGCGAAGTTCGCAAAACGCCGCGGCGAAGAGCCAGCCGGCGCGCAAGGCCTCGCCCCAGCCGCGGCGTCCGGCTACGGTTGCGGATCTGAAGGCGCAGGGGTACAAGCTCAGCGGCACGGTTTCCGCTACCGTCACGGCAAGCCGAATCGCGGGGGCCCGCTGGAATTCCGCCGACACGTACTACGTCATACGGGGGAAGCTCACGCCCGGCAACAAGATAAACGCGGCCCACATCGAGAGGGGTATGGGTGTCTGGATGAAAAAATGATATAATATACTCCCAAATGGCACGGGTCAAGCTGACGAAGACTGAGCTCAAGGCTCAAAACGATGCGCTGAAGCGGTTTCAGCGTTTTCTGCCCATGTTGCTTCTCAAGAAGCAGCAGCTTCAGGGCGAGATCGCCGGCATCACGGCCAAGGCGGAGGAGACGCGCGCAAGGGAGCGGGCGGTCCGCGAGGACCTCGGCCGCTGGGTGGGCCTCTTCGCCACGGCCGAGGAGGAGCTTGCCGGGCTCGTCAAGGTGAAGGGCGTGAAGACCGGCACGGCTAACATAGCCGGAGTGACCATACCGACTTTCGAGTCCGTCGACACCGAGGTGCGCGAGATCGACCCGTGGGCCACGCCCGCGTGGATCGACAATGCCGTCGAGGCGACGACGAAGGTCCTGACGCTCCAGTGCGAGCGGGCGATATACGAGGAGCAGCGGAGGCTTGTCGCGGAGGAGCTGCAGCAGACCAGCCAGCGCGTGAACCTTTTCGAGAAGGTCAAGATACCGGACTGCCGCGAGGCGATCCGCGTCATCAAGATAGCCCTTGGCGACGAGCAGACCGCGGCGGTCACGCGCGGCAAGATCGCGAAAGGGCGCAGTCAGCGGGAGGAGGCCTCGGCATGATAGTCCCGATGCGCCATCTCGACCTGCTGTGCCTTTCGTCCGAGGGCGACGCTACGCTTTCAGCGCTGCGTGACCTCGGCGCCGTGCACCTTGACCTTTCGGGAGCCGCGGGGGCGGCCGTTGCGCAGGCGCGCGGAAAGGTCTCCGACGCCGAGCGCGCGCTGCGCCTGATAGGCAAGGCGAGGGGCAAGGCCGGCAAGGACGAGTTCGACATCCGCGCGCGCGATGTCGACGAGGTGCTGGCAATTGGCGCCGACAGGGACGTGCTGGCATCGGAGAGGGACAGGCTCGAGCGCGAAATCGTCTTGTACGAGCCCTACGGCGACTTCGACCCGGAGCTCGCGCGGAAGCTTCTCGGCCGCGGCATCGACATAGCAGACCGCCTTCCGGCCAAGCTGCCGGAAATGCGGCTTTCCAAGATGCGCGAGAAGCTAGACCGCGTCGTGAACAGGATTGCCATCGACGATGCGAAGCTCGCCTCGACGGACGAGGCCGCGATTCTGCGCACCTTCCCGGAGCTGGCCGACCGCGTCGCATTCGCGGCGGCGCGGGAGCTGCTGGAGAACCGCGGCGCTGTCAGCGTGGTGTCCGGGTGGATCCCCGCGGCCAGGGCGGACGAGCTGCGCGCATGCGCCGCGAAGATGGGGTGGGGCATGCTCCTGCGCGAGCCTGCGAAGGGGGAGCTCCCACCGACGCTTATCGAGCCCCCGAAGCTCTTCCGCCCGGTGAAGGTGCTGTTCGACGGGCTTGGCATTGCGCCGGCGTACTCGGAGTCGGACGTGTCGGTTCCGTTCATGTGCTACTTCTCGCTTTTCTTCGCGATGCTCGTCGGCGACGGCGCGTACGGGGTAATCTTCCTCGCTGCGACGCTTGCGCTGCGCCGGAAGCTGCCGCGCAGCTGGTTCGTGTTGCTGACGGTGTTCTCGTCCGCGACCGTCCTGTGGGGAGTGCTCTCCAACACGTGGTTCGGGGCGCAGATCCCGTGGCTCGCCGGGCTGCCGACGGTGAAGTGGCTTGCGGATCCGAGCTACCACAACATGATGCTTCTCTGCTTCACGATAGGCGTTTCGCACTTGATGCTGGCGCGCGTCTGGAACGGCGTCTGCCGTCTGCCCGACTCGACGGCGATCGCCGAGTTCGGGTGGGCGGGCGTCCTGCTTTTCATGTATTTCGTGACGAACTCGATAGTCGGGATATTCGCGGGGATTCCAAGGCCCATGTACTGGGTCTTCGGCGTGTCGCTTGCCGCGGTGTTCGGCTTCTCCGTCAAGCCGTCGGAGCTGAAGACCCGCGGCGCGGAGCTCGGGATGCTTCCGCTCAACATCATGAGCGCGCTTGGCGACATAATCAGCTACGTGAGGCTCTTCGCCGTGGGGCTGGCGTCCGTCAAGGTGGCGGAGAACTTCAACTCCATGGCCACGGGGCTAGTCTCCTCCGACAGCGCGTGGTGGCTGAACGCGCTCATGTCCGTGGCGATGGTTGCGATACTCGTCGTCGGGCACGGCCTGAACCTCGCGATGGCCGGTCTTTCGATACTCGTCCACGCGGTCAGGCTCAACACTCTCGAGTTCTCGAACCACAAGGGCGTCTCCTGGTCTGGATATGCGTTCAGTCCGTTCAGGAGGAAAGGCAATGCCTGAAAATGCGGCTGACCGCACGTGGCGGACAGGATAACCAAAACAAGGAGCAAAATATGAGTGATGCAGCAATGATAGTCGCAGGCGCGGTCGCCTGCCTTGGACTCGCCGGAGCGGGCAGCGCTTTCGGCACTGGATTCGCCGCGTCGGCGGCGGTCGGAGCGTGGAAGAAGTGCTACGCCGCGAACAAGCCGGCGCCGTTCCTCCTCCTCTCGTTCGTCGGCGCGCCGATCACGCAGACGCTGTACGGCATGATCCTCATGTTCATCATGCTCGGCAAGATCGTGAACGGCTCGGCCGCGCCTGGCGCGGGGGTGCCGATTCTCGTCGCGGGCGTCTTCGCAGGGCTGGCCATCGGCCTCTCGGCCCTGTTCCAGGGCCGCGCGGGCGCCGCGGCCTGCGATGCGCAGGCCGAGACGAACCAGGGCTTCACCAACTACCTTGCCGCCCTCGGCATAGTCGAGACCGTGGCGATCTTCGCGATGGTGTTCGCCCTCATAGCCCTCGGCTCGGTGCCAGTGCCGGCGGCGGCACCTGCGGCGTAAATGCGAATCAGCCCGAGACTTGCGTGGTTCACAGGCTTCAGCGCGGCTTTTGCCGTGTTGGCCGGCTACGTCTTCTGGGGGTGCTGGTCGTCTGACGTGACCTTCGTCGCGCCGGACGATCCTGTTGTGTTCCTGGCTTCATACGGGGACGTCGTGGTCCGCTGGTGGAACGGATTTCTGACGTCGGGCAAGATGCAGCCCACAGACGTTCTGTGGTCTGGTCTTCTTGGGTCTCCGCTCTTCTGCCGCGAGCTTAAGTACGTCGTCTCCATATACTGCGCCGCGCTGGGAATGGCCTATTTCCTGCGCGGACGCGGGCTTTCGTGTCTTGCCTCGTATGGCGCGGGGCTTTTGCTTGCTTTCTGCGGGTACTGGTTTACGCTTTTCTCCGCAGGGCATGGCGGCTGGTTCATATGGATGACGTATGGCGTCTTCGCCTTTGGGCTCATCGACAGGGCGCTTGCGGGCGGCAGCGTCCGCCACTGGCTGTTCCTTGGCCTTGTGATGGCCTGGGGCAGCTACCACCAGCCGGACCTCTGGCTGATCTTCTCGGCGTTCACGGGCGCGTACTTCGTTTTCCGCGCTGTCGTTGCCAGGCTGGCGTGGAAATCGCTTGTGCGTGGCGTTGCGATTTCCGCAGCCGCGTTCTTCCTGGTCGGCGCACCCAGTTTCCACGGAGCGCTGACCGGGGCGCTTTCAGGACGCGACAAGCAGATTGTGGAATCGAAGGGGTCTGCGCTTTCAGGTGGCAAGGATGTCTCCGACGCCGAGGCCAGATGGATATTTGCAACTAACTGGTCGCTGCCACTGGGTGAGACCGCAGAGTTCGTCCGCTCTCGGCTGAACGGCGACACGAGTTGTCCGTTTACGCTCTCGATCAACGGAGCAAAGGGTGTTTGCCCCTACACCGGCGCAATCGGGCGCCCATACAAGGCGAAGGAGGGCAACTACCGCCAGCACTCGCTCTACGTCGGGTGGGTGACGTGTTTGCTTGCGCTTGTTGGCGTTGCGTCGCTTTTCTTTGGCGTGAGACGAGAGACAATGGACGAGAGGGGCGCAGCCGTGCGTTTCTCGTCTGTTGTCTCATGTCCAGAGACGGTGTCGTATCGCCAGACGGTCGTCTTCTTCGCCGTCTCCGCGGTGGTGTTCTGGCTGTTTTCGCTCGGACGATACTGCGAGCCGGTATACCGGCTTGTCTACATGCTGCCGTTCGGCGACTATCTTCGCGCACCGGTCAAGTGGCACCACCTCACCGAGTTCTGCGTCTGCGTGCTTGCGGGGTTTGGCATTGCCGCGTTGTGCGGGTGGCTTGAAACCCTCGCCAAGGGAAACGAGCGCATGGCGCTTGCGTTTAAGTGCGCAGTCGCCGCTGTCGTCCTGTTCGGCGCCTTCGACCTTGCCGGCGAGGCCAAGAGGTTCTGCGCGCCGGTCGACTATTCCAGGGCTGTGCAGAAGAGGTGCTCGGCGCAGCTGACGGTGCTTCCGAGGCAGCAGTTCCATAATCCGCAGGTGGCGGAGATGGTGCGGCAGGGCTACATCGTGTCCGTCGCCAACTGGCTTGGCAACCCCAATGCGTATCTCGTGCAGGTCCTGGAGCCGCTCAAGGCCCCGAAGCCGGACGCCCCGAAGCCCATGTCAATTGCGCTGGGCATACTCTCGGTGCTCGCGGCACTCGTCATAGTCGTGTACGTATGCTTTCCCAGGATGAAATTCAGCTGTGGTAAATAGAATGAAGAAGATCTGCATAATTGGTGGCTGTGGGCACGTGGGGATCCCCCTTGGGCTCGCGTTTGCGAAGAAGGGGTTGGACGTCACGTTGGTTGATGTCAACCCAAAGGCAGTGGACGCAATCAACTCTGGTCGGCTTCCGTTCAAGGAAGAGGGCGCGGAGGAACTGCTGTGTTCGCATTTGGGGAAGAATCTGCGTGCGACATCGGAATTCGAGGTCGTCAGGAATCGAGATGTTGTCGTGTTTGTCACGGGGACACCAGTGGATGAACACCTTAATCCGAAGATCCACGACGTTATGAATGTTCTTAACGCCTATCTGCCGATTCTGAACAGACGTCAGTTGATTGTCCTTCGCTCGACCATCTTCCCCGGCGTGACCCGCATAGTCGAGGAGACGCTGAAGGCGAAGTTGGGAGCGGCGAACCTTGCGTTCTGCCCCGAGCGCATCGTGCAGGGCAGGGGCATTGAGGAGATATTCAATCTTCCGCAGCTTGTCTCTGGTGTGAACAAGAAGTCGGAGAACGCTGCCGCTGCGCTGTTCGCCACGATCGCGCCGAAGATCATCCGCATCACGCCCGAGGAGGCGGAGCTTGCCAAGTTGATGACCAACGCCTGGAGGTATCTGGAGTTCTCCATCGCAAACCAATTCTACATGATGGTGGAAAAGCAGGGCCTGGATTTCTACCGCATCCTAGGCGCGATGAAGGAGGACTACCCGCGTGCGAAGCATTTCGCCGGGGCGGGGCTTGCGGCGGGACCATGCCTCTTCAAGGACACGATGCAGCTTTCCGCGTTCCACAACAACGAGTTCTTCCTTGGGCATTCGGCGATGCTCGTGAACGAGGGGTTGCCCAACTTCCTCGTGTCGCAGCTTGAGGCGAAGATGGGTGGATCGTTAATGGGGAAGAAGATTGGCGTGATGGGACTTGCCTTCAAGGCGGACAATGACGACACCCGCGAGTCGCTGTCCTTCAAAGTCAAGAAACTCCTGGAGATGAAGATGGCCGAGGTGCTTGTCACTGATGAGTTCGTTCCCGGCGCAATGCCGTTGAAGAAGTTTCTCAAGGAGGCCGAGGGAGTCATCCTAGGTGTCCCACATTCCGCATACAAGGGGCTGAAGCTAAAACAGCCGTTTGTCGATTGCTGGGGGTGCTGGGCGCGCGGCTGATTACTTTCAAACAAGAGGTTGAAAATGAAAATTTTAGTAACAGGTTCGGCAGGTTTTATCTGCGGCTATCTCGTGGAAGAGCTTCTAAGGGCGGGGCATGAGGTTGTCGGCATCGACAACTTCTCAAAGTACGGTCCCGTGAAGAAGAGCTATGACGAACATCCCAACTATCACTTCACGCGCGGTGACGTGAAGGACCTTGACTTGATGAAGTCTCTTGTCAAGGATTGTGACCAGGTGCTGGGTGCGGCGGCGATGATTGGCGGTATTTCGTACTTCCATACGTTCGCATACGATCTTCTTGCGGAGAACGAGCGCATTGCGGCAGCAACGTTCGACGCGGCAATTTGGGGCAAGCGGCACGGCAATGTCAAGAAGATCAACATCCTTTCGTCTTCGATGGTGTTCGAAAACACGGATGTCTACCCTACGCCCGAGTCCGAGGCGCACAAATGCCCGCCGCCATCGAGCACCTATGGCTTCCAGAAGCTGGCATGTGAGTATTTTGCCCAGGGCGCGTGGGAGCAGTATCAGCTTCCGTACACCGTGATCAGGCCGTTCAATTGCGTCGGTACGGGCGAGAAGCGTGCGCTTTGCGATACAGAGATTGAAAGCGGCAACGTTAAACTCGCGATGAGCCATGTGGTGCCCGACCTTGTCCAGAAAGTCTTGAAGGGGCAGGACCCTCTCCATATCCTGGGCTCGGGCAATCAAGTGCGTCATTACACCTACGGGGGCGATCTCGCGCACGGAATCCGTCTCTGCATTGAGAAACCCGAGGCCGTCAACGAAGACTTCAATCTCTCGACACCCGCCTCGACCACTGTGCTGGAGCTTGCAGAGAACATCTGGAATCGTGTTCACAGGGGCGCGAAGCCTTTCCGCTACACCAGCGACGAGCCGTTCAAATATGACGTGCAGAAGCGGGTGCCGGCCGTGGAAAAGGCGGCCAAGGTGCTGGGTTTCCGCGCCGAGACGTCCCTTGACCAAATCCTAGACGAGGTGATGCCCTGGATTGCGGAGCAGATCAGGATCGGCGGCATTTGAACGCGCGCGTAACCATCGTCGTTCCCGTCTACAACGAGGGCGACAACATCCGCCAGACATTGGCGGAACTAGACGCGAAGGTGCGAGTCGACGCCGAGGTCTGGCTCGTCTACGACCGTGACGAAGACACGACGGTTCCGCCCGCTCGCGAATTGGAGGGCAAGACGCGCCTGCCATTCCGCCTCGTCCGCAACAAGTACGGCCGCGGCGCGCTGAACGCCATTAAGACGGGTCTCGAAGACGCCATGGGCGATTTCGTTGTGGTGACGATGGCCGATCTATGCGACCCTCCTGAGGTCATCAACGAGATGGTGGCGGTGGCGGAGCGCGAAAACGCCGACATCGTATGTGCTTCGCGTTACATGAAAGGGGGCAGGCAGTATGGCGGGCCGAAGTTCAAAGGTTTTCTTTCCCATGCTGCCGGACTGCTCCTCCATTGGTTTGCCCGTCTGCCGACGCACGACCCCACCAACAGCTTCAAGCTCTACCGCAAGTCGTTTCTCAACACCACCGTCGTCGAATCAACTGGCGGATTCGAACTTGGGTTAGAGCTTGTCGTCAAGGCGTGGGAGGCAAAACGGAAAATCGTAGAAATTCCGACCACATGGCACGACCGTGTTGCGGGAGAAAGCAACTTCAGGCTCTGGAAATGGCTGCCGCGTTATCTTCGTTGGTTTTTCCGAGCATTTCGTCCGTCACCGCGCACGGTGTTGCTCTTGAGCCTCTTTACGGCGCCCGTCGTGCTGTTCTGGATTTGTGTCGGGATGTACGCATGGAATGCACCGTGGTGGGACGACTTCGACACGACGCTCATGTATCTTGGCTACGGATTTCCTGAAAGGCTTCTTCACCTTGCGGACTTTCACAACGAGCATCGGCTGATAATACCGCGCCTCGTTTTCGAGGTGTTCGACCTCTACCATGGGCCTTTCCCGTTTCTGGCCTGCACTGTGTTCGGCGACTGCATCCTCCTAGGCTATGTCTTCACTCTAGGCGTCTTGTTCCGCCGTGGCGGGATGCTTCTTTTCTTTGTGCCGTTCGTGTGGTTGTTCCTTGATCTTGGGAATTGCGAAAACACGCTTTGGACGCTTACGTCCATCCAAAGCCATGCGGTACTGCTTTTTGCGCTTGTGTCGATGCTCGCGTTCGCGCGCAGGGAACGTCCTCGCAGATTGGCTCTGGCTGTATTCTTCGCGATATGTGCAACGGCAACTAGCGCGTCGGGAATCGGCATTTGGCCAGCACTTGCAATCGCGGCTCTTTTGGGCGGGAGGGGCTACAAGAGCCTGGCGGTGGTCATTGCTTCTGCGCTTGTCGTAGTAGTCCCATACATGCAAGGTTTTCACGGCGCAACCGTAGCCCATGTTCAATACGGCGGGTGGTCGTTTGTGGGGATGGTCGACTTTACGCTGTGCCTGCTTGGCAACGTTGCCCCGGTTGCGCCTGTTGCGCGCTGCATTGGAGCTGTCTCTGCCTTGGCCGTTATCGTGATACTTCTCAACTTCAGAAAGTTTGCACGGGAGCCTGTGTTTCATTTTCTGCTGTACCTACTGTCCGTGGTGGCCGCCGGGGCACTGTGCCGTAGCTCGATGCACGGTGCAGGGCTCTTCTACAGGTTTGAAATCATTGCAATCTCGATTCTCTGCTGTGAGTGCTATCTTGTGGCCTTGCTTGTCAAAGGCACAAAGTTCGAGCGGTTGTTCGGGATGTTTATGAAGACCGCCATACCCATCGCAATGTTGGGCAACATATTTGCATTCTACATGGGAGGACCTGTTTTGAAGGATCGTAAGGCAGAGATAGAGCACGGATACCGAGTTTGGCCGGAGCAGAGGGACAAACTTGTCCATTATGATCATGCCGAAGCCGATCGAATCATGCAGGCATACTTTGACAGAAAGTTCGGCGGACGTCTGCCGAAGGCGAAGGTTAAGTAATGCATTGTATCTTGTCTGCGTTCTGCATTTGGCGCCGGCGTCGGCTGGATTGTGATATAATACGTCCTGCCGAGGCTTAGGCGACTGACTGTCTGGCGTCGGCCATTGGAAAAAGCGACATGACCTACACATCAACACGCAAGGGTCTTTCGGCGACGAGCGCCGAGACGATTTTCCGCGGACTTGCGCCGGACGGCGGCCTTTATGTGCCGGTTCTCGGTGGCGCAAGGCTGCCAGAGGGGCTGCAGCCCGAATTCCGCGCATGCGAGGACGCCGTAATGGCGACGCTCTTCGACGACCTCCCGGCCGACGTGCGCAAGGCGGCGGTGGACCGCCTCGTCTCGCGCTTCCCGGCCGAAGACCCGGTTCCGCTCGTGAAGAAGGGCGACCTCCTGATGCTCGAGCTCTTCCACGGCCGCACGGGCGCGTTCAAGGACGTGGCGCTGTCGATGCTCCCGGTGCTCATGCGCCACGCGGCTGGCGGCAAGAGGGTGCTGGTGCTCACCGCCACCAGCGGCGACACGGGCAGCGCGGCGATGCAGGGCTTCGCCGGAGTCGACGGAACCGAGATAATCGTGTTCTACCCCGCCACCGGAACGTCGCGTATCCAGCGCCTGCAGATGACTACTCCGGCGGACGCCAACGTCCACGCCGTCGGCATACGCGGCAACTTCGACGACGCCCAGGCGGCGGTGAAGCGCATTTTCGCGGATGAAGCCATCGCCGCCGAGGCCGCCCGGCACGGCGTGACGCTGTCGTCGGCGAACTCGATCAACACCGGGCGACTCGTCCCGCAGATAGCGTACTACGTCCTCGCCGGCGCGAAGGTCGGGGGCGCGTTCGACGTCGTCGTGCCAAGCGGGAACTTCGGAAACATCCTCGCGGCCTACTATGCCAAGCTCCTCGGCTCGTCGATCCGGCGTCTCGTCGTCGCCTCCAACGTGAACGACGTGCTCGCGCGCTTCGTGCGGACCGGCGTCTACGACCCAGGCCCGGACTTCACCGTCACCAATTCCCCGTCGATGGACATACGGCTTTCGTCCAACGTCGAGCGCCTGCTCTGGATCATCAACGACGGCGACTGCGCGGAGGTCTCGCGGCTCATGGGCGACCTCGCCAGCACCGGACGCTACGAGCTGCGCGACGCGGCAAAGGAGCGCCTTGCGTCCGATTTCGACAGCGGCGTCGCGACGCCGGAGGAGACCGAGGCCGAGATGCGCAGGATGCGCGCGGAGAGCGGCTATCTGATCGACCCCCACACCGCGGTTGCGACATGCGTCGCGCGCAGGCTTGGATATCCGAAGGGGATTCCATGCGTGGTCGCTGCGACTGCGACGCCGTACAAGTTCCCCGAGACGTGCCGGAGGGCCTTCGGCGGCGACGAGCTTTCGGACCCCCCGCCATGCATCCGGGAGCTCGAGGGCCTGCCAGTCGCGCAGACGGCGGTCGTCGACGTGGGCGACATTCCATCCGCAGTGCGCGCGCTGTTCTGACGATGACGCGTCTGCTAGACGATCCATACCTGAAGCCGTTCGAGGCCGCGATCCGCGGCCGGTCCCGCCGGGCGTTCGACCGCGCGGCGGAGCTGACCCAGGGCAGGGGGTCGCTTGCCGACTGGGCCAACGCGCACCACTACTACGGTCTGCACCGCGACGCAAAGGGCTGGGTTTTCCGCGAATGGGCCCCGCATGCGACTTCGATGTGGCTCGTCGGGGACTTCAGCGGCTGGCGCACGGATCCCGCCTTCGAGGTGTTCCGCATCCCGGGGACGGACGTCTGGGAGCGGCGCATCCCCGCCCGCCGCATACGCCACGGAGACAATTACCACCTCGAGGTCAGGTGGGACGGCGGCTGCGGCGAGCGTATCCCGGCGTATGCGCGGTACGTCACCCAGGACCGGGAGACGAAGCTGTTCTCCGCCTCCGTGTGGTGCCCCCGCAGGCCGTACGCCTGGCGCAATCCGAAGCCGCCAGCCCGTCGGCGCGCCCCGCTTCTGATATACGAGGCCCACGTCGGCATGGCCGGCGAAGAGCCTCGCGTCCACACATACGCCGAGTTCCGCGACACGGTCCTGCCCCGCATAAAGAAGGCGGGATACAACGCCGTGCAGCTCATGGCCGTGATGGAGCATCCCTACTACGGCAGCTTCGGCTACCACGTCTCGTCCTTCTTCGCCGCGTCCTCGCGCTTCGGCACGCCAGACGACCTGAAGTCGCTCGTCGACGCGGCGCACGGCATGGGGCTGCGCGTCATCATGGACCTCGTGCATTCGCACGCGGTCGCGAACGAGCGCGACGGGCTCTCGCGCTTCGACGGCACCGACTACCAGTATTTCCACTCGGGAGAGAAGGGCGTCCACTCCGCGTGGGGAAGCAGGTGCTTCGACTACGGCAAGACGGACGTGCTGCACTTTCTCCTGTCCAACTGCAAGTTCTGGCTGGAGGAGTACCGCTTCGACGGCTTCCGCTTCGACGGCGTCACCTCCATGCTGTTCTGGAACCATGGCCTGGGCTGCGCCTTCACCGACTATGCCCAGTACTTTGACGGCTCCGTGGACGACGACGCATGGGTCTATCTGCAGATGGCCAACCGCGTCATACACGAGGTGGACCGCTCGGCGGTCACGATCGCCGAGGACGTCTCCGGGCTTCCCGGCGTCGCGGCGCCGGTCGACGGATGCGGCATCGGCTTCGACTACCGCATGGCCATGGGGGAGCCCGATTACTGGTTCCGCCTAGCGGACGAGCTGCGCGACGACGACTGGCCGATGGGCGGGCTCTACTGGGCGCTCACCGACAAGCGTGCGGAGGAGCGCGTCGTCAGCTACGTCGAGTCTCACGACCAGGCGCTTGTAGGGGGCAAGACGTTCTTCTTCACGCTTGCGGACGCTGCTGTCTACTACGGGATGGGGCGCGACCAGCACGGGCTTGCAACCGACCGAGCCGTCGCGCTCCACAAGATGGCCCGTCTCGCGACGCTCGCGCTGAACGGCGGGGCATACCTCAACTTCATGGGCAACGAGTTCGGGCATCCAGAGTGGATCGACTTTCCGCGCGAGGCGAATGGCTGGAGCTACGAACACGCACGCCGCCTCTGGTCGCTGCGGGACAACCCGGCTCTGCGCTTCATGCCGCTTGCCGAATTCGACAGGGCGATGCTCGCCGCCGTCGCGCCTTTCTCGGGCGGCGCAGCCGTGCGGCTGGTGGCGAACGAGCCGGACAAGGTGCTCGCGTTCGTCCGAGGCAAGCTCCTGTACGTCTTCAACTTCAACCCTGTCCGGTCGTTCGAGGGATACGGCGTCATGGTCCCCCCGGCGACGGCGTGGAGGCACGTCCTCGACACCGACGACGCGAGCTTCGGCGGACAGGGGCGAATCGCCGCCGGCGCGCTGTACCGGCCGGCGCTCGTGCGTGACCGCGGGGAGCTTGTGCAGCAGATACGGCTCTATCTCCCCGCCCGGACGGCGGTTGTTCTCAGGCAGGAGCGAATGCAATGAAGAAGAAAGGCAAAGTAGTGCTGTGCAAGCCCCTCAGGGGCAGGCTCACCGAGCAGGAGAAGGCCGAAGCGGGACTACTGTACAATCCGAACACAACCAACGAAATGGCGCGCTACCGCTTCCGCATACAGGACGCGATGTGCGCCTACAACAGGCTGAAGCCGTCGCAGGTCAAGAAGCGCCGCGACTTCCTGGCGAAGATATTCGGCCGCATCGGACGGAAGTGCAACATCCTGCCGCCGTTCCGCTGCGACTACGGCTTCCACATCGAAGTCGGCGAGAACTTCTTCGCGAACTACAACTTCATCGTGCTCGACGGCAACTACGTGCGCATAGGCGACAACGTGTGGATCGCGCCAAACGTCGGCATCTACGCCGCCGGCCATCCACTGGACGTCGACGACCGCATCGCCGGGTGGGAGTATGCGTTTCCGGTGACGATCGGCAACAATGTGTGGATAGGCGGCTCCGTGTCGATCATCGGCGGCGTGACGATAGGCGACAACGCCGTGGTCGCCGCTGGTTCGGTCGTAATCCGCGACGTGCCGGCCGACACGCTGGTCGCCGGTAACCCCGCGCGCGTCGTAAGGAAGATAACGGCGGCAGACCGCGCCAAGTACGCATGGGCGCCTCAGGACGCCCCGTCGCGGCGGTAGCCGGCCCGGGCGCATGTTCATGGGTCGGCGACGGCGAGGAGGTCGTCGAACCGGTCCAGTTCCGCGGTCGTCGGCGCGCCGTTCAGCCTGCCGAATCCGAATCTGCAGAACGCGCCTTTGACGCCGGCGGCCTCGGCGCAGCGCATGTCGGTCCACGAGTCGCCGACCATCCAGTCGCCCGGCGTCGGGGCGTGTCCCATCTGGGCCGCGCACGTCAGCAGCGGCATGGCGCTGGGCTTCATCTCCGGACAGTCTCCGCCGCCAACGACGCCTCCGAAGAAGCGGGCAAGGCCGAACTTCTCGAAGATGAGGCGTGTCGCGAAGTTCGGCTTGTTCGTAACTATGCCGAGAAGCCAGCCGCGCTTCCTTAGCTCCTCGAGCGTCTGCATCATGCCAGGATATGGCGCAAGCGTCTCGCAGCAGTGTTCGGCGTATCGGCTGCGGAAGATGCTCCACAGGTCGTCGTAGGACTTGCGCAGGCGGACGTCGGGGGCGTCTGCGGTGCATTCGGGGATGGAGTTGGTAAGGAGATGGCGTGCGCCTTGCCCGACGAAGCCGATGACCGTTTCCAGCGGCAGCTCGGGAAGGCCGAGGTCGGCGCGTGTGTGGTTTACGGTGGCCGCCAAGTCGGCGCGCGTGTCGAACAGTGTTCCGTCCAGGTCGAAGAACGCCGCCGGCGCGCCCGACGCCGCGCCGGCGGGCTGCTCCTTCGCTTTCATCGTGCATGCCTTCATGTTGCGTGTAGTATACCACGGATCGCGGCGCTTCTCAATCGCGAATATGTTGCTCAAAATCGCCGCGCTTGATTCCCGCGCGGCGATTTTGCTATAATTCGTCGTGTTCTGCCCAGCGATGAGCGGAGCAGTTGATTTTTGACATACCGCTCGGTTGTGAGCCGGGCGGACGGTCGCCACCGACGATAGGGTCACGCGTCCCCGCGTGACCGAAACGGTAGGGCGGTTTCGATGAAACCGCCGCGCTGCCGGGAGAGCGACGAAAAAGAACCTCCTGGCGTTCGAGTGAACGCCGGGAGATACGCGAATCGTGTATTGGGAAATATGGTATAATTTGTGGCAGACAAGACAAAAGGAAAGGAGGTGGCAATGTCGGAGAAGTTGAAAGTTTATTGTGAGACTTCGTTTAGGAGTTATCTCACAGGCAGGCGGACTACGGACGAGAAAATCGCCCGTTGTCAGGCTTTTACACTCAAGTGGTGGGAAGACATTGCCCCTCGTTGCGAAGTCTATGTTTCGCAGTATGTGAAGACCGAAGCCGCTGATGGCGACCCTTCTTGTGCGGTTCGGCGGCAACAGGCGATGGCAGATACGCTTAATCTCGACGGGTATGTTGATGAGGTCCGGGTGCTTGCCAAGGCGTTGCTTGCGGCTCATGCCATACCGGAAACGGAGCCGACCGATGCGCTCCATATCGCAACGGCAACGATTTACCAGATGGATGCCTTGCTGACATGGAATTGCAAGCACATGGCGAATCCTGTTGCCTTGCCAAAGACGATTTTGACGATTGCCCGGTCGGGCTACCAGAGTCCGATTATAATCACCCCTGAAGATTTTCTGAATCGAAAGGAGGAGCTTGGCTTATGAACAACTACGAGTGGGAAAAGATGACGCCGCTTGAAGAGGTGTATGCGATTCGCAAGCGCATCGCCGAGAAGTTTGGCTACAGTCTTGATGCAATATTTGACGCTGGAATCAAGAAACAGCGCGAGGCGGAGGCTCGCGGCGAAGTGTTCCACTTCGCCAAGTTGCCTATTGCTCGTCCCTGTTTTACCTGATCCTGCAATTTCAGCCGCTGGCGGGCGAGCGTCGGCGGCTATATCGCGAAAGCGACGAATGATCTTTGAAATCGGCGGGGCAAACTTGCAATAGCCCCGCACCGGCCGCCACCGACGGTAGGGTCACGCGTCCCGCGTGACCGCCATCTGACGGGAGAGCGACGAAAAAGAACCTCCTGGCGTTCGAGTGAACGTCGGGAGATACGCGAATCGCGTATTGAGCTTCGACAGAAAACCGGAAACTTTCTAACGACAAGGCGAAGATACGAGATTACGTCACAGTTCTTTCTGTGGCGCATTCTCTGTTGTCATGTTTTGTCGTGGGCTCTTTCCGGTGCCTCTGTTGAGATGTGATTTTCTGGAGGGTGCGCCACTCTTGTTGCCGTCAACGCCCCTCCCAAACAAGAAAGGAGGCGCGGCAAATGAAGTTGTACAAATACACAACAGCCGACTATGGTTTGGCGGCCATTAGAGACCGGCGCTTGAAGGTGTCAACCCTTGCGGATATAAACGATCCAAATGAGTGGTTGCCAATTATGCGAGATCCAGATACAGGAGAAGATTGGCACAGTCAGAAAGTGTATCGCCAGCAGTACAAGAATTTTTGGGCTCAGAGACGTGGCTTTATCTCATTTTCGCGTTTGTATGCCAGCCTTCTGATGTGGGGGCATTACGCAGATAAGTTCCGAGGCGTGGCCTTGGCATTTGAAGTTCTTGATGCATCAAAGATTATTGATGTTCGGTATATATGTGAACGGTTTGAACTTGGCAAGAAAGAGCGTGAGAATCCGAGCATGGATGATTTCGAGAACTTGATTTCAAGGAAGGATTGGTGTTGGGCGTATGAGCAGGAATGTCGTACCATTGTGAATTTGCAAAGTTGCACAACTCAAAGGCTCGCCAATGGTGATACGATTTATTTTGAATCGTTTGAACCCGAACGGAATACGCATGTGTTGAAACTCATGGGGATAGTGTTGGGTTCGGAATGTACCGTGACGATGGAAGATATTCACGAGGCGTTTAACAAGAAACCACCATTAGGCTTCCAAGTCTTACAACTATCACCAGATTCCACGACATATTCTCTTGTGGTAAGTGGCCACACGAAGTGGAATGGGGTTGACTGGACTCAACAAGTATTCTAAGAAAGGACACGAAAAATGAAATCGATGAAGATCACGCTCACTGTAGTTCTCTCGGTCTTAGCAAACTGTGTGTTTGCGCTGACGGAGACGGTTGATGGGGTGACATGGGACTATTACACTTCTGGGGGCAATGCTATCCTAGAATATCCTGACACACGCACGAAAATTTCTAGACCCTCGCGCACCCATCAAGGGGAGTTGCCGAAGATGCTTTATTTGCCAGAGCGTCTTGGAAATTGTATAGTGACAAGTTTAGGTGCAGTTGCGTTACAGTTGGAAGGGAATCAATCGGTGGAAACAATAGTTGTACCTTCTTGTTATAATGCGATTAGTGACTGTGCGATTGTGGGAACATACATTAAGCGCTCAATAAGTTCTCTATATGATGGTACGTGGGTCTATACTTATACATGGAATCCATTGAAAGATGCGGGATGCTCAAATCTATTCTTTCTTGGGGACTGCCCTTCGATTACAAGTGCGAGTTGGAAAGGTGTTAATCCAGAACCTGCTAATCCCGTGAGGTGTAGTTGTGGTGGCTATCAGTTTATAGGATGCAATTGTTTTATTGTAGAAGGCTCTCAAGGCTGGACGGTAGGTGGTCAGTATTGTGGCGGAGACGTGAAGTATGGCGCAGCTCCTGTGATTTGTATGGTCAATGGTGTTGTGTGTTCTGATGGACACGTATTTAGTGAGATAGGAGATAAGATAACGCTCTCGTGCCCTAACAATACGGCTACAATACATTACACTATTGACGGGTCAGAACCAACAAGTGATAGTGCTGTATACACGAATCCGATTCCATCAGGAACTTATACATTGAAAGCAATTGCAGTTGTTCCAACCTATCCATATACTGTAACTGAAACTTGTGATTTTAGATTTTCAGAACAGTTCACGCCAATTATAACTGCAACTCAAAATCCATTTAATTGGTCCGATAATGTTGTAGTAATTACGACAGATGTAGAAGCTGCCGAGATTAGATATACGCTTGATGGAAGCGAGCCCACGGAGAGTAGTCCGCTCTACACGGGACCATTCACGATTGATGACACTGCGACCGTAAAAGCTAAGGCGTTTCGGACGGATTGGCTTGGAAGCGAGACGGCGACAGCGACATTTACGCGTGAGTGGTACACGGTAGAAGCGCCGGTAATCGAGCCGAGTGGAGCAGAGTTTGAGAATGTCTCGCAGACGGTTTCGCTGTCGTGTGCGACGGATGGTGCGACGATACTTTATACGACAGATGGAAGCGATCCGAAGGTGAATGGGTGCGAATACACAAAGCCGTTTGCGATTTACAAGTCGTGCACGGTTCGGGCGATTGCGGTCAAGTACGACTGGAAGGATTCGGGAGGGGAGACGGCGACATTCACGCGTGCTGATTCGCTTGGCGAGGCGGCGGATCTCTATGAGTATATCATGGAGACTGATTCTGCTGCGCCGTGGACTGTTGACACGGCGGTTTCGCATGACGGCGTTTCGTCCGTGCGGAGCGGCGCAATCGGCAACAGCAGCACGACGTATCTGATGGCGTCCGTCAAGAAGGCGGGAACGGTCTCGTTCTGGTGGAAGGCGCAGAGTGAGGAGCCCGACGAGAAAGATGGCGAGGACGGCTACTGCGACTATGGCGTGTTTCTGGTGGACGATGTCGTCAAGGCGCGGATTGCGGGGAATGACTCGGGCTGGCGGTTTGTGTCCGTGGAAGTGCCGACGGATGGAAAGCACGTCCTGCGCTGGGAATACCGCAAGGACAACGCTACGTCATACGCGCCGGACTGCGTTTGGCTCGACCAGGTGCAGTGGATTCCGGCGAAGATTGAAGTGCCTGTCCCGGCAATTGCGAGCAAGGAATACACGGGTGGCCAGCTGCAGGCCGACATTTCAGCGACTGAGTTCTACACGGTTCAGAACGACGGTGGAGTGGATGCTGGGAACTATCCCGTGACGCTGACCTTGACGGATGGCGACAACTATCGTTGGGCGGGTGGTGACTCAAATCCAACCACGATTACCTTCACGGTGTCGAAAGCAACGAATGCATGGATCACGGAGCCGTCGATATTGGGGTGGATGTATGGCGACGAGCCGAGTGATCCGAGCATGGGCGCGGCGAAGTTTGGGACGGCGGCGGTCACATACGGCGCTCTGGGGACAGAGCGCCCTACCGAGCCAGGCGAGTACGTTGCGGTATTTGCTGTGGAGGAGACCGAGAATTGGAGTGGGCTGACGAAGGAAGTGGCTTTCAAGATTACAGCCTCCGAGGAAGTGAAACTTGAAGAGTCATTTGACGGTTTGCCGGTGGAGATTGTGTTCGATGGCGAGGGTGGATGGATCGTGACGATCACGAACGACATCGATGCTGTGAATCTGCCTATTGAGATTCCAGACAACCTCGGACAGGTGACGATTGACCTGAACGGGCATGACTTGGTTGGTGGCGGCGGAAAGCCAGCAGTCGTTGTCGTTCCAGGCGTGGGCGACGGCGAGCCTACGCAGATCACGGTAGTCAACACAGGCGAGGATGCGATGGTGCAGGGCGGCGAAGGCGCTCCGGCCATCGAGGTCGCAGCCGGCGCCCGGGACGGAACGATTGTGAACGTCGGCGACGGCGTGGTCGTGCAGGGCGGCGGGGACGGCGTTCCCGCTGTCGTGGGCGAGATAGGCGAGAACTCTGGAACCGTCGTCAAGGCGGCCTACGACATGAGCGGAGCGCGGTGGGACTACGCGGGTGCGTTCGAATACGACGGCAAGGTCAAGACTGTTCTCGTCTCAGGTCTCCCGTCTGGCGTCGCGGTCGCGTCATACGCCGGCAACACGGCGACCGAGCCTGGCAAGTACACGGCGCATGTGGAACTCGCCTATGACGAGCAGCTCTACAACGAGCCGGCCATTCCAGATCTAAAGTGGGAAATCAAGAAGCCCTATCGCCTCACCCTCAGGCCCAACAGCACGAAGTACGGCACGGTGAGCGGCGGAGGCACGTACGCCTACGGCTCCAAGGCTACGCTGAAGGCGAAAGCCAAGAAGGGCTACGTGTTCGCGGGGTGGTTCACGGACAAGGCATGCAAGAAAAAACTGAACCCGAAGGGCTACGACAACCGCAAGGCGACGGTGAAGTACGCGATGCCTAAGAAGAACGCCGCGATTTATGCGAAGTTCGTCACGAAGAAGGCAGACAAGAAGGCCCTTAAGTTCACGTCCGCGACGGCGAAGCTCGCGAAGACGCCCGCAAAGGCGACTGCGGGCGCGGCGTTCTCGCTGAAGCTCGGCATATCGTCCGCCTCGCTCCCGACTGTTACGGCGTCCGGTCTTCCGAAGGGCCTCTCCATCGACAAGACGACGGGCGAGATAACTGGCGTGGGGACAGTCCCCGGCTCCTACACGGCCAAGGTGACGGTTAAGAACTGGCGTGGGGACAGTCCCCGGCTCCTACACGGCCAAGGTGACGGTTAAGAGCGCTGCGGGCAACAAAATAACGCAAAATGTGAAGATAACGGTCAACGTCCCGTCATGGGCGAAGGGCGAATTCTACGGGCTCGCCTACCCAGGCGGAGAGTCCGTCGGCTCGTGGGCGACCTACCTGAAGTTCTCCGTCGGGGCGACGGGGAAGGTGTCCGGCAAGGTGACGCACAAGGGCAAGGCGTATTCGTTCACCTCGTCGTGCACGTCCTGCACGGCGGCGAAGGCGACGTTCTCGCCCAAGATCGAGATCGGCTCGTCCACTTTCAAGCCGGGGACGATAACCGTCAAGAAGGCGAAGGCGGGCGGCGTTGCCGTCGTCGAGGCGTCGGACAAGTACGGGTTCGTCTCCGCGCAGAAGAAGCCGGAGCTCGTTAAGAAGGGGAAGGCGCTTGCCGCGCTCGTCGGGAAGACGTTCACGTTCACGAACAAGACCGCGAAGTCGGGGCTCACGAAGAGCCGCGACAAGCTGACCGTGAAGCTGGAGAATGGCGACGCGGTGACGGTGACGGGCATTGTCGGCGGCAAGAGGCTCTCCTCGATTTCGTGGGTGTCGCTCGTCTCCGGCAAGACGACGGAGGGTGGAACCTCGGTCTACACGCTCTACGTCGACATCATCGACGCGACGCTGAAGTACGAGAAGACTCTCGTAATCACGGCGACTGTCGGCTCCGGCGGAACGAAGGCGACCGCTGCGTTCGCGAAGTAACTGCCCACCCCAACAGAACGGATCTCAACTGGGGACAGTCCCCTTAAGCAAGGACGCTAATGCGGCGAATAACGCAGATTCCATGTGGAAAGATGCTGGTATATGCCCCATGCCTTGGGGGACTGTCCCCCCGCATGCTGGGGACAGTCCCCCCAGGGTGCTAATCGTACGGAAATAATTCTCTCCCAAAAGTGTGGTATTATGCTCACGTCCCGCGGGGACTGTCCCCGCCGGGCGAGCACAACCACAAGCGAAAGGAGAG
This sequence comes from Kiritimatiellia bacterium, assembly GCA_017405115.1. Next base: position 30,312 of record JAFRBA010000146.1, read on the forward strand.
GGC
>JAFRBA010000147.1 GCA_017405115.1 Kiritimatiellia bacterium
CGGCTGCGAAATACCAGGCTCCGTGCTGGGCGCGCTTTCGGGAACGGACGGGATGCTCGTCGCGGAGGCGGTATCGAATCTGGCGACATTGCGCTTTGTAGTCCGCGACGGGGACGACGAGATTTTCTCATGCGGCGTTCCGCTCTCGATATACACGGTTCGAGACATGTACCGCTGGCTCAACATCCGCTACGCGGCGGGCGGCACTGGCGGGGAGCAGTCCCGGCTCGGCGAGCCGTGGAACCGTCCCGACGAGGTGTGCGACGGGAGGCACTTCGTGTTTGTGCACGGCTACAACGTGAACCCCGACGCGGCGCGGCAGTGGGCCGACGCAATCTTCAAGCGCCTGTGGTGGAGCGGTTCGAAGTCGATGTTCACGGCGGTGGACTGGTATGGTGACGACTCGCAGTTCGCGACACTCGCGCACGGCGACGTCTCGCCCGACTACTACGCGAACGTGATGCACGCCTTCGCGTCCGCTCCCGCGCTCGCCTCTCAGGTCGCAGCGCTCCCCGGCACCAACACGGTCCTACTTGCGCACTCGCTCGGCAACATGCTCGTATCGTCCGCCATAAAGGACTGCGGCCTTTCCGGATACTCGAAGTACTACATGCTCAACGCCGCCGTGCCGATGGAGGCGTACGACGAGGCGGCGGCGGAAATTGCCATGATAGACTCGGAGTGGTCTGCCGTTCCTCCACAATATCGTGCCAGTGATTGGTGGGGTTTGTTCCCGACAAACGATTTTCGTTTCAGCCTATCATGGCGAGGGCGGTTCGCCGGAATCCAAAACGCGGTCAACTGCTATTCGGAGTCCGAGAATGTCCTTGGGAATCCGTCTGTCGGGCAACTGACCTTTACGGGCGGGGAGTGGAAGATACAGGAACTCGCAAAGGGAACCACGACTTGGCATGCGCTGAACGCCATTCCGTTTCTTGGCCTCAATGTCGCCTGTGAGGGCGGATGGGGAATCAACACCTACTATGCGTTTGATCCCACGTGGTACATTTATCAATATGGCTTTACCGACAAGGTACAGACAAACATGACCAGTCGACTAGCGAAGGAACATCCGCTTTTCACGCCGTTCAGGGCGGAGGCAGAATCCATGCATTCGACGAATCTATTCGTCATAGCCGATGCGGACTACCGTTCGCAGCTTCGCGCGAAGTTCCTGGCAGACGCCATACCGGCCACTTCGTTTGCGGCAGGCGCGAATCCAATTCAGAATGATGCTGTAAGTGGTAACATCAACTACGAAACGTGCAAAACAACATCATGGCCACGCCCAGAAAGAAAATGGTGGCATTCCGACATAAAGAACGTGGCATATTTTTTCACATGGCAACTCTTTCATCGCATAAAAGACAACGACGGAGGCGATACAAATGAACCACAATAGAAGCCGTGACAAGGTAATTTCACTGATGTTTGGGTTTGTCGTACATTCGCTTGCGGCTGCGACGGCAGGCTTTGATGTTGTTGTTGTTGACGCCGATACCGGCAAGCCGATGTCGGGCGTCGTTGTGGCTGGATGGTTTGGTAATAGCAATGGCTGGAAGGCTTGGACAGAAGATCCTCCTACGTACGAAGACAAGGCAACTACCGATGAAAATGGACGCTGCCATGTGAAAGGAGAGACGAATACAGGGGAGACCGGTGTCGCCATAGCTGAAACCCCCGTGGGTTACTATGCGTATGCAGGCACTAGCCACTGGTTTACAGAGAAGCCAATCCTTCCGCTTATGCACTGGCGACCAACGGATCTTGTCATAACAGCTGCGCTTTACAGGATAGAGCGTCCAATGCCTCTTTTCGTGAAGAAGGCTTTTGGCAAGTTCAATGTAGACTGGCGGAAGGTTGGCGATGCCGGGACGAACATCGTTTTGCGCTATGATTTTCTTGCAGGAGACTGGTTGCCTCCTGTCGGCAAGGGCATTGTCGCGGACATGACGGTTAGGGCGAAGATGGCGACATCGTGGCATGTTAGAAAGTGGCAGGTGATTGACGGCTCGGAGCGCATTAGAAAAAGGCAGTTCTATGAAATAATGACAGAGTTCGAGTTTGATGGTGAAGGCAATGGTGTCGTGCGCAAGATTGCACCTTCCAATGCAGGCGTGTTCATTCGCACGGCTGGAGTTGATGGTTATGCAAAGTCATTCCGCAAGTCAGCTGGCAGACGCAAGAAGATTGTCGGTCCAAATGTTTATGGCGAAAATTATTCAGACGTCAACGCCGATGCATGCCATGTGTTTCGCATCAGGTCGAAATTTGACGAGCAAGGCAACCTGAAGGAGGCCTATTACGGAAAGGTCTACGGGGACTTCCAGTTGCGTGGCACCTGGAAGGACGGGTGCGATGGTGTTTCGTTCCTCTACTACCTCAACCCAACGCCTAATGACCGCAACCTTGAATGGGACACGAAGAACAACCTGTGTCAGAAGCCGGGAGATGTGCGAACGATGATCAACCACTGTCCTATGCGCCTTCCATGACAATTTCGTTGACAAGTGCCAAAAAGAACCTGCGCGCGACAATGGCGCACACTCTCGAGAACATGGCTGTCTCCGAGGCCGTGGACGCCGAGCTCCAGACGTCGCACGACATGATGATGCCGTCGGCGTGGACAAACTACACCGACCGGGTAAGGGCGACACACTGGTTTGAGCGATTCCCCGGTGGCGACGGACGCAGGCTCCTGACGTGGAAAGGACGCTTCGCCAACGTCACGAACATCGTCAACTTCTACTCCACGCAGGAGGAAGTGGTTTGCAATGGCGACGGCAGGCCTAAGGACATTGGACGCGAATATTCGTGGTACAACCAGGAATACTGCAAGGGCAGTTGGACTTGGATGGTGCATCCGAACGAAGGGGGATGGGCTTTCAACAGTTATTACGATGCGTCGCTCTTCTCGCATATGGTTCCGTCAGACGCTGCGGAGTTGACAGATGCACAGTTGCAGCAGACGCCTTTCTTCCTTGACTTCTCCAACCCGGAAATGCACACGTCGTCCAACGGCGCAGTCGTCGCAACCAACTACCTATACCGAGCCGAGATGCTTGCTTACGCAATCCCGTCCGAGTCTTACGCCGTCGGCGCGAACCCATTGCCAAGATTGAATGCTTATACAAATTTAGTGACAAATGAAAGTGTCTCATCAAGAAACTTTAACATGGCATCTTTTACGGAAGGACAAGAGGATTTGCCAGCGAATGGCGGAGAAGCAGACGAAAAGTATCGAGATTGGCAACATAGTACGTATGTCCAGCGCTCTTACAAGCGTACGCGTCATCTTTTCCGGGAAATAGTCAAAACAATCAAAGGAGAGAATGAATGAAAAAATTGTTCTTTGCGATGGCTACGATTAGCATTGCCAGTTCAGGGTGTGCGTCTGAGAGGTTGCGTGTCACTGTGACGGACAGCGAGGGGCTACCTATATCAAATGCAACGGTTAATGTCAGTTTTACGTCTGGGCATGTCGTCTTTGGGAAGGGGAAGCCTCATCATTATATGGGGAAAACGGGCATGGATGGTAGGGCCGTTGTCAAATTCAACTGTGCTAGTTCCGATGTCCATTGGGCAGTCGAGGCCAATGGTTATTATCCAAGTGATTTTCGCAAAGAGGTTTTTAGAATAGAGGTAATTCAAATTCCCCCCATCTTTTACAAAGTAAACATGCTCGAACACGAGAAGGAAGGGAAGGTGACACTTTGGAAGAAGAAAAATCCTCAACCTATGATTGTACATGGCGTGGGTTACGAGGAAGACGAACATCAAGTGCCTCGTAAAAACGGCCGATATGGGTTTGACATGATGAAGTACGATTGGTTGCCGCCTTTAGGCAAGGGCGAAGTTGTAGATTTCTACTTCATTAGACGGATTGGCGAGGAAGTAGATGATGGGGTATGGGGGTGGCTGGAGTTCCCCGAAAAGTGTGGAATGTACACGGGCAAACAGACTGGATGCAAAAACTTCCCATCAACATACGGGGCAGATACTAATGCTGTGTACAAATTACGTATTCCCTTTATCTTTGATCATGCTGACGATGGTAAAAAGGGAATTACATACAAAGACATTGTGAACGAGGATGAATACGGTGTGTTACGAACTCGTGTTGTGTGCGATGCTCGCGGAAACATTGTCAAAGCCAACTATTCCAAGGTGCTTGGGCCTTTTCGGTTCGGGGATTGGTGCGGAAAATGGGTGATACTCACTCGTAGCGCTGTGTTTAACCCTCGCGTGAACGACCCGAATTTGGAATCAGATCCAGAACATAGTTACGACCCAAAAGTAAAGCGTCCGTTACTTGCGCCATAAAATAAAAGCTACAATATGCGAATGGGCAGCCGACATGGGTGTAATCTGCTGAGAATATGCGGACGGGGATTTTTTGGTATAATACTGCTGTTAACAAAAAGGGGAGTTCGGAATGTTCGAGAAGATGATTCCGCTTGTCGCGGTCGTGCTCGCGTTGTCCGCGGCCGATGCGCGTGAGACAAAACTGATAGCGCACGGATGGGACTGCCAGTCGGCCCATCCTACGGATGTCCTCGCGAGCGCCGACAAATTCGACAAGACGGCGCTCGACGGCATCTCGCTGTCCGTCAGGTTCACTAACGCGGAGCATGGCGTCGTCTGCTCGTACAAGACGATGATGACAGACCCGGCGTGGAAGTGGAGCGACGTCGCAACGCTCGCGCCCGTTCTCCGCGAGATTGTCAAGCACCGGTCGCTAAGGGAGTCGCTGCTCTCGTCGTTCCGCTGCCCCAAGCCCCGCCTCGACTGGCGCGACGACGCGGCGTGGGCGAACTTCGCCAACAACATGCGCATCCTCGCCCGGCTCGCGCGCGAGGGAAACGTCAAGGGCATCATGATCGACCCCGAGGACTATCCCCGCACCAGGCAGTTCTACCTGCAGGACGGCGACGGCTCGTACGACGAGACCGTGAAGCGCGCGCGCCAGCGCGGCCGGGAGGTGTTCTCAGCGGTCTTCGAGGAGAAGCCCGACGCCGTCGTCATGGCCTTCTGGCTCCTCTCCACCGACAAGCACGTCTATAACTCATCCGACCCCGCAAAGGCGATGCGCGACAACGGATGCCTCTTCCCCGCGTTCATGGACGGCATCCTCGACGTGCTGCCGCCCACTGCACTCCTTGTGGACGGCAACGAGGGCACGTACCGCGCCGAGGCGCCATACGGCGACCACTTCGCCGACGCGTGCCGACAGCGCCGCAACGCGCTAGACCTCATATCGCCGGAGAACCGCGACAAGTACCGCGTGCAGCACCGCGTCGGCGCGGGGTTCTTCCTGGACGGATACTGGTATCCGCCGGAGAACAAGTGGTATATGCCGCCGTTCGACGACTCCCGCGCCGAGTGGCTCGGCCTCAACCTCGCGGCGGCGGCCGACGCGGCCGACTACGTCTGGCTCGACGACGAATGGCGCACGTACGTCCGCTGGAAGCAGTCCGATGCTCCTGGGATGCACATCGGCGACCATTTCCTGACGCGCCCCTCGTGGGACGAGATCATGCCTGGCTTCTGGAAGGAGGTCAAGTCCGCCCTCAATCCGCTCGACGTCGAATACGGACGCCGCTTCAAGGTCGCCGGGGAGCGTCCGCTCACGGTGAGGAACCCGCGCTCGACCACAGTCACAGGTGTGAAGTACGGCGAGATCTACGAGGTTGTCGGAAGCCCTCTTGCCCCGCGCGGTAGCCTTCGTGTTGACTGGAGGAAGGACAACGCAGGGAAATGGGCCGGCAGGGCGGCAGGCGTGCTGCTCGTGGACGGCAGGGCCGTTTTCCGCGTGCCTCAGGGAGTCGACGCATTCTCCGTCATATACCTTCCTGGCTGCGCCAAGGGAGGATCCACGGACTTCTCCGAGATGACCGTGAACAGGCTGGAGGTGCTTTCCGACGAGGAACGTACGCTGACGGCGGCGTCCGACGAGCTCTACCGCTACTGGCGGCTCATTACTAGGGACTCCCACGTCGTGCCGGTCAGGCTCCGCGTCGATCCGTCTGTCTCGAAGAGCGGCAACGACGCCTACTCGATCGTCACTAAGGGTGATGTTGCCGTCATCACCGGCTCGAACGCGCGGAGCGTCCTGTATGGCGTGTACGACCTTCTGGAGCGGCGCGGCGGATGCGGCTGGTTCTGGGACGGCGACAGGATCCCAAAGAAGAAGACCATCGACGTCTCCGGCCTCGACGTGCACGAGGAGTCGAAGTTCGCCTGGCGCGGCATCCGCTACTTCGCCCACCGGGGCCTCACGCGCTTCCAGGCCGAGCACTGGGGGTTCGAGGAATGGAAGCGCGAGATAGACTGGTGCCTCAAGAAGCGCCTAAACCTCTTCATGCCGCGCATCGGGCAGGACGACATCTTCCAGAAGGCGTTTCCGAAGGTGTGCGCCTATCCGGACGCCGCGAAGCCGCTCCCCGGGCAGGGCAGCCGCTACGACAACCGCTCGCTCTTCTGGCCGCTCGAGTTCCGCGGCGAGCTGCGCAAGAAGGTGATGACGTATGCCTTCAGGCACGGCATGATCGCCCCGAACGACTTCGGCACGATGACGCACTGGTACTCCCGCACGCCGCAGGACTTCCTGGACAACATGAAGCCGGCGTTCCTGCCGCAGGCGCCGGGCGCGTACGGCGAGCCGTCCGGGCTCGTCTGGGACATACGCGACAGGAAGTGGATGGACGCCTACTGGCGGATCACCGATGCCGACATTCGTGAATACGGAAGACCGGGTCTCCTGCACACGATCGGCATAGCGGAGCGGCGCGTGTCGACGAACAGGGCCGAGAACCTCGCCATGAAGACGAAGCTCACCAAGTCTCTGCTTTCCGAAGCGAAGCGTCGCCATCCGGAGTCGACGCGTCTTCTCGCCGGATGGGACCTCTACTGCATGAAAGACCCCAAGGAGGTGAAGGCGTTCCTGAAGAACATACCGGAAGACGTCGTCATCTGGGACTACGAGGCCGACGCTTCCATCAACACGTGGTTCGGCGAGTGGGACGTCGTCGGTAGGCGACCCTACGTGTTCGGCGTGTTCATGGCGTACGAGGCAGGGCTGGACGCGCGCACCGACTACGCGAAGATAGCGGCGCGCCAGAGGCTCGTCGCGGACGACCCGATGTGCAAAGGCTACATACTCTGGCCCGAGTCGAGCCATGTCGACTCCGTCGGCATCGAGTGGTTCACGAAGAACGCTTGGCGCGCCGACGCGCCGGACGTCGCTCCTGTCGTCGCCGACTACTGCGAGCGGCGCTATCCCGAGGAGGCGCGCGCGATGTCCGACCTCTGGATGAAGACGATACCCGTCTCGACGAACATGCAGAACGTCTGGCGATGGAATGCGTTCCTGCCGATCCTGCGAGAGATGGGCGAGGGCCTGGTGACGGCGAAGGGGCGCGGCCGCTGGCCCGAGGCTAAGCAGAAGGGCTTCTTCGCCGACCTGCCGGAAGTCGTGAAGACGCTCAAGTCGCTCGACTGGGAGAAGGACGAGTTCCTGAGGCGCGACATGATGGACGTCGCCCGCGTCTGGGCCGACCGCCTCGCCATCGACGCGGAGAACGCGATGTTCTGCGAATACTTCAAGTGGCTGGACGGAGACGAGGGCGCGGCGAAGAGGTTTGACGCGCTGGCGGACGCAACATACGCGCGGCTTGACGCGCTCGCGTCGCTTCTCGCCCTGCATACCGACTTCTCGGTCTGCGACTCTTACGACAGGCTCGCGAAGGTGCACCCGATCGCATACTCCGGCTTCTCGTCGGTGCTGGTCGACAACATTGCGAACTACTACTGCACGTCACACCAGGCGGAACTCGCGCGGCACTGCTACCTGCCGGCGTTTCGGCATTTCGTCGGGCTTCTCAAGGCGAAGATGGCCGCCGGCGACAGGACGCCCGTCGGGAAGGGCGCGCTGGAGGAGTTCAGGAACCGAGCGATGGCGATGTCGGTCTGGGCACTTCGGCTCGACGTGCCGCGCACGCGCGAGGCGTTCAACCGCGCCCTCGACGCCGTCCGTTCGGCCGCCGGACTCTGACACGGCGGCTTGACATTGAGCCGAAATTCTAGGATAATGGACGTATGTTTGGATTCGGCAGAGTCGACAAAGCACCGGCCAGCGAGCCCGAGGCCGTGTTCGTGAGCGAGACGGGCCTCGTGCGCGCGGACAACCAGGACAACGTGCTGGTTGCCGTCGCGCGCGGCGTGTTCTGCGTGGCGGACGGCATGGGCGGCGGCGCGGAGGGCGCCAAGGCGAGCGCCACGGTATGCCATGAACTGAAGCTCATGACGCATGCGGCCGGCGAAACCCTTGCAGAGCGTGTCGACGCCGTCCGGTCCTCGTTGGAGGACGCGAACGCGGCAATATACGAATATGCCAGCGCGAGCGGGATAGGCAAGATGGGCTCGACTGCGGCGGTCCTGGCGCTCGATCCCGAAAGCCGTTCGCGCGCGGCAGTCGTGCATGTCGGCGACAGCCGCGTATACCGCATCCGCGGCGGGCTCGTCTCGCTTCTTACGCGCGACCACTCGGTCGGCCGCGAGCTGAGCGACTTCGCCGGGTCCCGAGCCGAGGAGCTGCGCGCCCGCTCCAACCCCCTCTCGCACGTTCTGACGCGGGCGATAGGCGTGCAGCCTTCGGTGCGCTGCGACGTGCGCGAGGTCGACGTCCGCCCCGGCGACCGCTTCGTGCTGTGTACCGACGGCGTGCACGACGTCGTCTCGGACGCCAGGCTGGGCGTCTTCGCCGCCGTCGGCAACCTGGAGTCCGCCGCGTCGCGCATCGCGGACGAAGTCGTCAGGGGCGGCGCCCCCGACAACTACTCCTTCGTCCTGGTGGGCATATGATCCTCGCGCCGCTCAGGGGTGTGACGACGCGGTGCTTCCGCAGGGTGTTTGCGGACGCCATCCGCGCGGCGGGCTTCTGCGAGGCGGTGACGCCTTTCGTCAGCGCGATGCCTGGCGCGGACCCTTTCGCGGACCGCGAGCTCAAGGGCGGTCCGGCGGCCGAGCCCGCCGGGTTCCGCGTCACGCCGCAGTTCATAGGCAAAGACCCCGCGGCCCTGCGCTTCTGCCTGGAGCGCATCCGCGCGGCGGGCTACGAGACAGCCGACCTCAACTGCGGCTGTCCGTTCCCGATGGTGCGCAAGAAGGGCCGCGGAAGCGGCATCCTTCGCACGCCGGACGTGCTGAGGCGCATGCTCGAGGTCGGATGCGGCGTGATGGGCGACGGCAGGTTCTCCGTCAAGGCCCGGCTTGGCGTGGACCGCCCCGACGAGCTTCTCGAACTTGTGCCGGTGCTCAACGAGTTCCCCCTGCGCTTCCTGGCGGTGCATGCCCGGACGGCGCGGCAGATGTACGAGGGCGCGACGGACCGCGCGGCGCTTGACGCGGTCGCGGCGGCCGCCAGGATGCCCGTGGTGGCGAACGGCGACCTCGACTGGCGCCTGGGATCCGGCATGGTGGGGCGCAGCTTCATACGGTCTCTCGGCGAGCGTGAAGACGTCGGCGAACTGCTGGCGCGCTACATCGCCGCGTCCTGCGAAGAGCTTCGGTGCGAGAGGCCTGCGCTGGGCCGCGTCAAGGAGCTGGTCTCCTACTGGCGTGGGCTGCCGCGCTGGCGCAGACGGTGGGATGTTGTGAAAATGTGCAGATCCGTTGATGAACTTCGGACGATAATTTGATACAATATACCCATGAAGCTGAAATTAATGTTTGTCGTGGCGGCTGCGGGCGGCGTGCTTGCGCATGCCGCTTTCTCCGCGGGTTCCTCCGGTGCGGCGTCGGCCCCTGCGCTCGACGCATCGGCATGGGCGTGTTCCAAGTGGATATCGGCGGCTGACGCCCCGGTGTTCAAAGGCAAGGTCGCCGGCCTGTCGCGGGCCGCAGACGGCACGAGCTGGTTCGCGCATGCGATCACGAACGCCGCGGAGGTCGCGTCGGCCAAGTGGATGACGGCCGGTCTCGGCGTCTACGAGATATATGTCAACGGACGCCCTGTCGGCTCGGACTTCCTCAAGCCCGGGTTCACGCACAACGCGAAGACGAAGTACGCCTTCACCTACGATGTCACTCCTCTCTTCAAGACCAAGCCCGGCGAGGTCAACACGCTGGCCGCCGAGGTGTCCGCCGGCTGGTGGCGCGACAAGATCGTTACGCCGGCCGGGCACGACGGCTTCGTGGGGCGCAAGAGCGCGTTCCGCGGGGTGCTCGAGCTGACGCTTGCCGACGGCACGCGGCGCCTTCACGGAACCGGCGCCGCGGCGTGGCGGGCCGGCACGGCAGGCGCCGTGACGCATGCTGCGATATTCGACGGCGAGGAGTACGACGCGAGGGTGCGGCAGCCGGTCTTCGGGGAGGGGCTTGGCGCCGCGGAGGAGAACGAGGAGTTCTCGGGCGAGATCCTGCCGACCGTCGGCGCCGAGATATGCCTTCGCGACGACATCGCGCTCGCCCCCGTGGCGGCGTACTGCTGGCGCGGCCGCAAGGGACACAACTGCGAATGGACCGAGCCCGTCGTCGGCGTTGACCGGAAGAGCGGCAAAGTCTACGGCACCGTCGTGAAGACGCGCACGTTCGCACCTGGTGAGAAGATGACCCTGGCTCCCGGCGACACGCTTGTCATGGACTTCGGCCAGAACTGCGCAGCCGTTCCACGCTTCCGGTTCAGGGCCGCCCGCGGAGTCGTCCTGACTGCTCTGCCGGGCGAGATGCTCAACGACGGCAACGGCGAGGCCGCGCGCGGCAACGACGGCCCTGCCGGGTCGGTCTACCGCGAGAACCTGCGCTGCCCGCGCGAGGGAATGCGCGTCGTCTACACGTTCTCGGGGGACGGAACCGAGACGTACCAGCCGCGTTTCTCGTTCTTCGGATACAGGTACATCTCGCTCTCCGCGACGGGCGCGGTCGAGATCGACGGCGTCGAGTCCGTGCCGGTGACGTCGATCACCAAGGCCATGGAGATCGGCCGCATCGAGACCGGAGAGGCGTCCGTGAACCGCCTGATCTCCAACGTATACTGGGGGCAGCTCTCCAATTACCTGTCCGTGCCGACGGACTGCCCGCAGCGCAACGAACGCCTTGGCTGGACGGCCGATACCCAGGTGTTCTGCGAGGCGGCGGCGTTCAACGCCGACACGGGACGGTTCTTCCTCAAGTGGATGCGCGACATGCGCGACACGCAGTCCAAGTCGGGCGGATTCCCAGGCGTGGCGCCGTTCGCGCAATACGGCAGCGGCGAGAACAACATGATGCGCCTAGGCTGGGCGGATGCCGGGGTGATCGTGCCGTATCGCATCTGGAGGCATTTCGGCGACGCGCGGATCCTCCGCGAGAACTGGGAGGCGATGGAGCGGTACATGCGCCGCGCCAACGAGACGCGCTACGAGCACGATGCGATAGCCAAGGAATGCGGCGGATACCAGTGGGCCGACTGGCTCAGCTTCGAGAAGCTCGAGTCCGCAGGCGGGGCCGGGCGGCCGGAGAACTCCGCCTTCGACAAGGGGCCGGGCGGAGAGCGCCGTCCGAAGAAGGACGCGCTGACCTACTGGGACTACCTCGGCGCGTGCTACTGGCTCTGGGACGCGCAGATGATGGCGGCGATGGCAGCGCCGGCCGGCGGCGACGCGTCGAAGTACGCGAAGATGGCCGCAGACGCGCGCGCGTACCTCAAGAACCGTTTCTTCTCGTCTCCCGACGGCATGATCCTGCCGGTGCTGCGCGAAATGCAGACTCCCGCACTGTTCGCGCTCAAGCTCGACCTCGTCGATGGCACGGCGCGGGAGAAGACCAAGGCCGCGCTCCGGGCGAACGTGGCCGCCCAGAACGGCTGCCTGCAGACGGGCTTCCTCGGAACGTCGATTCTCATGGACACGCTGACGGAGAACGGGATGGCTGATCTCGCCTACGACATCCTCCTGAACCACGGCTTCCCGGGCTGGCTCTACTCCGTCGACCAGGGTGCGACGACAATCTGGGAGCGCTGGAACAGCTACACGAAGAAGGACGGGTTCGGCCCCGTCGGCATGAACAGCTTCAACCACTACGCCTACGGCTGCGTCCTTGCCTGGCTCTACAAGACGGTCGCCGGCATCGCGCCTGACGCGTCCGCCCCGGGGTTCAAGGTGATCGTGATGCGCCCCGTCCCCGACCGCCGCCTCGGACACCTCAAGGCCGAGTACAAGTCGGCGGCCGGCGTAATACGCAGCTCCTGGCGCTACGAGGGCAAGAAGTGGGTGTGGGACTTCACCGTGCCCGAGGGTGCGACTGCGCGCGTTACGCTGCCAGGCGAGACGGCGGCGAAGATATACGCGGCGGGAACCCACCGGGTCGAGAGGTAAGCCTAGAGGCTCCCGTCGGCGGCGCGGTGACGGACGCGCCACTCGTGCGGCGATGCTCCGGCGAACGCGCGGGCCGCGCGTTCCACTAGTAGAACGGCCGACTCTGCCGTTCACGAATAGTCCATGGCGAACGGCAGTGGAACGTCGGCCTGAAACGCTATTTCTCGCGCCCGTCCGGCCCTGCCGAGGGACTTGGCGGACGCTACCTTCGCGGCGACCCGATCCGACAGGACTATCTCGCGACGGTGCTGAAGTGGAAGAGCGGGGGCGACGTGAAGAACTACATGGCGATCCGCCAGCACGAGCCGTCGGCGGCGGACGAATGGCTTTACTTCAAGTCGGTCATAGGATGGGTGGAGACGCTGTTCCCGAAGTACCGCAAGGAGATGAAGGGGCTGGAGTGGGGGCGTCTCTACAGGAGTTCGGCGCGAAGTCGTACAACCCCGCCGCGCTGGAGAAGGAGGTGTCGCGGTTGATGTCCGACAAGGAAGTGCAGAACAACAAGGGCATATACGAGTATCTCCTTTCGGGCGGTTTGAGGCGCGAGAAGCTGAACCTCCGGCAGTTCGACGACGACGAGAAGCGCGCGGCGTACGAGACGCAGAAGGGCATATGCCCCCGCTGCGGAAAGCACTTCGAGATCGAGGAGATGGAGGGCGACCACGTCGTCCCGTGGTCGAAGGGCGGAAAGACCGTTCCGGAGAACCTCCAGATGCTGTGCAGGAGGTGCAACGCGCTGAAAGGCGACAAGTGAGGGCGGAGAGGGAAAATGTGGTATACTACCGCCTAGAGCATGATGGACTTTCTGACAAAACTGTGTATTCTAGGCGCGGCGGTTCTCTTCGCCGCGTGGCTGGTGCTGAAGAACAGAGGGCGCATCGCCTGCGCGACGGACGCGCTCGCGAAGGTTTCTCGCGCTCGTCTCGCGGCGTTTCTAGCCTTTGTCGCCATCGCCACCGTCTGCGCCCAGAAGCCCGGCGGCACGAACGCACCGCTTCGCGGCGCAAGTGCAGAGTTGAGAGTGGAGAGTGTAGAGGTGGGAGTGGAAAATGGAAAATGGAAAGTGGAAAATGGAGGCGTCGTCGCCGCAGGCGACTCCACAACTTTACACTCTACACTTTACACTTTACACTCTATCAGCACCAACGATACTTATTCATTCTCGATGCCGTCAAACGGCGTGTGCCATTCAAAATGGCGTCGGCGCGGCGCGGCGGACGACTGGTTCGCGCTGTCGCCGGCGGGGTGGTCGTTCGCCCTTGGCGACATGTCGGTCACGAACCTGAAGGTGTCCTCTCGCGGCACGGCGCGACTCCCCGGCGGAACCGAAGTCTCTCCGCTTCCCGCGGCGCTCGGCGTCGTGCCGGAGGTGAACTGGGGGCTTCTCGGTTCGAACGCTCCGAGCCTCTTCTGGCATGCCGTGGACGCCGACGGCTCGCTGCTGCTCACATGGCAGAACGTGCTTCTGCATCGCGCGACAACCAACCCTGTCTCCGTGCAGGCGGCGTTCCGCCCGTCGGGCGGCGTGACGTTCCGCTACGACCTTTCTCGTCTAGCCTCCGACGTCCCGCTGTCAGGCGTCGTGCCGTCCGCCGCTGGCGTTACGCCGGACGCTCCGCTCTCGCGCAACGTCACAAGCGTATCCTTCAAGTCCCGCGACGAGGCCATCTGCGACGGATTCCGCACTGCTTTCGAGGAGTCGCTTGGCGGGCTAGACCCGTTCTCCTTCCCAGAAGGCTCGACCAACACCGTCCTCGAGCACCTGTTCTACTCCGGCACGACCAACGGCGCTTTTGCCTTCCCGCAGACGACGGAGCAGACGGCAGTCCTTCGCGTTGCCGTCACCGGCACGGGCTCCGGCGACCTGCTCGTCGGCGGCTCGTACGTGCCGCTCGTGGGGGTAGTTCAACGCAGAGGCGCAGGGGCGCAGAGCAACTGTCTTATGCTCCCCGCGCCCAAAGGGGGGACTGTCCCCGTATACCTCAGGGGCGACGGGACGCTCTCGGTTTCGTTCGACTCCGGCGATTTCGCGTTCGGCGAGCTGCCGAGCATCGCGGCGAACCGCAGCATGGGCTGGATCAACTTCCCGAACACGAAGGCGACCGAGCCGTGCGTCCACGACTTCGGGACGAGGAAGCGGACCGTGTCGCTGCCCGTCGGGAACGGGGCGGACGACCTTGCCTGCGACTGGAGCGGGGCGGCGAACGTCGGGGTCGAGAACATTCCGCCGCGTTCGGCTAGGATAACAGCCTCGTTCGACGCCCGCCAGACGCGCACGATAACGTACGCGCTTTCGCATCCCTACCGTCTCTTCGGGCAGACCGAGTACAGCCAGACCGTTCGCTTCTGCCCCCGTCCGCCTGATCCGGACCCCGACAACCCCGATCCGGAGGAGGAACCGTCGTGGTACTCGGAAGGCGACCCGACGCCCGACTGGGACACCGAGCCGAATGACGAGGACGCCCCCGAAGAGCCGGACGGAGCGGGGGACGGAGACGAGGTGTGCCCCGTCCACGAGGTCCCCTACGAGCAGTGCGCCCACCTCCACGAGTCGGACTATACGAACGCCGTGCAGAACGTCGCGCACCTCGGGGGCGTCCTCTACGTCCGCGACCCGCCCGTCGTGGACGAGCAGATATACCTTGAGGTCCCGAACGAGCATGTGAACTGCTGCGGCTGCCCCGACCACTGGACGAACTGCGTGTCGGTCGCGTACCGCTCTCCCTGCGTCAGGGTGACGGGGCCCGGCGGGCAGGACTTCTCGTCTACGGGAGAGTCCTGCACGGTGGACGTCGCGGGGGTGCGCCCCAGCCGCGCAGTCGGCGACGCGGGACTCGCCTTCGCCCGCAACGGCGAGATATACGAGCGGCGCGACTACACGGCCCTCGGCGTCGCCATCCGCAAGGGCGGAGTTCCGCTCTCGCGCTACAACGAGCTCAACCAGCAGTTCGGCTATCCCATGACGGTGTGCACGAACGACTGGCGGGCTCCGGAGCTGGAGCTCGTCACGAACGTTAGGCTGCCGTCCGGCACGGTGCATCTCGAGTTCGCTGGCGCGACCGCGCCGTTCGCGCTATGGTACCTCCGGCGCGGAGAGAGCGAATACAGGAAGCTCCTCGACTCTGAGACATGCCCCGTCAAGGTCATCCCGATCGCCGCGTGGCACAGAGTCGTCGCAGGCGTTGCGGCGGGGAGGGCGGCGTCGGTACCCGTCCTCGTCACGTCGTCAGCGCCCGGCACCGTGCGCCTCGTCCTCCGCTATTGGACGGCCGACGGCGGCGCGTTCGTCGAGGACTCCGCCGAGCAGCGGATAACGTCGCTGAACCCGACGCTCTTGTCGGACGCGGATGGCGACTGGAGCCTTGGCGAAGGCGACGTCGCCGCGCAGCTCGCGGGCCGCACATTCCGGTTCTGGACGAACGAAGACATCCATAAGGGCGACTACGTCGGGCAGTCATTGGACCTCTCGCCGAACGCCTCGGACCTTGTCGTGAACGGTCGTCTTGACCTCGTGAACCTCTTCCCCGTGAAGCTCGATCTCAAGCCGTTCGTCGACGCATGGGGACAGGGCGTGACCTTCATCCTCTGGTCGCCCGCAAGCGGAAGCCTCCGATTCTGCGGGCTGGATGTACAGCCCGATTCCGCGTGGGCGTACCAGACGAACGACGTGTACACAACGACCGGAGACCCCGTCTGCGCGGCGGACCTCATTCCCGTGTCCGGCGATGGAGTGGGGATCGCGCCGAGCGACTATCTCGGCAACAACAACTCCCCCGGTCTCCTCGCGTTCGAGGCGGCGAGCGGGGTGTCGCGTTCCGATGCGCTGTTCCTGCTCGTCATGGACGGCGACGACGTGCTTTTCAGCTACAGCCTGCCGCTGGCGATATCGTCTGTTAGATCCATGTACCGCTGGCTCAACATCCGCAATGCGGCGGGCGGCGCGGGAGGAGAGGCGTCGTCGCTTGGCGAGCCGTGGAATCGTCCCGACGCAGAGTGCGATGGACGGCATTTCGTGTTTGTCCATGGCTACAACGTAAATCCTGCGGCGGCGCGGCAGTGGGCGGACGCGATGTTCAAGCGCCTGTGGTTGGGCGGATCGAAGTCGATGTTTACGGCTGTGGACTGGCATGGAGACGATTCGCAGTTTTCGACGCTCGCACACGGCGACGTCTCGCCTGACTACTACGCGAATGTTATGCATGCATTTGCGTCCGCGCCAGCGTTCGCCTCTCATGTCGCGGCTTTGCCGGGCACAAGCAAGGTGGTGCTTGCACACTCTCTTGGCAACATGCTTGCCTCGTCCGCAGCAGTTGACCACAATCTTCAGTATTCGCGCTACTACATGCTTAACGCAGCAGTCCCGATGGAGGCGTACGATACAGATATGTTTACCTCCAACATGGTTGATTCGGCGTGGTCGAATGTGCCTGTCCAATACAGGGCGTCGGACTGGTCTTCGCTTTTCGCGACCAACGATTTCCGTTCTTCTCTTTCCTGGTGCGGACGATTCGCCGGAATACAGAACGCGGTCAACTGTTATTCCGAGACCGAGGATGTTCTTGCAAATCCTACGCAGCACGGACTTGGCGGTGCATGGTCAAAACAAGAGTTGTTCAAGGGGACAATGGTGTGGCATGGGCTGAACGCGGTTCCGTACCTTGGCCTTGACGTTGCCTGTGAGGGCGGCTGGGGCATAAACGCCGCATACGCCGTGGACCCGTACTACTACGTTCCGGCGTATGGATTCTTCGCCAACGCGATGACGAACTTCACGCGCGAAGACGCCATCGAAAGCCCGCTGTTCACGCCGTTCAAGATTCACGTTGCGGCGATGCATTCGACGAATCTGTTCGAGGTGGCAGATGCCGCGTACAGGGACAGTCTCCGCGCAAAGTTCCTCGGTGATGCGATACCCGCGACTTCGTTCGCGGCCGGGGCGAACGCGATAGACGGCCAGCTAGACAACTACAACATGCAAAATCACACACCGAACGATTGGCCGGAAGAACTTATGGCGGAGGTGGATGACGGCACCAAGGTCAAGGTCTGGAAACATTCGGACATAAAGAATGTGGCTTATTACTACGTTTACCTTTTGTTCAACAAACTTCTAGAATAAGGAGGAAGATGAAAACACTCGTCTCTGGTCTGCTTGGGTTTCTTTTATTGGATGGAATGCCGGTGGCATCGGCAGACACTGCGCGCATACAGGCAGTTATACTAGATGCGGAAACGAATGAACCCATAAAGGGGTGTGAAGTTATTGGTTCGTTTCACATGAAGAGCGGCATACGGGCATGGACGGACCCGGTTCCGCCCAATGTGGCACGCGTAAAGACTGATATTAACGGACGATGTGTACTTGAGGGGGAAACCGACGAGGGCCGAGCGGGCTGCTGGGTTACATCTCCGCCTCCCGAAGGATATTACGACTCCTTGAAAGCAGGAGTGTTTCGTTACTCTCGCAAGAATGTTTTTGGTGTCTGGCAACCAGACAATCTCGTTGCGACAATCAAGTTACAACGTGTCGAGTACCCCATCCCCCTCTTTTTGAAGCAATTTGCAGACGTAGCCTCGGACAGTGTGCTTTCGGATTTGTTTGCAATTGGACATGGAAGTTTGCAATTGGACATGGTGAAGGGCGACTGGCTGCCGCCGGTCGGGAAAGGGGAACGTGCAGACGTGGTGTTTAATCGTCTTCCGCGCGAAGGGCTTGGAAATGGGATTAATCCCAGAGGGAAAATCGCTCCCGCCTACAGAGACTCCATGTCGGTAAGATTCATAGGCAATGGCAACGGTCTTGTTGAGGTCGAGTCTCCGGTTGCCGCAGGTCTCAAGATTCGGAATGCTCCAGAGGAGGGATACCGGCAAACCTACGTTTGCTGGAAGGAACGCAGGAAAGATCTGTCCCGAGCGAGTAATTTTGACGCGAAGCGAAACTTCGCGTTCAGGATAAGGACGGAGCGCGACAAAAGCGGCAGAATAACATCTGCTTACTACGGAAAGATCTACGGCGACATCTGCTTCAAGAAACTAATCGGGGTGGATGTGGAGGCTGTCGCGTCGCCTTGTTTCCTCTACTACCTCAATCCGACCCCCAACGACCGTAACCTCGAATGGGACATGAAGAACAACCTCTGCCCCAATCCGGGCAATATCGGCCGGCCTATGCCATAGTCTTTTGCTATAATACCCTCATGAGCAATCAAGCATCCATCCGCGAAGAAGAACTGAAGAATAGCGTCGCCATGTTGCACCTCGGCAAGTACGACTGCACCCGAATCGTCGGCAACTTTACCTCTGGCGACTCTCCAGCGCTCGCGACGCCAATCGACCGCAATAACTTCACCTACATCTACCGTGATTTAAAAGGGTCAGCTTACCGCGAAGTACAAGGCGGAGTTTGCCGTGTACGAATGCGACAGGGACAGGGGTACTAAGCAATTCACGATCGAATACGACGATCAGCACAAGTGCGCCGAAGTCGTGCTCGCCTACATATTGACCAGCTACCCCGCCTCCCGAGCCTACGGCATCTACGCCGGCCGGTGAACTGTGGTAGGTAGTAGGTGGTTCCAGTTGTCAACGGGCGAGATGTCAACTACAAGCATTTGCGCAAGGCGAAGACGGAGCCCGTATGCGGGCGGCGCTTCGCGGAATCACCAATTCCTCCCCAGATGTGGAATCTTTGGTGGACCGACTCTCCTGTGGCGGACGACGGGCTGTATTTGATATAACCCGACTTTGCCACTTTGTCGGTAGCGTTCGGTATGGTGCGCGATAGGAATCTTCAATAAAATCAACATTCCCCCTTGCATGGCATCGTCGATTATGATATAATTATATCGTAATCGCATAAATGACATAAAGGGA
>JAFRBA010000003.1 GCA_017405115.1 Kiritimatiellia bacterium
AGGCGCGCGCGTCGAAATCATGTCGGGGGCGCCCGCGAAATGCGGGTCGGGCGAACAGGTCGGGCCAAGGACTGCAGTCGCGCCGAAAACCTCGACGGTCCTGTCCGACGGAGAGATCCTTTAAAAAATGGAGATGCGCCCAAACGAAAAGCCACTTCATCCCCATTGCAAAGTTAGACATCTAATGATATAATATGCCGCCATGAAACACAACGCCATAATGTCGATAAGCCGGATTCACGCCATGTCGCAGAAATGGCTGACGGACGCACTCGCATCCGCAGGGATGGCGGGTGTCGTACCGTCGCACGGGGATGTGCTGGCGTGCCTGTTCAGGAACGGCCCCACGGCGATGCACGACCTCGCGGCGTTCTCGCACCGCACGAGGCCGACGACCACGGTGCTGGTCGATAAGCTGGAGCAGATGGGGCTTGTCCAACGCGAGAGGTCGGACGACGATGCGCGCCGGACGATGGTCGCGCTCACGGACGCGGGCGAGGCGTTGCGCGGCAAGTTCGAGTCCATTTCGCGGCGGCTCGTCCGTCTCGTCTATTCGCCGCTCGAAAAGGACGAAGCGGAGATTTTCGAGGGTCTTCTCGGGAAGATTCTCGCACACATGAAAACAAAAACCGAAAGGAAAGACAAATGAACAAGATGACAGCACAGGAACTCTGCGACATAATCGCCAAGGCGAAGACGCTCTTCATGGCGACGGTGGACGGCGACCAGCCGAAGAACCGCCCGATTTCCGGGCATTTCATCGACGGCGAGCGCGTGATATTCGGTATCGGCGGCTTCAAGGACGTCTATCGCCAGCTCGCGGCGAATCCGAAACTGGAGTTTGTAGGACTTTACGAAGGCGTCAAGTGGCTCCGCCTGACCGGCCGCGCCGTGTTCGACGATGGAGCAGAACGCGAGGCGCATCAGGAGAAGATGCTGGAGACCCTGCCATTCCTGCGCAAGATTTACAACCCAGAGACTAACAACAAGTTGATGACGTTCCACCTTGAAGACGCTACAGCTGAAGTCGTCAACTTCATGCCGCCAGGCGAGATGTATTCACTCTGATGGGATAGCTGCTGTGAAAAAGCGAAATCGTCGCGGCGTATGTCATAGACCGAAATGAGGAGGAATGATGATGAAGAAACCTATCATGTCTGCAATCGCATTGGCATCGGTTTTAGCGATGGAAATCGCAGTCGCCGCAACAACGGAATTCCTGCCGATTGGCGACAAGGACGGAATCTCGATTGCCAAGTATCCAGTCACGAACGCGGAGTATGCGCGATTCGTGAAGGCGACGAGTCATCCCGCGCCGCGCTATTGGAAAGGCGGCGAGTTCCCCAATGGGAAGGAGCGGCATCCTGTCCTCTGGGTGTCGTATGATGACGCCCGTGCCTATTGCGAGTGGCTCGGCAAGAAAGATGCCGCACATGCCTACCGCCTTCCGACGGAAGATGAATGGGAGGCTGCCGCCGGCGAGACTCCGACGGACGCCAAGTTCAACTTCAATGGCGTTGTCGCTTCGCATTACATGAAGGAGAACCCGAAGCGGTTGGTGACGTTCGTGCATCCGAAGTCCGCACTCAAGGGAAAGTCCATGCCGCTCGACGAGGTGATTTCCATCGGCTCAGACGGACGCCACGTGCGCGGCTGGGTCAACCATCGCGACTATACGGGTTTCATCTATACCGACTTGTTCAAAGAACTCAGCGAAACCGGCGGCTACACGACGCCCGTCGATGCCTATCCCGAAACGAAGTCCGCCTGCGGCGCACTCGACATGTGGGGGAACTGCTGGGAATGGACGTGCACCGAGATCGTGGCGAAGAACGGCGCAGAGCGCGGTAATGTCGTCAATGCCATCAAGGGCGGCTCGTGGTACGCGAACCGCAACTCTTGCTTTACTTCCTTCCGAGGCGAAGGACGCCGTCCAAGCGGATGCTACAACACGGTCGGCTTTCGTGTCGTTGCAGTCCGAACGGCGGCGACAAAGGCAGTGTCAGAGCCATTCACCCGCATCGCCGAAATCGAGGTCCATCCCGAATGGCTGGAGCGGTATCTTGAAGCCGCGCGGACTGTCGGCGCGGAGTCGGTGGCGAAGGAGGATGGCGTCACCTGCATCTTCCCGATGCAGCAGAAGGAACATCCCAACATTATCCGCATCGTCGAAATCTACCGCGACGAGGCGGCGTACAAGGCTCATCTTGCTTCGCCGCACTTCCGCGCCTACAAGGAAGGTACGCCGCACATGATCAAGTCGCTCAAGCTCGTGCCCATGCGTCCGCTCGATGCGGAGCACATGAGCCTCATCTTCAAGAAGGAACAATGAACAATGAACAAGTTGATAACAGGAGGAATTGCAATGGCGATGGCAATAACGGCAAACGCCGCCGAGCTGACGGCGAAGGAAAACGCAATCGTCGACATCGGTGCGGCGGTGGCGCGCGGCGAGCAGGACAAGCTCGGCGCGGCGTTCAAGGCGGGGTTCGACGCGGGGCTCACGCTGAGCGAGACGAAGGAGCTCGTCGGACAGCTCTACGCCTACTGCGGCTTCCCGAGGGCCCTAAACGCCGCCGCGACGCTTATGAAGATTGAAGGATATGGTCTCACGCGGAGGCGCGGAGAGGCGGAGAGTGCAGAGAATGCGAATGGTGGGAAGATCCGTAACGGCGGGTCGTTTGTTTTGGGAGACAAGGCGCTGGAAATCGGGACGGCGAACCAGACGAAGCTCTGCGGCGGGCCGGTCAAGGGCGCGCTCTTCGACTTCCATCCGCAGCTCGACGCCTACCTCAAGGCGCATCTCTTCGGCGACATCTTTGCGCGCGACGTCATCGACTGGCGGACGCGCGAGATCGTCACGATCGCCACGCTCGCGGCGCGTCCCGAGACGGCACCGCAGATGAAGGCGCATATCGCCATAGGAAAGAACAACGGTGTTACCGACGCGCAGGCGGCGGAAATCGTACGGCGCGTGCAGCTGCCGCGCAATCCCTCCGATCTGCCGCATGACTGGTCGCCGATTCCGGTGGGCGAGCTGAACACCGCGTACGCCAAGTACTTCATCGGCAACAGCTATCTCCAAAAGCTCACGCTCGACCAGGTGCCGACGTTCGGCGTCACGTTCGAGCCGGGCTGCCGCAACAACTGGCACATCCACCACGCAAAGACAGGCGGCGGACAGATGCTCATAATCACGGCGGGCGAGGGCTTCTACCAAGAATGGGGCAAGCCCGCGCGACGTCTCAGGAAAGGCGACACGGTGAACATCCCTGCGAATGTCAAACACTGGCATGGTGCCTCACCTGATTCGTGGTTCCAGCACATCGCCCTCGAAGTGCCTGGCACGGAACAGTCCAACGAATGGTGCGAGCCCGTGGATGACAAGGCATACGCCGAGGCGACGAAGTAGATAGGAAACTGAGACTGCTTTATATCTCACGCAGAGGTGCAGAGAGGTTGAGCGCGCAGAGAAAATCGTGTTCAAGACGCAGACCGGAAAGTACGTCTGCTCCGTCTGCGGCTATGTGTACGATCCGGCTGAGCACGACGGCGTTGCGTTCGAGGACCTTCCCGCCGACTGGCGCTGTCCGCGCTGCCGCCAGCCCAAGGACAAGTTCAACCGCGCATAAAGCAGTTTCTGAAATCCGATGTTACTGAAATGACAATAGTAAAAATCACAGTTCTTGAAACTTCGCTGAAGAAGGACTTGGCGGAGGAGTACGCCGTGCCGAATCTGGAACCCTGCCCGGTGCTCAAGCCGGGGCAGGTTTTCTACGCGACGAACACGTGCCCGAAGGGAATGTGCGACGCTGCGTGGCGCACGATCAACCAGTACGTGTTCGCACTCGCCTGCGGGGTGCGCGAGTTCTACGGCGGTGGGTGGATGAAGGAACCGGGCAAGGTCATTACATGCTGCAACGACGGGCTGCGCCCGGTGTACTTCAAACTCGAAGCCACCGACAGGGAAGCCGGGCCGTTTCTTGGCAGGAACTGATGGAGAGACCACATGAAGAAAGTAAAAATCACAATCCTAAAGACAACGCTCGACAAGGAGCTTGCAGCGGAATACGGCATCGACGGGCTGACAGCGTGTCCGATGATGAAGGCGGGAGACGTGTTCTACGCCGACTACGCCAAACCGCAGGGATTCTGCGACGAGGCGTGGAAGGCGATCTACCAGTATGTGTTTGCGCTGGCGCACGGCGCGGACAAGTCGCTCTTCTACTACGGCGACTGGATCAAGAAGCCCGGCGTCGCCATCGTGAGCTGCAACGACGGCCTTCGCCCCGCCATCATGAAGCTCGAAGCGACCGAGAATGAATCGCAGATCGACGACCATCCGATCAAACGATGACCAAGCGCAAATGAAAAGACGAGATGAAGGCGAGGAAGTTTCCCGCAGGGCGTGATGCGAATGTCTGGCCATGGCGCGGAGATTCACAAATGGGTATATTTGTGAATTGAGGTCTTGGATTGGAAATGGTATACTATGAATGTGACAGCCAGTAAAAGAAGTGTCGCGTCCCTGCCGCCTGAAGGGGACATGCTCAACGCATTCGCCAATGCGTTGCGGCGTGTTGTGCGCACGAAGACCTTTGAGCAGATCACCGTTAGCGAGATCGTACACGAGGCGGGGTATTCATCCCGCACGTTCTACAATCATTTCAGGAGCAAGTACGACCTTGTATTCTGGAACTATGCGGCGGCGGACTATGCCTACCTTGAGGGGATGAGCTCAGATTTTGCCGGATCGACGTTCCCGGATCGGGTGTTGCGCGGGCTTGAGCGGCTGGAGGCGGACCGTGCGCTTTTCCTGGGGGCGTTCCGTGACAGGATAGGGCCGGAAAGCCTGTGCATGACGCTGGTCCGACACGGAGTCGCCGTGATTCCCGACTACATACGGCGGCGGCATGGTGCGGCAGCGGTTACAGATGGCGTTATGCGGCTTGTGCGCTTCTACGTTGAAGGCGTTGTCTGCGAACTTGCGCTTTGGATCGCGGCACCAAGCCCCATGCCCGCGAAGAAGTTCCGGGACTTCCTCATCACGGCCATGCCGGCGCCCTTGTGCGGCTTGCTTTTGTCCGCATCGAAATCCAAACCCAGCAGAAGGAGACCCAGGTGACAGAACAAGAACAGATCGAGGCGAAGCTGAGCGAGGCGTTTCACCTCATGTACGACGGGATGCCAGAGCCCGTGCAGCTGTGCCACAAGACGTACCGCGTGGTCGCGGTCAATCCGGCGTGCGAGCGCTACGGCCGCAAGCCTGGCGTCGTCTGCGCGCAGGGGTGCCCCGGGCTGAAGGCTGGCCTCTGCCGCCAGGCGCAGATGCGCAAGGTCGGCACGACGACGTGGCTTTACACGGAGAAGACGGAGACCACCCCGCGCATGACCACTTTCTGGATTCCGGTCGCCGGAAATCCTGACTACTACGTCCACTTCGGCATCGGCGTGACCATCGACTACGCCGCAAGGCCGACCGAAGAGCAAGCCTAATGCCATCGAAGGCCAAGTCAATGAAACTACTTTTGGTTCTAACCACAACACTTGCGACGCTCGCATAGGGCATCGCCAAAACAAAGGAGACACACATGGAAACGAATACCGTCTATCAATTTACCGTCAAGGGACGCCAGGGCGAGGACGTGTCGCTCGCGGACTACAAAGGCAAGGTTCTGCTTATTGTGAACACTGCCACCCGCTGCGGCTTCACGCCGCAGTACGAAGGCCTTGAATGGATGTACGACCAGCACAAGGACAAGGGCTTTGAGATTCTGGACTTCCCCTGCAATCAGTTCGGCCAGCAGGCGCCCGGCACCGACGATGAGATACACACGTTCTGCGTCGTGTACTACAAGACGGCATTTCCACGGTTTGCAAAGGTTGACGTAAATGGAGACAATGCCGCGCCGCTTTTCAGGTTCCTCACGGAAAACTCGAAGTTCGAGGGATTTCCGCAAGACGGCAAATTCGCGACGACCCTCGAGAAGCTGCTGGCTGAAGCCGATCCGGACTTCGCGAAGACGCCCTCCATCAAGTGGAACTTCACCAAGTTCCTCATCGGACGCGATGGGCGCATTGTCCGCCGCTTCGAGCCTACCGCCCCGCTTTCGGCCATAGAAGCGGAGGTTGAAAAGGCACTGCGGCAGTCCTCATAATATCGGCAAAACATAGCACGCAACTGCTGTGTTTAAGCTTAATCAAGAAAGGGAAACAAAAATGAACATCCACGGAAAGACGAAGGGGACGCCCCTTGAAAAGACGATTGCCCAGCTCGCCGCTGGCGAGGCGATGGGCGGCGGAATGTACTATGCGCTCGCGCGCATCGCCGAACACCACGGCTATGCCGACGTCGCAAAGGAGTTCATCGAACTCGGCAACCAGGAGACGAACCATGCCGGGTTCTACGCGACGCTGAACGGCAAGTACCCCATCGACAAGGATGCGTTCTGGAAGCTTGTCAAGGGGCTCTCCAAGGCGGAGTTCAAGGGCGAGGCGAACCTCGGCGCACTCGCTCAAAAGCTCTCGGACATGGGCATTCCGGAGGCGGCGGAGGCTGTCAACGAGTTTGCCGAACAGGAAAAGCACCACGGCGAGGTAACGAAAGCGATACTGGAGAAATACGCCCCAGAGTTCCTTGAGCAGAAGCTGGACGTCAAGAAATTCGTCTGCCCTCTTTGCGGCTACGAGTACGAGGGCGACATCGGCTCCGAACCGGACGACTACAAGTGTCCTATCTGCGGAATGCCGAAGAGCGCGTTCAAGGAAGAGGCCTAAGAATCGGTCGAGAAATGAACAAAAACGAGATGTAGGTAAATCCTGTAAAACAAAAACATCCCATAACAGAAAAGAGAAACAAGCGATGAACATTCTGATTCTCCAGGGTTCGCCGCGCGCGAACGGAAACACCGCCTGGATGGCGGAGGAATGCCGCAAGGCTGCGGAGTCGGCAGGTCATAAGGTGACTCTCGTCGATGTCGCGCACAAGAAGATCGCGGGTTGCCTTGCCTGCGAATACTGCCACGGCAAGGGCAACGGAGCGTGCATCCAGAAGGACGACATGCAGGGGTTATATCCGTTTCTCGCGGAGGCAGAGGTGCTTGTGCTTGCTGCGCCGATCTACTACTTCACGATGTCCGCGCAGATCCAGGCCCCGATCCAGCGCATCTACAACATGCAGAAGCCGGGCAAGATGAAGAAGATGGCGCTTCTGCTCTCCTCCTATTCGCCCAACGTCTATGACGGCGCAATCGGGGAGTATCACGGCATCCAGCGCTATTGGGGCGTAGAAGATGCCGGCATCGTCACCGCGAAGATCGACGAGCAGAAGGCTGCCGCCACCCGCGACAAGATTTTCCAACTCGTCAGTCGGCTTTGATTTATCCTGCCACAATCAGAGAAAGGAACTATAAAAATGAGCATAGCGATAAAGCCAGTTCGTTTTGCCGAAAACGGCTTCATGACCCGCCCGTTCGCCCTTGGAGGAGAGGGTGCGGAAGGACTCGACCCTGCGGTCAAGTACCGCTCGTGCCTCCAGAACTGGGTGATCGACACAGGGAGCGAAGTCATCCTCGTCGATACGGGCGTTCCCGAGGACTTCCCGTTTGGCGAACCGACGGAGGACGCGACAATCTATGTCGGCAAGAAAATCAAGCCGTACATCGAGGCGCTTGCCGACCTTGGCTACAAGCCGGAGCAGGTCTCGAAGATCCTCATCACCCACAAGCACGCCGACCACACGGGCGCACTGCGCTTCTTTCCGAACGCGCAGATCATCTGCTCGGCTGCCGAGGCTGAATCTGACGAGATCAAGCCGTTCAACCCGACCGTGGCGACGTTCCAGGATGGCCCCTTCTACGAGTTCCCGGCGTCGCAGCGCATCGCGGACGGCGTGACGTATATTTCCGCGCCCGGGCACACGAACGGCAACTGCATCGTCGCGGTTGAGTCCGACGGGCTTTTCTACCTCATCCACGGCGACGTCACCTACACCGACGTGGCTTTCTACGAGAACAGGCTGTCCGTCGTCTACGAAGACAAGGCCGCCGCCCGCGAGACGCTCGACCGCTGCCGTGCGTTCTGCGCCGCGCGTCCGACGGTCTGGCTCGGCACGCACACGCCGGAGGCGCTGGAAAGCCTCGAGGCGAAGCGCGTGATCGATCTCGCGAATCCGCCCGCCGTCATACCTCCGGGAGAGATCGTGTTCAAGACTCCGACAGGCAAATACGTTTGTTCTGTGTGCGGCTATGTGTACGATCCGTCCGAGCATGACGGCGTCGCATTCGAGGATTTGCCTGCCGACTGGCGTTGTCCGCGCTGCAAGCAGCCAAAAGAGAAATACAACCGCGCATAAAGGACACGAAATTCATGTCCGCCGCTCGCAAGCTCGGAATGAAAGTGAAGTGAAAGGAGACAATGCCATGAACAGAAAAGAATTCGTAAAAGGCTCGCTGGCGCTTGCGGGCGCGGCGGCGCTGGGAAACATCGGCATGGCCGAGGAAGGAACAAAGAAGATGGACAAGAAATGCATGGTCGTCTATTTCTCGTGGAGCGGAAACACCCGCTTCGCGGCGGAGACGATTGCGAAGAAGGCCGGAGCGACAACCTTCGAGATCAAGGCCGAGACGCCATACAACAGCGACTTCAACATGTGCTGCGACGAGGCGAAGCCGGAATGCTACGGCAAGAAGCTGAGGCCGATCAAAGCTATTGATGGGCTAGACATCTCGAAATACGACATGATCTTCGTTGGCTCGCCGAACTGGTGGGGCACGCTCGCGCCGCCCGTGCGCACGTGGCTCACGCAGAACGCCGCCGCGCTAAAAGGAAAGACCATGTGCCTGTTCCAGACGCACGGCGGCGGGGGAATGCAGAGCCTCGGACGCGACTTTGCCGCCCTTCTCCCCGATTCCAAGGTGCTTCCGCCCAAGGCGTTCTCCGGCTCGTCCATCAAGTCGAGCGTCAAGGCGCTCGAGGAATTCGCCGCAGACCGCATCGCCATAAAGTGAAGTAACCGCAAAGCTCCGCACGAAGAATGAGCTACTGCAACTGGGGAGACGCGTCCGATGTGACGCAACGCTACCACGACGAGGAGTGGGGGATGCCCGTCCGCGACGACGTCAAGCAGTTCGAGTACCTCATGATGGAGGTCATGCAGTGCGGACTGAGCTGGGACCTGATGATGAAGAAGCGCGAGATTTTCCGCTCGTGCTTCGATGGCTTCGACTTCGGCAAGATCGCCGCCTACGGAGAATCCGACATCAAGCGCATTCTGGAAACGCCTGGCATGATCCGCTCTCGCAGAAAGGTCGAGGCCGTCATCCACAACGCGCAGCGCTTCATAGAGCTGCGTCGTGAACATGGCTCGTTCAGCGGCTGGCTCTGGACGTTCTCGGACGGCAAGACGATACTCTACGACAAGCACGGTGACGGGTTGATCCCCGCCTCAAACGGTCTGTCCGAGCGCATCAGCGCGGAACTGCGGCGGCGAGGCTTCAAGCATCTCGGACCTGTCACGGTTTATTCGCACCTCCAGGCCTGCGGGATAATCAACGACCACGGCTGCGACTGTCCGCGCTACGCGGTCGTGAACGCCGCGACCGAGACCACCCGTAAACGCCGCAACCGCGAGCGGTGCGTGGTGAATTTCGGAGATGGTCAGGTGACGCCATGACAGCAGTCATTGGCGCAGCGAGGACAGTCGCCCTTCTTCGCTCCGCCTGAACCGAGGCAGCGATAGCAGATTTCATTTTCGAGTGGCTCTCCGGCGAAGTAGTCATCAAAGTTCTTGAGCGCCGCGTCAGTATTGACTTTTGGGGGCGAAAATGTGATAATACCTTCGTCTTTTCTTTAGGGCATTATGCCCTTGAACGGAAAGCAGGGTGAAGAAATGGCTGTGTCAAGCATAACGGCGAACTTAGCGATTCGCGACGAGAAAGAGGCGAAAGCCTTTATCTCGGCGCTGGTGGAGGCGTAATTTAGCGATGCGCGTTTATCTCGACAACTGCTGCTACAATCGTCCGTTCATGACAATGATTCCAGACAACCAGCTCCGAACCGAATGTTTCAATGTTCTTGTTGACCACTTTGGCTATCTTGACACTGAACGATTCGTCGTGATGATGAGTCGTTCTCCAGAGGATTATACAACGTGGCATCAAAGGCATTTTGATAACGGAGAATCCGTCCGCGAACTTGGCGAGAAAATCAAGAAGTTTGCAGCCGCGAAACGCCAAAACGCGACGACCTAGTCCAATTCACGGCGTTCATTTCGCTATCAAATAGCATACCGTACATCACTTGGTCGCCGAATCTGAACACGAACGGCATTGAACGTGTCTACACTGTTCTCGGCAAGACGAACCTGACCGATGCGGTTGAATGGGCACCGACAAACTCCGCGCACAGATTCTTCAAGGTTAAAGTCGAGATGCCGTAATAGGCACGGCGAGTCGGTTTAAGGAGCCTTGATTCTTGAAATGAGCCATTCTCCGTCGCTCTTTTCAAGGTGCGCAAGAAACTTCTCGGACTTTCGTTCGTACCTTGGCCACGTCGCCTCGGTCCCTGAGTAGTCAATCCAGCCCTCGACTCGTGCTTCAGCACCATCAACGCTTACTTCAAGTTCGTGGAACGCTACGGCAATCTTCGTCGCCCTGGATCTGAACGCCATCAGACCGCCAGCAATGTCCTCGCGTGAATAGGATGCCTTGAGACCATGGCAAAGGTCTATGATTGCACACCCGTCCTTGAAATGGCGTGCGAGAGCCCGGGACTTCGCGGCACATTCCATCACGGATTCGCCAGGCTCCTTAGCCGCGAGACTCTCCATGTCCGCGAACACACGCTTGATCTGCATCCGCTCGCTGTGCATGAAGCACCAAAGAACTACAGCCGCCATGAACAGCGTCACGTATAAGACTGCCTTGCGCTTCGTCATGGCGATTATCCATTCTCCTCTGTCGTTTTGGGAAACTGCGGACGAGCCCTTTCCGCTCCCCTGCCGAGAGTCAATGACTGCGGGTGAAGTCGATCATCCCGTCTAGGATGGCCGTTCCCTCCGGCTTGCCGGAGACAAGGTCGAGACCGAAGCTCTCAACGGCAAGACCCCCGCCGCCGCGTCGCAGCGCAACGTAGGCAAAGCAGTCCTGGCCGCCTTCGCCGACCATCAGCAGGTCCTTCCCTTCCCGTCCCGCCCCGCGCAGCGGAAGGCCTTCGCCGACGATGCGGAACACCAACGGCGACATGTGGCCTTCGTGCGGCAGGCCCGCGAACACCGGGTGGTCGAGGATCGCAGTTCCGACCTGCGTGCCCATCCACCACCAGCCGAGCCTGACGTTCGGCACACGCTTCGCCTCCCCTATGGCCACAACCCTACGGCCTTCGGCAATCGCCTTCTCCGCCTCCGGCGAACCTGCTTCGGCCACGACGACCTTCGCTCCGGACGCCTCGGGCGTGCCCAGCACCGCGAACCCGCCGTACAGCCTGCCAATGGAACTGCTAAGCGACGGTGCGACGGCAAGGTCCCGTCCGTCGCGCCGCGCGCGCGGCGGAAACACCCAGAAGTCCCATGAGTTTGAAACACTGCCGACACGCGCCGAGAGCTTCGCCTTGACAGGCTTTTTAACAGATGGGAAGACGATCTTCTGCGATGCAATCTTCCTGACAGGTCCAAGCGGGATGTCGCCGACGGAAACGCGGCCACGCACGGGAGGGCGCGTGTCCTCACGCACCGTGTCGGCGGCTGGGGACAGCCGCCCTCCCAATTCCAGGTTCCACTCCAGCGCCGCATCCTGAAGCGCAGCCTCTCCGTAGTGCGCGAAGAGGAAGTCTACCGCAAGCGATTCGCCCGACGTGAACACTCGGTTTTCGTCCGGCGCATCCAGCAGAATGCACGAAGGCGAATTGAAGACCGCGAACTCCTCCGCGGAGAATCCACCGCGCTTCTGGCGCCAGAACGGGTCGAAGAGCCCCTGCGCGGTGTACGATTCGCCTTGCTCCACGACGACGTCCACGATCGTCCAGAAGCTGTAGCCGTCGCAATAGGGGTCCTTGCGCGCCCATTCCACGCCGACCTTCTGGTAGTGGCGCTGCAGTGCGTGCTGCGCGTCCTGCAGGCGGTCGCCCCACGCGGCGTCCAGCCCGGCCTTCGCGAGCCACGCCGCGCGCGCTTCGCGCGTAGCCGGCGGAAGCCACACGCCCGTGTAGTCGCCTTCGCTACGGGCATCGAGCTTTATGCAGAGGTTCAGGTATTCGTGCGTCACGAAGGGACGATCCGGGCGGACCGAGCCCCGAGGCCATTCCTTTATCGGCCCGCCGCAGTAGTCGGCGGCGTCCGGCGGATTGATGAAACCCTGGTTGCTGTCCTGGTTAATCTTCAGCCTGTCTGGGTCCATCGTCTTGACGTAGCGGTGCAGCGCCGCGTCGAGGCCCGGGCCGAACGAGCCCTCGTTCCCCATGGAGTAGACGGCGAACGACGGGTGGCGGCGATAGTTCCGCCACAGCTCCGTAACGTCGCGCCCGGGGTCGAAGGAGAAGTCCTCGGCGGCCACGTCGCTGTAGTACGGCAGCTCCGGCTGAATCATCACACCGAGCTCGTCGGCGGCCTCGAAGTATTCGGGCAGTTCGCAATGCGTGTGGAGGCGCACGAAGTTGAAGCCGGCGGCGCGGGCCTTCCCAAGGTGAGCCCGGTGCACGTCGCGGTCGGCAGGGGTGATTCCGCTGAGCGGATACACATGGTCGTCGCCGAAGCCCCGCACGTAGAACGGCTTGCCGTTGAGGAAGAACTCCGTCCCTCGGACTTCGAACTTGCGCACGCCGAAGCGCTCCCGCCGGACGTGGATCACCTGCCCGTTCTCGACGAGGTCCACCTGCGCCGTGTAGAGGTTAGGATGCTCCGGAGACCAGGGACGGAAGTTCCGGAGGGGAAGTTTGAGAGGTTTGAAAGGTTTGAGAGGTTTGAGAGGTTTGAGAGGTTGCTCGACGGTCTGGCCGTCGATTGTGACGCGGATCTGGTAGGGCGGTTTCGATGAAACCGCCGCGTCGGGAGGGCGCGTGTCCTCACGCGCTGACGGCGAACCCAAACCGTCGATCTCCACATGAACCTCCGCCGCCTTCTCGTCAAACAGGCCACGCACCCATGCGTCGTCGATGAACGTCTGCGGCGTCGCCTCGATCTCCACGTCGCGGTAGATGCCGCCCCAGCGGTGCATCGCGCTCATCAGGCCCTTGCGGGACGGACGGACGTTGTTGACCTGCGCCACCACGGTGGCGTTAGAGCCGGGCGTGACGAGGTCGGTTATCTCGTACTTGTAGGTGCCGCAGTAGTTGTCGACGAGCGCGACCTGGCGGTCGTTCACCCAAAACCATCCGCAGGACTTCACGCCGCCGACCTTCAGCCAGATGCGCCGCCCCTTCCACGCGGCGGGAATCGTCACCGTCTTCCTGTACCACCCGTCGCCGATGTACTTGTGGCGGATCGGCTTTGCGTTGTTGTCCCATTTCGGAACCCAGCACTCGCCCATGCCGGGCTCGCCCACGCCCTGCGCCTCCCAGCATCCCGGCACCGAGATGGCGCGAGAGCCAGGCCAGTTCGTCTCCTGGTAGAACCGGCCCCATACGCCATTGCGCAGCGGCCTGTTCATCGGACGCGCCACGAACTCCCACTCGCCGCGCAGGGATATGACATTCGCCGGGTCGTTGCCCATGACTGGGTTGACCACGGCGGGATGCTCTTCGCGTGCGCCCCATGAAAGCGTTTCCGCATGCAGGCCCAGGGCGAGCGACGTCGCCGCCAGAATCGTTCCAGGAAGTGCCCTCATCTCTTAATCCTTTCTGATGGTCTTTGCGAACTCTGCGAAGAACTCTGGATAGTCGCTGGTGAAATGGTCGAAGCCGATGTCCCACATGCGTTTGTGCACTTCGGCGTTCGTGCCCTCCGTCCACGTAACCCCGTTCACGGTCACGCCGTATCGGTGCATCATGTCGATCGCCTTCCTTATGAACGGCGTGGACGGGCAGAACGGGTCTTTCCGCGTCAGATCGGTGCGCACGTGTATCTGCACCTGGTCGATGCCGTTGAACCCGGTGGCGGCCATTTCGTCCAGCCGCTTCTGCACGAATTCCTCGCTGCGGGCGACCTCTTCCGGCGAGTTGTCACGGGGCCAGGCCCCGAGCCACACCATCGAACGGCCTTTCGGCGCGACCTTACGCCAGGCGACCACCCTGTGCCAGTCGGGCGAGCAGTAGTACGTCTGCTCGATGACTCCGTAACGGTCTGCGAGCTCGGCGATGACCTCCGGCGGGGCGCCCTTCTCGTCCACGTACAGAAGCCGCTCCGGCCGTCCGCGCATTGCGGCGAACACGGTCTCCATCGTCGCGAGGCGCGTCGTGGAATACTGCGGCCCGAGATACGAGCCCGTGTCGACGTCGCGCACCTCGGCCCACGTGAGGTTCTTTATATCGGCCGCCGCCAGCTCGGGGGAGATGCCGCGCCCCACGCGCTTAAGGTTGCCGTCGTGCATGGCGATGGCAACGCCGTCCTTCGTCATGCGCGCGTCGGCCTCGGGCGCAAAGCCCAGCCCCCAGCACCAGAGGAAGGTCTCCAGCGCGTTGTCCGGGCGCGTGTTGGCGCCTCCGCCGCGGTGTATCTGCGAACGGTAGAGCCCCTTCTCGCGCGGGATCGGCGGGGGCTTCGGCCACTTTCCGGACTGTTCTCCGCAATGGACGCAGCCTTGCGCCGCGACAAGCGCGACGACCAATGGCATGACCATGAGATTCTTCATGCGACACTCCTTCATCCGACGAGGTTCTTGAGGTACTGCCCGTATGACGACTTGCCGTAGCCGTCGGCAAGCTTCCTGAGCTGCGCGTCGTCTATCCAGCCGCGGCACCAGGCGATCTCCTCGATGCAGCTCATCTGGAGGCCCTGGCGCTCGATGATGGCGCGCACGAAGTTGGTGGCGTCGGCAAGCGACTGGTGCGTGCCGGTGTCGAGCCAGGCGAAGCCGCGGCTCATCACCTCGACCTTCAGCTCGCCGCGCCGCAGGTACTCGCGGTTGACGTCCGTTATCTCATACTCGCCGCGCGCCGACGGCTTAAGGCCGGCCGCGATGTCCACAACCGAGTTCGGGTAGAAGTAGAGACCCACGACGGCGTAGTTGGACTTCGGTTTCGCCGGCTTCTCCTCGAGCGAGACGGCGTTGCCCGCCTCGTCGAACTCGACGACGCCGTAGCGCTCGGGGTCGGCTACGCGGTAGCCGAACACCGTGGGCGACGGAGAGGCGTTCGCGGCCCTGAGGAGACGCGGAAGGTCCGCCCCGTAGAAGATGTTGTCGCCGAGCACGAGGCATGCGTCGTCCCCGCCGATGAACTCGCGCCCCAGCACGAACGCCTGCGCGAGGCCGTTCGGGACCTCCTGCACCTTGTAGGAGAACTTCATACCGAGATCGGAGCCGTCGCCGAGCAGCCGCTCGAACATCGGCAGGTCTGCTGGCGTCGATATTATCAGCACGTCGCGGATGCCGGCGAGCATCAGCGTGGAGAGCGGATAGTAGATCATCGGCTTGTCGTAGACGGGCAGCAGCTGCTTCGACACGACCTTAGTGAGCGGATGGAGGCGCGTCCCCGCGCCGCCGGCAAGTATGATTCCCTTCCTCATGGATCCCCCGTTTTGTCCCTTATTCATTTAACTGTATTATACCACATTTCGCGGGTCTCATTGGGCGCTTTGCGAGAGCTTCAGATGCACCACGCGGCCGCCTTCTCGTATGAGCTTTCGTTGTAGGCGCCCTTTGTCATGGCAAGTTTTCCTTAAGGTGTTGCGCTTTGGTTTTGACATGCGACAAGCGACCGCCGACACGCGCGGCCGACATGCGACGTTACGACACGCGCATGTCGCGTGTCATTTCCACTCCCACTTCCGCGTTCCGTTGCAGTTGGGGTATGCAGCGCAGCTCCAGAACGGATTTCCAGCGTTCGCGCCCTTCTTGGCCATCTGCTTGCGCATGGGGCCGCCGCATTTCGGGCACTTTGGTGCATCGACGTCGGCGGCAGCCATCTCGTGGCGATGCTCAAGCCTCACCTTCGTAAGGTGCTCAGTGAAGCCGCCCTGCTCGCGGAAATCCTCGCCCAGGCGATCCATCTGGCGGCGCAGCAGCGAACATGCCCGGTCAATCGTGACCAGCAGCGCGTTCGCCGCGATCACGGGGTTTTCGCTCTCGATGGCCGGGGCGAAGCGTTTGCGCATTTCCATTAGGTGCGCGGCAAAATTGTGGCGCAAGTCGTCGCGCGCCTCGAAGATATCGAACTCGAGGTTCCGAGCCTTGACGGCTTTTGGGTCGTTTTCGCTCCATGGCAGCTCGCCCCTTGCGATCAGGAAGTCCTCGTAGTCTCCAGCGAGTTCTTCAAGGGAGCCCTTTGCGACATCGTAAAGACGCAATTCCGTTTCACGACTCGTCCCGGCACGCGACGAACCTTCGACAATGTTCTGCTTGGCGCTTCTCGCCGCGCCGACCATCTGGCCGAAAGTCTTGCCCAGGGGATCGTTTTTCAGGCCGAAATTGCGTCGGCAGAAAAGCTCGGTGGCGTAGTACACGAGACAGGCAAGCCCGAAGGAAAGCGTCTTCCTGAAGCCGCCCGACTTGCCGATAACCGGCGTCGGAGCACCAGTCGTCTGTCGCGCGTCGCCCCCGCTTGCCGCGTGTCGAATGTCTCGTGTCATCTCATGTGTTCCTTTCTGTCGCAGGTCGCGTGTCGCGGCTCGCAAGCCATGACAAGCGACATGCGTTCTGCGACATGCGCTTGTCGCAATGTCGCCTGTCGGTCGTGAGTGTCGTCGGTCGCGTGTCGCATGTCATCGCCATCACGCCGCCTTCACCTTCTCCAAGTCGCCGTAGCCCTCCTTTTATGTCTTCCGGAAGATCACACCATCACCCGGCTATGGCGTCGAGCGAATCCCAATCGATCTCGCCGTCGAACACCTTCTTCACCGGACCCGTCAGGGTGACCGACGAGAACTTCTCGCCGTCGAACTCCCCGTCGACAACCAGTTCGTAGCCGGACGACGTCTTGACCCTCACCGGGAAGGCGAGACCGTGCTGCGCCACCCCTACGACGGCCGCGGCCACGGCGCCGGTTCCGCAAGCGCCGGACTCCGCCTCGACCCCCCGCTCGTACGTCCGCATCGCGACGCTTCCAGGCGCGTGGTACGCGACGAAGTCCACGTTGGTGCCTGCGGGGGCGAACTCGTCGGAGAGGCGTATGCGCCGGCCCTCGCCCTCCACGTCGGTCTGCGCAAGGTTCGCCACCGGCACGATCTTGTGTGGCACGCCGCTGTTTACGAAGTCGGCCTTGAGGTCGTGCGGCGCGGGCATCCACACCTTGACCAGGTTGGAGCCCACGATCTCGGCGTCGACGAGCCCGGCAAGCGTCTCGAAGCACATGACGTCGCCGCGGACGGCCCCTATGTCCTTCGCGAAGGCGGCGGCGCAGCGCGCCCCGTTGCCGCACATCTCGGCCTCGGACCCGTCGGGGTTGTAGAAGCGCATCAGGAAGTCGGCCTTGCGCGAGTTCTGGATGATGATCACACCCTCGCTCCCGACGCCCGTCCTGCGCGTCGCCAGCGCCGCGATGCGGCGCCAGTCGCCGGGAAAGCGTCCGTCGCGGTCGTCGATCATGACGAAATCGTTGCCGGCCCCGTGCATTTTTGTGAACTTGACTTTCATCAGAACCACCATCCCCTCTGTTCCTGGACCTCGGCGCCGCCGTTGAGCTTGATGAGGTCGGAAAGCACGCGCCACGCCTCGTCGAGGACGACGTCGTCCTCCCTCGGCTCGTTGCGCCGCCGGCGGCGGCCCTTCTTGTCGTCCTTCGCGGGACGATCCTCGTCGTCGTCTTCGTCGTCGAGCTCGCGCAGGCTGCGGTCGGCCGCCATCTGCACCTTCCTGTCGTCATGGCGCAGCGACACGTCCTCGCGCTCGCTTATCTCCTTCATCCCGGACACGTTCGCCAGGTGGCGGATGAATCGCTCGTCGCCGTCGGTGCGGACCCTGGACAGCTCCTGCAGCTTCGGAACGTAGTCGTGCATGTTCCACGACATGGAGTAGTCTGCCGGGGGTATTCTGCTGAACGGCAGGGCGTAGGTGAGCTTGTCCTCGCCGATGTCCAGGGAGTCGAGGAGCGACGCCAGGTGAACGTCGGCGGAGACGCCGGCGACCTGGGTCGACCGTCCGTCTATGCGGTAGAAGCGAGCGGTGGTGATCTTCATGGAGCCGTACCTCTCCGGGCCCATGCCCATGACGGTCTGCACGGTGCCCTTCCCATGCGTCCGCGCGTCGCCGAGGATGACCGCTCGGCCGGTGTCCTGGAGGTGCCCGGCCACGATCTCTGAGGCCGAGGCGCTCGCGCGGTCCGTCAGCACGACGATTGGCTTCTTGTAGGCAATCGGGTTCCCGGGCGGTATCGGCAGGCAGCCGACGGACCGGACATCGCGTATCTGCACGACCGGGCCGGACTGCACGAAGAGCGCCGAGAGCATGACGGCCTCGCGCAGGGAGCCGCCGCCGTTGCCGCGCAGGTCGAGGACAAGCCCCTCGGTGCCCTGCGCGTTGAAGTCGCACAGATAGCGGGCGACGTCCATCGCGCAGCTCCTGTACCCCGGGTCGCTTGGCCGCTTGTCCATCGTGCCGTAGAAGCCGGGCAGGTATACGTAGCCGAGCCTGCGCGTGATCCCGCCCATGGTGACGCGCTCGACCCTCCCGGTGGCGGCCTGGTCCTCCAGCTTGATCTCGTCGCGCACAAGCTCTATGCGCTTCTTCGTGGAGCCTGTGGGGTCGGACCGCGGTATTATCTCAAGCGTGACCCGCGTGCCCTTCTTGCCGCGTATTTTCTTGATGGACTTCTTCATCGGCTGCCACATGACGTCCTCCATCTCGCCGTCGCCCTGGCGCACGCCGACTATCTTGTCGCCCTCCTTGATGCGGCCGTCCTTGTCGACGGGGCCGCCTGGCATGATCTCGACGATCTTGAGCGCCCCGTCGTCCATCGACAGAACCGCCCCCACGCCGCAGAGCGTAAGGTTCATCTCCATGTCGAAGTCCTCCTTGGACGTCGGTGACATGTAGTCGGTGTGGGGGTCGTAGGCGCGGCAGATGGCCGAGAGGTAGTGCTGCAGCACGGCCTCTTCGTCCGGCTCGGTGAGCGCTGCGACATACTGGCGGTACTTCTTGACCAGCGACTCCTCGGGCGTGTCGGCGCGCTCCTGCGGATCGGCGTCGTCGGACTTCTTCTCCTCCTTATCCGCCTGGCCGCCCTTCTCCTTTTCCTCGGCGCGGCGCTCCTTCTTCTTCCTCGCCTCTTCCTCGTCTAATTCGCGCGATATGCGGGAGACCAGCACTTCGTTCTTCATCCGTTTGCGCCAGTGCTCCTCGGCCTCGGCGCGGGTGGCCGGCCACGGCGCGTCCTTGCGCTTGACACGGTACGACTCGTCCACGGAGAAGTCCCACTCGGCGTTCAGAAGCAGGTTTGTGGCGAAGTCTATCCGCTCGCGGAGGCGCTCGACATAGAGGTTGTAGACCTCGAAGCCGAAGCTGACGTCGCCCGCGCGGATTTCATCGTCCAGGGACTTCTCGCGCACGGCGAACGCGTCCAGGTCGGACTTGAGGAACACCGAGTGGTCGAAGTCGTAGAACGTCACGAGGTTTGTCCATGCGCGTTGCGACATCTCGTCGTCAAGCCGCCGCTGGAGCACATGGAACTTCGGCAGCATGTCCCCCAGCCGCCGCGCGATGTTCCCGTAGTAGTTCCGCGGCACGACCGCAGCCGACGCGGGGCGCGGCGCCGGGGTCTCGGACTCCTCGTCCGGACCGTCCTGCGGAGCGCCGGCCGCAGCTGACGCCAGACCAATTGCCAGAATGAGTATGCAGTCCTTCATGAGTTGCTCTCCATGATGCCTACCAGCCGTTCAAGCTCCGCCCGCGGGAGAACCACCCGATCGGACTCGAAGCTCGCCTTAAGTTCACACGAATTGATCACTATCACGCTCTTGAGCGTCGCCCTGTGCGCGTCGAACGTGTCGGACGCGAACGCCAGCACCGGCGTCACCGAACCCATCCATCCCGCGCGGGACAGGGCGTCCTTGACGAGCGACGCCTCGCGCAGGACCTGGTTGATCGGCGACCGGTCCGGAAGCTGTCCGTCGAGAAGGACGTGGCCGTCCTCGATCGTCACCTTCCCCTTCCAGAACTTCGTCTCGACGGCGAAGACGCCGCCGGGGCCGACGACAACGTGGTCGACATGGGCGCGCCCGGCGTTGAAGTCGTTGAAGACGTGGTACGACGCAGGAAGCGACTTGAGGATGCCCGACACCCTCTCCTCCCCGCGCGCCCCCTTGAAGAAGCGCTCCACTCGCCTGAGGCCAATCATCAGGCTCCACAGGACGAAACCGAGCGACATGACGAGAAGCGCGAGCCCCCATCCGACCGACACGATGCACATCGCGACCGAGAACCCGGCGGCGAACACTCCCAGAAAGAGGGGCCAGAGCCCCATCACCGAGCCCTTTACGCGGGCCCACTCGCCTGCCACTCCATGTATTTCAGCCATTTTCCAGCGCCTCCGTTATTGAATCGGCGTCGAGTCCGCTGCGACGCTCGAGATCCCCTACAGAACCATGCGGCACGAACGAATCGGGCCAGCCGAACCGCCGGTCCGCCCCTATCGCCTCTCCGAAACCGCCCGCGGCGGACCCGTTCTCGATGGAGACGATGCGCTTCCCCTCGGCGCGCTGTCTGCGGAGCAGCGCCTCGTCAAAGGGCTTGATGTAGCGCGCGAAGACTACGCCGGCACCCGTCCTCGCGGCGACCGCCCGCGCCGTTGCCAGCCTGTCGCCCGTGGCCCATATCTGGACATTCGCACCCGGGTTCTCGACCTCGACCGCCAGCGCGGAGCCGACGATGCCGGTCGGCGGCGGAAGGCTCCCGCGAGGATACCGCAGCAGGGTCGGGCCGCCGCGCGCAATGGCGTCCGCAAGCATCCGCACGAGGTCCTCGCCGTCGCACGGCTGGCCGATGACGAGGTTGGGCAGGCACCGGAGCATCGCTATGTCGAAGACACCCTGGTGCGTCGGTCCGTCCGTCCCCACCACGCCGGCCCGGTCTACGCAGAAGATGACCGGCAGGCCCGAGATGCACACGTCGTGCATCACCTGGTCTGCGGCCCGCTGGAGGAAAGTCGAGTACACCGCGACGATCGGGCGCATGCCGCCAGCAGCAAGGCCGGCGGCAAATGCGACCATGTGCCCCTCCGCGATTCCCACGTCGTAGAACCTGTCGGGGAATTCCTCAGCGAACTGAACCAGCCCTGTGCCGTCCTTCATGCCTGCGGTTAGCGCCACTACCCGCCTGTCGCGCCGCGCCAGGTCCGCCAGGGCGGACCCGAACGCCTCGCTCCAG